>JBDLWB010000034.1:0-15422 GCA_039804425.1 Verrucomicrobiota bacterium
TGTGTGTAAATTTGCGTCGTCGCGATATCGGCATGGCCGAGAAGTTCCTGAATCACCCGCAAATCCGCGCCGCCTTCGAGCAAGTGTGTGGCAAACGAATGGCGGAGCAGGTGAGGGTAGACATTTTGATCAATGCCTGCTTGTGCTGCACGTTCTTTGACAATTTCGCGAACGCGGTCGGGTGAGAGCGCTCCGCCGCGTATGGAGAGGAAAATGTGCGAGCCCGTGCGTTTTTTGACCAGAGTCGGTCGTGACTGACCGAGGTAGTGATCGAGCGCTTGTTGTGCCATTTGCCCCAGGGGCACAATTCTCGTTTTATTGCCCTTGCCCGTGACGCGTAGGAATTTTTCTTCGAGATCAAGACTTTCCAATCGCGCATGGCAAAGTTCTGAGAGTCGTAACCCGGAGGAATAAAAAAGTTCTAAAATCGCACGATCGCGCGAACCGAGCGGCTCGGTGACGTCGATGCTTTCCAGGAGCTGTCGACATAGGTCTTGGTGAAACGTTTCCGGCAGTGATTTTTCAGGTCGGGGTGAGTGCAGCGGTTCCGCAGGGTCCATCTCGGTGCAGCCCATGCGCGTGAGCCAGCGGAAGAACACTTTGAGATGTACGACCGTGATGCGGAGAGAAGATGCTGCGAGTGATTGTTCCTTGCGGGTGGTCAAAAATGCCGATAGCTCATCGGTGCCGAGATCGTGGAGGCTGAGACCGCGTTCCTGAGTCCATCGCAACAAAGATTCCAGTGATTGTCGGACCGACAGTTGATACGCGGTCGAGCGGCCTCGTTCCGTGGCGAGGTAGATGAGAAACCCCTCAATTTCCTTCCCCGTCCATGGTGGTGTTGGATTCATAAATCACGAGGTTTCGCTGCATCTCTGCCATAGCGAGATTTGGCATGTCCGCGGTGGACCCAAGAAAACCCTTGTTTTTGAGCCTGCTTGATTAGGGAATTGGCATGAATCGCTTTGCGGATATTGATCGAAAACCCACAGGATTCGAGGGCTTGTGCGGTCCAGACATTGCAAATACGGGGGAAATAATACGAATGTGGGCTATCGACCAAGACCCCTTGGCCCCAGCTTGAAGACCCAATCACGCGAGGTTGTCCTTGGGCATCAAAGCGATTGCTCGCATTGAGAAAATGCGCGAGTGGTCGGCCATGGCTCTGAGGAATCTCACGGCGATAAATGCGTTGCTGGTAGCAGACTTCTTCGACTTTCCAAGAAACAGGAATGACTTCCGTGACAGCGGGTGAAGGCATGCAGAGGGCATAAAAAACCTCGGTCGGTCGAAGCCATCGGCGTTGTTCATAGGCGATGCGATCGCCCCAGCTCATAATCAGATAGCGCGAAGGTCCTGGAGAAAACTTGAGGTTTGCTGGTGGTGTGTAGCCCGATTCGATCAACCAATCATAGGGCAAAGCAAGCGATGTGTGCAGGCTATCGGCGAGCAGATAGATCGGCACCGTTGATTCGCGAATGGCGGAATCGATGGAATTTGATGGATTAGGTAGAGCTTTGGGCTGTGCTGGATTGGGCATGCGGACGATGCAGGAGCTGAGTCCGAGGCAGCACAGGGCAGCGAGGAGGAATGGACGCGGTAGCCGTAGCGAAAGATTCATGAAGCGCTGGCGCTAGATACCACGATTGCATCGCAGCGACGAGGATTTTATCGGAAAATAATTCGTCACTTAGCGTTGTGGGAGCATCCGCAATTGGATGCCATGACCACTAGTGTCGATGTTCAAAGCATCGAGTCGATCGCGGACTGCGGGGGGGGCGGCGGCTTTATCTTGAGGGGTTTGGTAGGGGCCAGACCACTGGAGATTGCCGTCCTTGTCATAGACTTTGGCTTCTGTAGAATCGCCATGGCGTTCGATCTCGATCTTGCCGTCTTGATCCATCATCTTGAGAGTGCTGCGCATCTCAAGGCCCTCGCCATTCAATTCCACTTTTCCTTCCGCTTGAGGCACTGGCATGGCCATGCCCTTCATCATCCGCTCAATGCGTTTTTGCAGTTCAGGGATGACCGGTGCGCCCTCAGGCAAGAGACCGCCACCGACTTCGCCCAACAGCCGTGGGTCTGCCTGCATGCCTTCGAGCGCTTTGAGATTCTTTTCAATGGCATCGCGCATGTCCTTGGGGAGAGTGCGCAACAGGTCTTGCGCCATCAGTGGGGCATCATTCTCGGGCTCGGTGAGAGGGATTGAGGATTCATCACGTCCTGCGAGTTTCAGCGAGGCTTCTTTGGTTTGTCCGCGATGCAGGTAGGAGACTTTGATTTCGTCGCCCACTTGATGTCCGCTGATGATTTGGCACAGAGATTTTTGGCATTTCACTTTTTGTCCATCGATGGCGGTGAGGATGTCTGCTTCCTGCATGCCACAGCTTGCAGCAGGGCCAACGGGGTCGATCACGCGAATGAGCGCGCCACTTTCAGGTTCCAGACCGAGGTGTTTGGCGAGAGGCAAAGGCACGGGGTCCAATCCTACACCGAGATACGGCCGCAGAGCTTTCTGGTGATTTTCTGATTTGGGCGATGCAGCTGGTGCATGCGTTTCGGGTGGCAGTGCGGGCTGAGCGGGGGCGATAGGAGCTGCGGGCACCACTTCTCCT
Source organism: Verrucomicrobiota bacterium (assembly GCA_039804425.1). Lineage (GTDB taxonomy): Bacteria > Verrucomicrobiota > Verrucomicrobiia > Verrucomicrobiales > Akkermansiaceae > UBA956. The sequence continues at coordinate 2,616 of JBDLWB010000034.1, forward strand.
GTGGGTGGTTGGCTTGGCGCGAGAGGTGCCACTTTTTTCGGGGCCTCTAGGGCCCAGCTCGGTAGCGTGGCAGAAGCGAAGCAGGCAGCGGCGATGAACGGAATTTTCATACAAATCGAGGAAGCATTGTTATTACGACAAGAATCGTGGCGTGATCAATCGCATTTTTCAGGAACGACATACAATTCCTCGCGAGGGATGAAGAGCATGCGATCAATGCCATTTTGGTCGCGCACCAGAACACGATCTTGGTATTGGAAGCGCAAGACGCGACAGGGTTGGCGGTCTTGTGTCCAGATGACCCCCTCATCGGCGGCGCGTTCCATGCCTGAACCGTAACTCGTGGCGACAATGCCAGAATTGCGCTTTGGTGAAGAAGCGTCATTCGATGGCGCCATGGGAATGGTAGCTGCAGGCTGTGAAGTCTGAGAAACAAAGGGATCTTGCGAGACAGGGGGAGAAAGTAAGGCAGCGAGTCCACCGAGCAAGGCGACGGCAGCTGCGGCCCAGTAGCGGCGGAGAATCGAGCTGCGACGGGAAGAAACAGCGAGTTTCGTCTTGGTTGTTCCTGGGAAAAGCACGACTTTTTCATCGATGGCAAATGGAACATGCTGCACGATGTCAAAGAGACGATCGAACGATGTCGCGGAGAGGGCTTGCGGCACGAGTGCTTTGCATTGTTTTTCCATGCTGACATCTGTCACATCGAGGTCAGTCGATGGCGCGAGGCTACGCTCCATGCGATCGAGAGTTTGTTGGGACAATGCGGCTGGCTGGAGTGACTCAAGGAGTATTTCCAAATCTTTGCGTGGGATATCCATAGCGTTCAAGAAGGCAGGAATGTTGAAATGGGTTAGAGCGAGAGGTCGCCTTTGCTTTTCGATTCAATCAGTTTGCGTTTGAGGATATCGAGTCCGTAGCGATACCGTGATGCGGCAGTGTTGAGTGAGATATCGAGCATTTCCCCAATTTCGGCGAAGGTTTTTTCGCCCCAGATTTTGAGGATGACGACTTCAGAAAACTTGTTGGGAAGATCCTTGAGGCCACTCTCGAGGAGAGCTCGCGTTTCTTCATCGGAGGCATCGGAGTCGAACCATGGGTCGAATTTTTCCGCGGCTTCCGATTCGGCTTCTTGCGAAACATAATCCTCGCGTTTGCGGCGACGATCATCCTTGCGACTGAGGTCGATGGCAAGGCGGCGGATGGTGGTGTAGAGGTAGGCCATCCACATGTCTTGACCACCATCAAAGCTGCCGTTGTTGATTTTTTCCACGAGTTTGACCAACGCGTCCTGCAACACGTCTTCGGCATCTTCGGCATTGCGCGTTTGATTTTTGGCAAAAAGCATGAGGCGTGGGCCATTGGTGACGAGCCAATCGCGCCATGCAGAGGCAGAGGGTGAAAGACGAACAGCGGCACTCATGGGGAAATCAAGATTCACTAGGGGAGCGATGCATGCAGAGGTTTTTGTGTAAATTCTTCTCAGGGTTTTAGCCAACTTTTCAGTGCGACCCCGGTCGCCGAATCTGGGTGTTCGGCCAGTTGGGCAGGGGTGCCCTTCGCGATGATTTGTCCGCCACGACTGCCGCCGTCCGGTCCAAGGTCGATGATCCAATCGCTGGCGGCAATGACATCGAGGTGGTGTTCTACAATCAGCAACGAGTGTCCCGCATCGCGGAGTCGACGGAAGGCGCGGAGCAGTAGTTCGACATCGCTACAATGAAGTCCGGTGGTGGGTTCGTCAAAAAGATAAAGCGTGGGGCTATTGGCGGGGCGCGCTAGTTCAAATGCGAGTTTGAGTCGTTGTGCTTCACCGCCTGAGAGCGTGTGTGCCGGTTGTCCGAGTGTGAGATAGCCGAGACCGAGTTCTTGGAGGATACTGAGCAGATTGGCTGCTTTAGGAATCGGCTGAAACAGTGATGCGGCTTCATCGATCGAGCATGCGAGCAAATCGGCGATGTTGTGGCCCTTGTAAAGCACCTCCAAAGTCTCACGGTTGAAGCGTTTTCCTTGGCATGAGTGGCAAGTGACCCAGCCATCGGGGAGAAAATGCATCTCAATTTTCATCCTACCAGCGCCTTCGCAACGTTCACATCGGCCGCCGCGTAAATTGAAGCTGAAGCGGCTGGCGGTATAGCCGCGCTGGCGGGATAACGGCAGCTTTGCCAGCAAATCGCGGATGAGGTCAAACAGTCCAGTGAACGTCGCTGGATTGGAGCGTGGACTTTTGCCGATGGGCGACTGGTCAATGACAATCACTTTGCTCAAATGCTCGGCGCCCATCATCTGATCAAAACAACCGGGTCGCTCTCCTGCATGAGTGAAATGTCGGATCAACGCACGACCGATGATGTCTTCGGCAAGAGTCGATTTACCACTGCCGCTGGGGCCGGTGAGTGCGACGATTTTTTGCAGGGGAATTTCCACATCAAGGTCGCGAAGATTTCTTTCGCGGACGCCGACAAAGCGTAGCATCGGGTTTTCGGGAGAAATGGGTAGGATGGCTGGCCATCTCCGCGGCTCCTTCAGCCAGCGCATGGTGGGAAGATGTTCGAGCTGGGAAAAAGTTCCAGCGCCGAGCAATTGACCGCCTTTTACGCCAGCTCCGGGTCCCAGCTCGATGAGATAATCGGCGGCGCGAATCATGGCTTCATCGTGCTCAACGACGACCACCGAATTGCCCAAATCGCGCAGGCGAAGTAGAGAGCGAATCAAGCGCTGCGTATCGCGAGGATGGAGTCCGATGCTGGGTTCATCCAACACATACAAGACTCCTGATAAGCCGCTTCCGAGTTGTGAGGCGAGGCGAATTCGTTGCGATTCACCGCCCGAGAGCGTGCCGCTGCGGCGAGCGAGTGAAAGGTAACCGAGGCCGACTTCTTCGAGAAAAGCGAGACGTTGGTCAATGTCGTCGACGACGCGACGAAGAATCGGCGCTTTCTCCTCATCGAGTGAGACACCGCGCAGCCAATCGCGCGCCGATTCTACGGCAAGTGAGCAGAAATCTTGGATGCCAAGCCATGGTTTGTGGGCGTGAGGAATTTTCACCGCACGAACCGATGATTTCAGTCGCTGCCCCTGGCAAGAGTGGCAATCGCGATGAGCCATGACACGTTGGAGGCGTCGGCGCACCGCTTCGGAACTGGCAGTTCGATGCTTACGTTCCGCTTCAGGACACAAGCCTTCGAGTGATTTTTTTGCAATGGTGGAGCCAGTTTTTTCTTCGACGGCTGGCCATTTGCCGCCAAACAGAATCAGCTCCTGGCAGCATTTCGGCAAATCATTCCAGCAACAATCTACGGGCAATGCATGGAGGGCGAGCAAAGCTTTCGTCTCACGCTGAAACTGCATTTCTCGTGGGCCTTTCGTTTTCCACCACCCCGTGATGCCTCCCTTGAGGATGGGTTTCTCTGGATCATCGATCAACAGAGCGGGATCACAAAATCGTTCGGTTCCTGTGCCCTCACAACATTCGCAAGCACCTAGGTGCGAATTGTAAGAAAAATGTTTCGGGCTGAGTTCCTCCATCACAAATCCAGAAGCGGCGTGACGGTAGCTGGTTTGAAAACTCAGTTCATGCCAGTCTTCGGTATCGGCTGATTGCACGAGCGCTTTGGTTTCTTGACCACAGAGTCGCTGACATGACTCAATGCTGTCTGCTAAACGCGATGCAATGCCCTCACGGACGATGAGTCGGTCCACGACAATTTCGAGCGAGAGAATGGTTTCATGCTCGGGAATTTGATCCAATTCACAAAGTGTGCCGTTGAGGCGAACGCGCACAAAGCCTTGTCGTTGGAGGTCTGACCAAAGTGGCTCCGGTTCGCGAAGTCGTGATGGATCGACGGGGGCGAGCAAAATGATTTTCGTGCCTTGCGCAAGTTGGGAGAGGTGAGCGACGATGTCTGCTGCCGTCATGCGGGTCAGCGGTTCACCAGATTCAGGATGATGAGGAATGCCGACAGCTGCCCAGAGAACCCGCAGGTAGTCGTAAATTTCGGTGGCAGTGGCGACAGTAGAACGGGGGTTGAGCGAGCCGTGGTGTTGTTCGATGGCGATGGCGGGACAGAGTCCCTCAATGCGGTCGACATCAGGCTTTTCCAATTGTTCCATGAACTGTCGTGCGTATGCGGAGAGCGACTCGACATAGCGGCGTTGTCCTTCAGCATAGAGAGTATGAAAAGCGAGTGAAGACTTGCCGCAGCCGCTAGGGCCAGTGATGACCACCAGTTTTCCTTTCGGAAAATCGAGCGAAAGATTCTTCAAATTGTGCTGTCGTGCACCATGGATGCCAATTACTGCCACATCGACAGACTAGCGTGTCTGGGAGAGAAGACCAGTGCAAAGCTGATTCGAGCGTGAGCAGCAGTGATCAGTGCGAATGCGCACGCTTTGTGGCGGGAGGGGCAGGATAGGGAAATGATCTCTTCTGATTTTGCTGTTGGTTTTTTAGGATGCTTGATTACGATGTTGGCATGAAATGTTTTTCATCGATGTTGGTCGGGTTGTTTTTGATGGTGCCGTCGGCGTGGTCCGCTTCACTGCCATGGGGCATTGAGGCGATGGCCGGCTATCGTACGGAGTTGGTGCATCGAGGTTTTCAGATTGCTGATGAGGTCTACGACTACCAACTTGCGGCGGAGTATGCCTTGGCGGATCAGTGGATGTTGGGATTTCAGGGCATTCATGCTCAGGGCTCAGGCATCAGCAATTTCTCGGAGTTAACTGGGATTATCGAGCTTCGTTACGATGAGCAGTGGTTCAGTGCGGGTTGGACGCTGGGGTATCGAGATTTTCAGTCGACCTTCATCCGCGACGGTTGGGAGAGCGGTCCCTTTGTGATCTTTCATCTTTCAGAAAACTGGGATTTGCGTGCCGAATACCTCTACGATCAAGGAGCCGAGTCTTTTTTTGGCAGTGGGCAATTGCAATGGAGTAAGGCGTTTGGCAATTCATCCTTCTTGGCGGCGCAAGGTGGTGTGAGTTATGCGGAAGACTTTTATGGGAGCCATGGGTTTCACAATCTGGATGCTCGACTGTCGTATACTTACTTTCTCATTTCCAATGTCTCGGTGAGCCCCTTTGTTGCTGCGTCCGTGAAGCTCGATGATGTGGCGGATGATGTGGCGCTCGTCGGGATGTCCTTTGATGTAACATTCTGATCGAGCGAGATAGATCAGCGCTTGCGGAGGTGCGATGGCAGAATGTGCAATTGCTCTCGATACTTGGCCACGGTTCTTCTCTTGATTTCGATGCCTTCTTGATTGAGTGCTTTCGTAAGGGCGTCGTCCGACAGGGGTTTTGCGGGATTTTCCTGTTGGATCAGCCGCTGAATTGCATCGCGCACCGCTGCATTGGAAAATTCTGCCCCGCTGGATGTTTGGTAGCCTGTGGCAAAAAAGGCCCGCATTTCCATGATGCCGTGTGGAGTGAGGACATATTTGCCCGAGACAGCCCGCGATATGGTGGTGGCATGCATGCCGAGGTCATCGCCGATTTCTGCCATGGTCATGGGGCGTAACTTCGATGATCCGTAAATCAAAAAGGGCTCCTGCCGTGCAATGATGCGCTCGGCGATGCGGAAAATTGTTTCCTGACGTTGTTCGATGGAGCTAATGATCGAACGGCCATCACGGATGTTTTCGCGTATGTATTCGAGAGTTTTTTTGTCGCTACCCGTCTTGGCGAGCAAGTCTTTGTAAAAATTGCTGATGCGCAAGCGCGGGACATAGTCGTTCGTGAGTTCGGCCTCAAAGTCGCCATCGAGATTCCGTTTGATGATCACATCTGGGGTGATGTGTGGATTTGAAGTTGGGCAAAACGAGCCGCCAGGATCGGGGTCGAGTTGTGCGATGCGCGCTGCCGCTTCCGTGACGCGTTCGACGGTTGTGCCCAGAGCGCGTGCGATCTGAGAGATGTGTCGGCGGGCTAACTCATTGAGATAGAGATCACAAATTTTGTATTCCAGAGAATCTTGTTTTTGTAGTCGACGAAGTTGAATCAGCAGCGACTCTCGCAGATCTGTAGCGCCAATCCCTGGTGGGTCGAACGACTGCAATAGTGCGAGAGCTCTTTTCATGATCGTAGGTTTAATCGAGAGTCTCTCCGCAAGTGTTTGGCTGGGGATATCAAGAAAGCCTCGTTCATTCAAATTGCCGATCAGTGCCATGACGACTTGTTTGATTTCGTCTGGCGTCATGCTCTGTTGCACTTGTTGCGTCAGAAATTGTTGTAGCGTTTCGGGTGCGACGATGGAGTCGTAGAGAAATTGGCGGCGCTCTTCATCGTCGGCAGAGTAAGTGTTGTTGCCGTATTGCAAAATATCGCGCTCACGATCATCATCGTCCGTTTCATTCAGCGCCCGATCGTCCGCCATGTCATCAGGCGGCTCGTCATCGATCATTTCAGCATCGGCATCCCAGTCATCTTCGATCTGCTCCAATACAGGATTCATTTCCATGACTTGATGGATCATCTGCGTCAGCTCCATGCGATTCGACTGCAGAATTTCCAAGCTCCGCCGCATTTGTGGCGTGAGGGTCTGCTGTTGATTCAGCGACTGATGTAGCGAAGCTTCGGCCATAGGGCGTGGGCACTATGACAAAAATTGATGCGATAGAGAAGCATTTTTCGTGCCATAAAGCAAAAAAATAACGATCTCGTGTCAGGACGACAAATGGAGCAATGCCTCAGTCATCCGCAAGGCTTGTTCATTCGCTTTGACTTCATGGACGCGATGAATGATGGCACCTTTCTCGCGACCCAGTGCGGTGAGAGCCACGGTAGGCCATGAGCGGTCTTTCATAGCCGTCGATTTCAGGCTATGTCCGATGAAAGATTTGCGAGAGAGACCGAGAAGCAGAGGTCGCTCTTGAACCACAAGTTCGCTGAGATGATGTAGCAGCAACCAATTGTGTTCCGGAGTTTTACCAAATCCAATACCGGGATCAAAGCACAGTTGTTCAGGAGCAATGCCGATGCGAGTAAGGGTTTCCCATCGTTCGTAAAAAAAATTTCGCACTTCTTTTACGACGTTTTGGTAATGCGGAGAAAGTTGCATTGTTGTGGGTGTGCCTTGCATGTGCATCACCACGACGGCGCATTGACGATCGGCGCAAAGCTGGGGCATGAGAGGGTCGCTCTGTAAGCCTGTGACATCATTCACGATATCCGCTCCAGCATCCAGTGCTGCAGCCGCGACCGAGGCTTTACTGGTATCGATCGAAATCCAACCATTCCACTCACTGCGCAGCGCTGTGATGATGGGGACAACGCGTTGGTATTCCTCTTGTGCGCACACAGCTGGTGCGCCGGGACGAGTCGACTCACCGCCGATGTCGATGATCGTTGCGCCATCGGCGATCATCTGACGTGCGTGAGCCATGGCCAAATCCAAGGCAAGGTGCTGACCCGCATCGGAGAACGAGTCGGGCGTGGCATTGAGAATGCCCATGATGCAACCGCGCGTCGATAAGTCGAGAGTGCGGTTGCGTGAGCGCCAAATCATGGGGCAAGCAAGCACAGCGTGAGCTGTGGTGCAAGCAAAGATTGGTTACGAGCGCTTTTCGCGGATGAGAGGAAGAGAGCGCGCGACTTTTTCCTTGAGTTCCTTGCCAGGGCGGAACTTCACCACGGCAGTGGCAGGGATGTCGTAGGTTTTGCTAGGATTGCGCGGATTGCGGCCGAGTTTCGCTTTCGATTCAATTGCTTGGAAAACGCCGAAGTTGCGGATGATGACCTTTTCGCCATTGCAGAGGCGGTCGGTCACACATTCCATGAGTTGATCAATCACTTCCGTGACGATGGCCTGAGATAGCTCGCGGTGGCCGAGTTGATTGGTGATTTCGAGGATAAGATCGCGTTTGGTGAGAGATGGCATGATGAGAATTTCCTGTAATCTGTAAGTGATAAAGCAGCGTGAGAGGGGATTTCGAAAGCGATACGAAATCGACTCTGCTAGGCGCGCAGTTCTATTGGCGAAAGCTTAGGAGATGTCGAGAGGATTTTGCAGTTCTTTGGTAGTTTTGAAATGAAGTTTCGCAATTTTCCCCAAGCCTGCGGTGCCGTGGATTTTCATCACTTGTTCGGCGGCTTTTTTCACCGCAGTCGATGCACCAAAAGGGAGAGCTACACCGCAAGCGGCGGAGGTTTTTTCCATCCATTCGACAAAACGTTCGCGAGCCAGGATCGAAGCGGCCGCGACGGCGATGTCGGACTCGGCTTTGGTGCGCTGTTCTACTTCGATGCGCAGCCCTTTGCCGCTTAGGGCTTTTTTCAAGACAAACTCCTTGGCAAACTGATCGCTGAGACTGCGTGGGCAATCGGGCACTTGGGGAATGAGCTTTTCCAAAACACTGATGTGCCCCCATGCGAGGAGTCGGTTGAGATTGCCAAATTGTTCGTATAGTTCATTGTAGCGAAGGGGGGGCAGCGTGAGGACGTAATAGGCGATGCCTGGGGTCGTGCGAATCACCTCAGCGAGTTGGCGGATTTTGGCCGACGATGTAATGCGTTTTGAGTCCATCACACCGTGTGCCATCAGGTGTTTGGTGATCTTGGCATCAGTGTAGGCTCCGGCGACGACGAGCGGGCCGAGGTAGTCACCCTTGCCGCTTTCATCGATGCCAAAATGTGGTTCAAACATTTCGGGTTGGTGCACGTCTTCATAGCCGAGACGCGCCACGCCGAGGATTTCTGGTTCTAGGTGAAACTCGACAAAGTCGGCTGTGCCCTTGCCTTGAAGCAGCACTTTGGGGCCCTTTTTGTATACACTGATGCTGAGCTTGTCTTTCTTTGCCGCAAACAAAGTGTGGGGTTTTTCGCTGAAAGCAAAACCCATGCGCGCGAGCAAATCATGCAATTTCTGCGCTTGGAGCGTGGTCAGTGCTGCGGTGTAAGACGTCATCGGTAGGGCTGATGCAGCATAGTCCTACGCGCGCGTCTTGGCACAGAAAAAAATGCAATAGAGATTGGCGAAAGCGGAAAATTGTCGCATTGTGGTGCGTGCTCAAGCCCATAGCCCAATGCGATTTGTTGCAAGAAAGCTCAGCATTTCGCGAGAGCTTGCGGCTTTGGTTTGACGCAAATGGTAAAGACTATCCTTGGCGCAGGACGCGTGATCCTTATGCGATTTTGGTATCGGAAGTGATGTTACAACAAACGCGTTTGTCGGTGGTTTTAGGGAAAGGCTATTATGATCGTTTTCTGCAAACTTTTCCTGATCTCGAAGCCCTTGCCGCAGCGGATGAAAGTTTGCTTTTGAGGACCTGGGAAGGATTGGGGTATTATCGTCGCGCGCGCATGTTGCAAGCGACAGCACGCGCCGTATGTGAGCGTCACAACGGGCAATTTCCACAAGAAGAACATGCGCTTCTCGCTTTGCCGGGTGTGGGTCGCTATACCATGGGTGCCCTGCGCAGTTTTGCCTATGATTTGCCAACGCCATTGGTCGATGGCAACGTCATGCGCGTTTTTGCACGGTTGTTCGATGATCCAACGCCGATTGATTCCTCAATAGGCATTCGCACGGCATGGGAACGTGCCAATTTTCTGTTAGATCAAAAGCATTCTCGTCAATTCAACTCGGCCTTGATGGAGCTGGGGCAAAGCATATGTCGAGTGGGCATGCCTGATTGTTGGCACTGTCCTGTCGCAAAATACTGTCGTTCACGCCAGCCTGAGTTGTTGCCAGTGAAAGCCAAGCGCACAGAAATGACATCGATCGATGAACATGCCATCTGGATTGAGCAAAGCGATGGAAGGATTTTGATGCGTCAAGAGCAGGGATCACGACGCAAGGGATTTTGGCGATTGCCCCTACGAGAGCAAGCTCAGTTGGTGGGAGAAGAAGCGGTCATGCAAATCTATTATGGCATTACCCGCTATCGGGTTTGCTTGCGCATCTACCAGCCTCGACATTGGCAGATCGAAGAAGGAGAAGAGTGGATCGAGAAGGAAAAGATCGAATTCTTACCGATGGCAACCCCTCATCGAAAAGTCCTGCGTCAACTACTGGAGGGATTGGCATAGAGCATAATCCTCAGCACTCAAGCAGCATGGGTCAGCTGCGACCCAGTGACCATCGGCGATTTGCGTCAACGGCAAATTTTGATTTACAGTTTGAGCGTAAAGCGGGTGTCCAATCCGATGGCCAAAAGCACTGCCTGCGGGAGGATTGATGGGCGAAGGTACATCTCCTTCGAGTAAAATGCGTTGTTTTTGATGATGGGGTCGGGCGACAGGAATGGCCGACAGCAAGGCTTTGGTGTAGGCATGTCGGGGGTTTCGATAGAGGTCTTCACCACGGGCGATCTCGACGATTTTGCCGAGATACATCACAGCGATCCGATCGCTGATGTGTTTTACGACTGCGAGATCATGAGCAATGAAAAGATATGATAAGGCCATTTCCTGCTGCAGCTCTAACATCAAATTGAGAACTTGCGATTGCACCGAGACATCGAGCGCACTGACCGGTTCGTCACAGATGATGAGCTTGGGCTTGAGTGCAATCGCGCGCGCGATGCCGATGCGTTGTCTTTGTCCTCCAGAAAATTCAAATGGATATTTATCAGCAGAAGCACTGGGTAAGCCAACGCGGTCGAGCAATTCATTGACCCATTGCTTTCTTTCACTCGTCGTTCCTAAGTTGTGAACGACAAACGGCTCTTCCAAAATCGTGCGCACACTATGACGAGAGTTGAGCGACTCCGAAGGATCCTGGAAAATCATTTGCAAATCGCGCCGCAAAGGTCGAATTTTTGATTGGCTGGCATGAGTGATGTCCTGACCTTGGAAATGAATGCTACCCGCTTGCGATCGGCAGAGGCGAACGATGGCTTTGCCTAAAGTTGATTTGCCGCATCCCGATTCTCCCACTAGGCCAAGAGTTTCTCCTGGAGCGATGCTGAGCGACACATCGTCGACAGCGCGAACCGCGCCGATTTGGCGTTTCAACAAGCCACTTCTGACAGGGAAGTGGACTTTGAGACCTTGCACTTGGAGCAGTGGAGTGGACATGATCGTTAGAGAGAATCGACACAGAGTGGGCAGGCCTCCACCCAATGATGAGGGGTGATTTCCTGAAAAGCAGGGCGCTCGAGAGTGGTTGTGCCACGGCGTTGCAACCGTTGGCAAAATCGGCAACCACGCACGAAATTTTGCAAGGATTCCACCATCCCTGGGATCACCGGCAGCATGGTCTTCGGTGGAGTCTCGAGATGAGGCATTGAGGCCAATAAGCCTTTGGTGTATGCATGGCGTGGATGATGAAAAATCTCATCGACAGAGGCGCGTTCGACCACGCGACCACCGTACATCACTACGACGTCATCGCACGTTTCTGCGATGACGCCGAGGTCGTGCGTGATAAGAATCATCCCACTATTTAGGGTTTGTTGTTGTTCTTTGATGAGATCTAAAATTTGCGCTTGCACCGTGACATCCAAGGCCGTTGTTGGTTCATCGGCAATGATCAAGTCAGGACGGCAGGCCATCGCCAGTGCAATCACAACCCTCTGACGCATGCCGCCCGAGAGTTGATGAGGGTAATCGTTCATGCGTTGTTCTGGAGCAGGAATGCGCACGAGACGGAGCATTTCCACTGAAGTGTTCCAAGCTTCTTTTCGTGACATCGATTTGTGCAGCAGAAAACATTCGCACAGTTGTTTGCCAATGGTGTGCGATGGATTCAGCGCGGTCATGGGTTCCTGAAAAATCACGCCGATCTCATTGCCGCGGATCTTGCGCATTTCTGCAGCACTGGCTTGGGTTAGGTCGCGGTCTTTGAAGCGAATCGTCCCCTCCAAGATGCGACCACTGGGTTGGGGCAGCAGTTTGACGATTGACATCGCTGTGACGCTTTTACCGCATCCGGATTCACCCACGATGCCCAAGGTTTGTCCGCGTTTGACATCGAAAGAGACTTCGTCGACCGCACGAAGCAAGCCTGCATCGGTATCGAAAGCCGTGATCAATCGATCGACTTCTAGTAACGTTTCACTCATGTTCACCTCCTTTGCCGACGCGATAATGATCGTACACGCGATTCACTTCTGGAAAAGTTCGTCCCTCACGCATGGCGTCGAGGGTTTGCTGTTTCGCTTCTTCATCGATCCAGAATACGTAGCTCATCTCGGGTTCATCGCTAATGCGTGTATTGTGATGTTCTGGCCATTTGATCCAGCGCCAGTAGGCATAGCGATAGAAGTCCTTTTTCCAACCGGGTGACCACAGTGCTTCTTGATGAATGATCGCTTCCATTTGTTTGCTCGTTTGAACCACCTGTTCTAACGTGCGGGCGTTCCGATTGCTCTCCAGAATGGCATCCGTTTCGCGATTGGCATAAGTAAAAATGTTATTCGTCATGATGCGCGGTGTTTTCGTGCCGGGTTCATAAGCATCGCTCGAGTGAAAAAATTCGTAATAGTCTGGAAACGGAGGGGTGGTGCCCCAGGCAGAAAAAGCGATCTGATGTTTTTTTTGCGCAATTTTTTGATAGCTTTCCGTGCTATCGAGGGCTTCCAATTTGTATTCAACTCCGGCCTTCAGAGCTTCTTCTTTTAAGCGCTGCATGATCTGATCAGTAAAGGCACTTTTCGGATAGGTGATTTGGAACGACAGTCGTTTCCCCTCCGCATTTCGCCATACGCCATCATTTCCTTTTTGGTTGTATCCTGCTTGCGCAAAAGCCTCTGCCGCTTTCGTCGGCGAAAACTCACGGGCGGTGATGTTGGTTTCCGAGTAGGGGCCAAAGCCATCGTTGAAGATGTGCAGGCGATTCGCATCACCGCGCATGTCGTAGTCGAT
>JBDLWB010000035.1:0-2982 GCA_039804425.1 Verrucomicrobiota bacterium
CAAAGATCGAGCGCAGGGCGCGCGCGCCGGTGCCGCGTTTGATCGCCTCCTCAGCAAAGGCTTTGAGGGCATCGCGCGTGACATTCAGCTTCACGCCATTGAGCGAAAGCTGTTTGGCGTATTGCTTGACCAGGGCGTTTTTCGGCTCCGTGAGGATTTGGATCAACTCGTCCTCCGTCAGCTGGCGCAGCGACGAGATCACGGGCAGACGACCGATGAACTCGGGGATCAGGCCGAAATGGAGGAGGTCCTCCGGCAGGGTCATTTCTAGGATATTACGCGTTGGATCGATCTCATTCAGCTCACTTTCATTGCTGTGAAAGCCGAGTGTATTTTTGCCCAGACGACGACGAATCTTGTCTTCGAGGCCGACAAAAGCACCGCCGCAGATGAAAAGAATTTTCTCGGTATTGACCTGGATGTATTCCTGCTGCGGGTGCTTGCGGCCTCCTTGTGGCGGCACATTGCAGATCGTGCCTTCGAGGATTTTCAGCAGAGCTTGCTGCACGCCCTCGCCCGAAACATCGCGGGTGATCGAGACATTTTCTGTTTTGCGACCGATTTTATCGATTTCATCGACATAAATGATCCCGCGCTCGGCCTTCGCGACATCGAAGTCGGACGCCTGCAGCAAACGCAAAATGATATTTTCCACATCCTCGCCGACATAGCCTGCTTCGGTCAGTGTGGTGGCATCGACAATGCAAAACGGCACATCCAGCGAGCGGGCGAGCGTGCGGGCGAGCAGAGTTTTTCCTGAGCCTGTGGGGCCAAGAAGAAGCACATTCGACTTTTCGATTTCCACGCCTTCGTATTCCTTCGCGCTGCTGCCGGTGGGTTGATTGAGGCGTTGATAGTGATTGTAAACCGCGACCGAAAGCACCTTTTTGGCATGCTCTTGACCGATCACATGCTGATCGAGATGGCGGCGCAACTCGGCGGGAGTGGGGAGCGCGGCGCGTTTGCCCTTAGCGGTTGATTTCTGAGAATCGGGTGCACGCAGCTCCTTATCAAGAATCGATACGCACAAATCAACGCACTCATTGCAAATGTAGACACCAGGCCCAGCAATGAGTTTTTTGACTTCAGAGTGCCCTTTACCGCAGAAAGAGCACATGGATAAGTTGGATGATCGAGCCATGAAAGGATTGGGGTGTCAGCGGGGAATAACGAAACGACCAATTGATCACAAGTTGAATTCTTGCCATGAACAGGAAAAGGGTGTCATAGCGATTTTTTGCTTGCTTATTTGGCAAAATAACAAAGTATCAGTGCGTGAGCTCGTGTGAAATCCATTTGCCGAAACATGCGGAAGAATTGGAGCGGGCGGCTGAAGTCTTCAAAGCGTTGGGTAACGCCTCGCGAGTGAGGATTGTCAGTGCCTTAGCCGAAGGGGAGCATTGCGTGGCCGATCTGACGGCCTTGGTGAAGCTCGATATTTCGACGGTGTCCAATCATTTGTCGGTCTTGCGCGGCGTCGGCATTGTGCGTGCGGAGCGGCGAGGCACACAGGTATTTTACACCTTGCGTCAGCCGTGCTTGCTCAATCTTTTTTGCTGTCTCGACGATTTTCATACTCATTCGAACCAGAAAACCTCATGAATCACATCCAAGTATACGATCCGCCCATGTGTTGTTCTACCGGCATTTGCGGTACAAGCATCGATCCTGATTTGATCAACTTTGCCGCCGTTCTGGTGCAATTCACTCAGCGCGGCGCCAAGGTCGAACGTTACAACCTCAGCCAGCAAGCACTGGCTTTTGCGCAAAACCCATCGGTGCAAGAGTTGTTGAAAAGCGAGGGCACAGAATGCTTGCCTTTGGTCTTTTGCGATGGCGTTTTACGTTTCAAGGGACGCTATCCGACGCAAGAGGAACGTCGTGCGTGGGTGAGAGATTTTGCGGCAGAAGATGGAGAACGATGAACATCTTGCCCGACTATCAGCCCGATCCTGCTCGTACCACGCGCTACCTGTTTTTCACAGGCAAAGGCGGAGTGGGGAAAACCTCGCTGTCGTGCGCGACGGCATTGCGTTTGGCGGAAGCGGGCAAGCGGGTGTTGTTGGTCAGCACCGATCCTGCATCGAATCTCGATGAAGTGTTAGAAACGAAGCTCTCGAATCAGCCGACCCCGATTCCCGGTGTAAGCGGCTTGGACGCGCTCAACATCAATCCTGTTGAGGCCGCCGCGGCGTATCGCGAGCGTCTGGTCGGGCCGATGCGAGGGATTTTGCCGGAGGCAGCTTTGCGCAGCATGGAAGAGCAGCTCTCGGGGTCCTGCACGGTAGAAATTGCCGCTTTCGATGAATTTGCCGGCTTGATCGGTGATCCGGCCGCGGCATCGACCTACGATCACATTGTTTTCGATACCGCGCCTACGGGCCACACCTTGCGCCTGATGAGTCTGGCGAAAGCATGGGATCAATTTCTCGATGACAATCAAAGCGGCACGTCTTGTCTCGGTCCGCTTGCGGGCTTGGAAAAACAACGTGCTATCTACGAGGCTGCCGTGTCAACATTATCGAATCCCGAGCTCACGACCTTAGTCTTAGTGAGTCGACCGCAGCGTGCTTCGCTTCGGGAGGCCGAGCGCACCTCACGAGAATTGCGCGCACTGGGGGTGTCTCAGCAGCGTTTAGTGATCAATGGGATCTTTCGCGCTTCATGTTCCAACGATGACGTAGCGCGCGCGATGCAATTGCGTGGAGAAGAGGCGTTAGAGCAAGCGGCGGATTTTATCAAAAGTTTGCCGAGTCATGTCGTGCCACTGAAAGCGATCAACATTTTGGGAATTGCAGGGCTGCGGGAATTGTTAGGAAATCCTGTCGCCAAACTTGCCACATCTACGCCCGCGGTATGGCAGGCACCGGAAATGAGGAGGTTGGTTCACATCATCGACCAGCTTGAGAAAAAAGGTCACGGCGTCATCATGACCATGGGCAAAGGAGGTGTGGGAAAAACCACCGTCGCGGCGGCGATTGC
>JBDLWB010000036.1:0-7907 GCA_039804425.1 Verrucomicrobiota bacterium
ACTGACGAAACGCCTCGCGAAATGGTTGCGGATTTTTCATCGGTCGCACACCGAGAGCCTCAATCGCCCGTGCTGCATCGTCATACCGCTTTTCTCCTAACGCCACCATGAAACGCAACAAACCGCGCGAAAATTCTTGCGGTACCGTCTCGAGATTGGCGTTGTCAATGAACCAAAAGGTCTGACCATCATAACAGATGTTGCCAGGATGAAAGTCGCCGTGAAATGCACCACGATGAAACAGAAAGTAGCCGTGAATGCGGAAAAGCAAGAGCAGGTCATCATAGCCAAAACGCTTTTCTTGGAGCAACCGACGCAATGTCGGCGCTGCAACAAATTCACTCACCAAGAATTGCGATGTCGATAGTTCTTCATAAATTTTCGGAAAAGCTAAGTGCTTGAGGTGCGGCAGTTGCGCTTGCCCCGCATCGCGCAAGGCTCTCATTTTTTCCGTGCCACTCGCCTCGGCCAATAAGTCCATTTCCGTCACGGTGGTCCTTCGAATCGCTTCCAAGGTACCAATCGGATCAGCTAATCGCTGCAACGGAGGATAAAAGAACAAAGAGGTCTTGGCCAGCCAACGCACAGCTTCGACATCACGTTGAAAGGCTTCGGCGTGATCACGACGCAGCATTTTGACGACAATTTCGGAACCGTCCTTGAGTCGACCCCGATGTACCTGTCCCAGAGAAGCAACAGCTAACGGCTTTTCTTCCAGATGATCCAATGCCTGCCAAAATGCCGCTGGCGCCTCTCGCTTGGCTGCCGCCAAAAACTCACCCGCGCCCATGGGAGTTGCTTCTTCGTAAAATCCATTGAGCTTCGCCGTCTTCTCAGGACCTAACAAATCCGCTCGAATGGCATACATCTGCGCGATCTTCACGGCTAATAAACCCATTTTCTCAATCGCTCGCGGATCGAGTTTTTCGGCGGGACCGAAGATCATACGGAAAAGTTGAATGAATCGCCAAGCGCGCATAAAGAAGCATCGCCTCGATTTTTTTTCCTGCAAGTGTGGATTCTCAGCGTTCACCCGCTGTCATGTCTTCAATCTTCGTGCGATAGCTTTCCACGGCACGACTCCACTGCGGATGCATCTGCTCAAAGGGTCGCGACCAAACGGAACGATGCATTTGCAGCATCGCCGACGCACTGTACATCACTTCAGTCATTTCGTTTTTATCGAGCGCTTCCGATCCTTCTGCCAGCCAACGCTCCATGCTAGCTTCAGGAAAGTTTTCGGCATCTTGCTCGAGTAACGAAACATGCACCCCGTTGACATAGGGGTCGACAACTGCAGCGATGACCCCTTCGCGAGCAGGCGCTTGTGCCGTCAGCGCAGGATCGACGGCAGCCACCGCGAGGTCGGCAATCTCCAATACAGCGGGAGGATTCAATTCTTCTGGCGTTGCTAAAATGTGTCGAGCCTGCAAAGCCTTACCGTAACGGGAACGACTGGTCCACACGGAAACCGTTGCCGCAAGCAACAGTCCTGCGAGAATGGGCGACATCCAGTAAAGAAACGAGTCTCCCACATACCAAGCAACTCCTGTCCATACCACACCCAGCACAATGGCAGGACCATGATAGCGCAACGCCTCACCCCAACTCGTGCCATCAGTTTCGCGCGTCTGGTTGCCCCATTTCACCGAGTGCCCTAGCACCATGCCAAGCACCATGAGGGTGTGAGAAACCATCACGGAAGGCGCGAGTAGAGCCGAGAGTAAGGCTTCCATCATTACGCCAATGGTCAGGGAAAAACCATTGCCAAAACTGCGCCGACGCCGTGGATGCAGCACAGTGCCGAGATAGGCTAGTACTTTGGGCAAGAACAGCAAACACAATACCATCAACGCCAAAGCCCATGCTTGCTGTCCACCACTGAGACCGAGATACTCGCCGACGTAACCATCAAAGGGCAACTGACTCAAATTGCTATGGCGAAAGTCCCACGCCACCCACGTGCTAATTAACAGAAATAAAAACCACACGGGACTCCCTAGATAAGCCATGATTCCCATGAACAAGTGCGCGCGACAAGGGAAAGGAAAGCCCTTGGCAAACACCAACCACAAATGTTGCAAATTCCCCTGACACCAGCGCCGATCACGTTTCAAATGATCAATCAAGGTCGGCGGCGCTTCTTCATAGGTGCCCTCCAAATCCCAAGCCAACCATACTTCCCACCCAGCTTTGACCATCAAGGCCGCCTCGACAAAATCGTGACTAAGAATTTTTCCACCAAACGGTTCTTTGCCCGGAAGAGCCGGCAATTCGCAAAATTCCGAAAAGGGCTTCACGCGAATCATCGCATTATGACCCCAATAACTGCCCTGTCCCAGTTGCCAAAAGTTCAACCCACGAATGAACACCGGCCCATACAAGCGCATCGCAAATTGCTGCAATCGAGTGAAGACCGACGACCCGCGAATCAACTTCGGCGGCGTCTGCAAAATCCCCAGTCGAGGATTGCGATCCATGATGTGCGCCATTTTTACGATGTCGCGTCCTTCCATCAAGCTATCAGCATCCAGCACCAGCATGCCTTCATAACCACCACCCCAGGTTTTAACGAAGTCGCCAATGTTGCCCGCCTTGCGATTCTCATTGATGCGACGACGACGATAAAAAATCCGGCCAAAGGCATTCAGTTTGCGCGATAGATTGGTCCACGCCACTTCTTCCTCGACCCACAAAGACAGCTGTGTCGTGTCGCTCAGAAGGAAAAAATCAAAGGCCGCTAGCTGACCAGTTTGTTCAATCGAACGATAAATCGCTTCGACCCTTGCGGACACTTTGACAATGTCTTCATTGTACACTGGCATCACTACTGCATACCGGTGAGTCAACGGCGCTTGATCTTCACCACTGGTTCGCGTGATACGGACCGATCGCCAGGAAAACAGCCAGTCCCACACCCCAGCAAAAGCATGAAAGGAGCCAAGCACCAACAGTCCGTTTAACAGAGCAAAGACACTCAGGATGAAGTAGTGCGACTTGTGAAAACCTTGTCGATCAAACAAATCAGCCAACCACAACACGGCAATGAGGTTCACCAATACCACCGCACCAAAAAAGCAACAACGTCGCAAATTCACTCGTAAGCGACTCACCAAAACAGGCGCACACTCCGGCGGTGAAATCACTGGCGGTGGTTCGGGAGGCAAGGGCATTTCTGGCTCCTCTGGTACAGCAGACACCACATGCGCGAAGTTCGCTTCATGCGCCGAGGGAATTTCTGATGGTGATGAATCTGCGCTCATGATTTATCCTTTCCAGATCATCCACACCAATGCCGCAAGCAACAACAGAATCGCTACGCGATAGATGTTTTTCAATAGAGGACGCCGCTCCATCATCCCAAACCACTGCGCCGCACCGCTCCCTAACGCATTCAACTCAAGCGGCTTAGGCGTCATCGTCAATGCCGCAAACTGCGGGCCCGCAGCAAGATAGGCGGATCGCATTTTTTTGACAAAGGGCTCAGGCCAAGGAGCTTGAGCTAGAAACACCGGTTGCCATTTTCCTGGCATGTCTGCGAGCAATAACGCGAGTCGACCGCGTGCCGCCAGCCTGTTGTTCTGCAAGGGTTCATCGAGCACGTTCGATGTCCAGTCCGCGACGACTTTCAGTGTTTCTTCCATCGCCAAAATCCGCGGCGTTTTCTTCGGCTCATGGGCTTGTCGATCCGATGCACGAAAAAGAATCGCGCGTACCATATCAGCGACAAGCAAGCGATTCCTCAAATGAAGTGCTCGCAAATAGCACTCCACGGAAATGTAAGCCTCTTCCCATTCCGCCAACTCAGTTTCGCTGAGCGGTCGAAGACTTCCTATGGTTTGACTCGATATACCCATGTCTCTGTGAGAAAATCTTCACCACGCTTGAGGCAGCAACGCAATTCCACCGGCGGAATGTCCGCCATCTTTACGCCCTCTTTGGCAGGTGCAAGCAAAAAGCTGACCCGCCAACGACCGCCTTCCATCTGCTGCACGTTAGAAAATTTGATTTTCAAACTCTTGCTCGCCTCACCACAAATTTCAATCTCAGGCTTTAATGTCGCAGGATCAGTCACCTGATCGAGTACTCCACCACTGAATTCAACCACCATCGTGCGCTGATCTGGCTCCCATTCGTGTACCCCTGTTCGGGTCGCTACGACATGACCACCCGCAGCTCCAATGTCTCCTTGTAAGGTCCAGCGCTGACGATAGCTAAACTCATACCGACGCCCCGGCTTGGGCGTTTCATCTGGCACCCAAGTTGC
Source organism: Verrucomicrobiota bacterium (assembly GCA_039804425.1). GTDB lineage: Bacteria > Verrucomicrobiota > Verrucomicrobiia > Verrucomicrobiales > Akkermansiaceae > UBA956. The sequence goes on from JBDLWB010000036.1 coordinate 4,268, forward strand.
CACAATGTTGTCATCAAGCTCTCGCACCGTCGGAATTTCCATCAACATGACTTTGCCTTTCCCCCAATCATTGGTCGGCTCAATCCACACCGAAGGGCGTAAGTGATAGGCCGCCTCACCATCTTCATACGCAGAAAAGCGACGATCCCGTTGCGCTAAACCAAACCCCTTCAAATGATCTGCAGAGAAGAAACTAAAATCCAGCAGCCCGGAATCGTTCGCGATGGGACGCCACACTTTTTCCCCACTCGCCATGTGAATCGCCAAACCATCGGAATCATGAACCTCTGGGCGGAAGTCATCAAACCGACGCTTCGAATTTTCACCGAACCAATACATGCTTGATAGCGGCGCAACACCAAATCGCTGCACTTCTTTGCGGGGAAATAACACACAGCGGACTTCCATCACCGTGTCCTCTCCAGGAATCACGCGAAAGCGATACGCCCCCGCAACCGAAGGACTATCCATCAACGCAAAGAGCTCAATCGAGTCTGCGCCCTCGGTCGGCTTCCCCAACCAGAACTCCGTAAATCGCGGAAATTCTTCCGGCACTCCATTCGCTCCCGTGTCGATCGCAAGACCGCGCGAGGACAATCCATAGCGTGTGTTTTTGCCCAGCGCCCGCCAATAGCTCGCACCTTGAAATACCACCAATTCATCAATCACTCCTTTGCCATGAAAATCGTTGATGATTTTCAGACCAGCAAAACCCGCATCCACCTTGTCTTCTTCACGCGGCGGCACGAGCGGGCCATACTCAAAAAAGTCCTGCGAAAACCGAATTTCCTGACGATGCGTATCCGTATATTCGTGCAACATCACCGGCTCACGAAAAAGATAGCCTGGATGGAAAAACTGCGCACGAAACTTGCTGCTCTCTTGCGACCATAACGAATGATCTTGGCGAAAGCGAATGTCGCGATATTGATCGTAGCTCAAGGACTTCATCCATCCTGGTAGTGCCTCGCGATCGACGGCGACGTATGGCTTGTCCGCTAGTGCTTTTGCCTTTTCCTCGATTTTGGAAAATCGAATCTCATCACGTTCCCATCCACAGACGGGCGAACTCATCACACAAGAAATGCCAGCGAGCGCAGCGGCGAAATGTTTCATAAAGGATGGGTAACCATGACAAGCTCACACGGAACAGTCAAGGGAAGTCTTTCAAACAAAATCATCGAATTCCCACCAAATCATACACACCAAAAAAACGCCCGCTACCACATGGGTCAGCGGGCGAGAAAATAAGAACCCATCGGGTTCTCTCAATTATTGAGGCTTGGCAGCTTCTTCTACTTTTTGTTCAACAGCCTCTGGAGCTTTTTCAGCTTCGGCTTGGACAGCAGCGGCAGCGCCTTCTACTTGTGTCGCAGGAGTCGTCTCCACAGCTGGCACGACAGCTTCGGCTTTCTTCTCTTCAACAGCCGGCGCAGGTGCTTCGGCTTTCTTCTCTTCCGCAGCGGGAGCAGCAGGTGCTTCTGCAGCAGGTGCAGCTTCAGCGGGTGCCTCTGCTTTAGGCTTGCAAGCGGCAGCAATGAACGGAAGTGCTGCAAGAGCAATGATGGTGCGTAGTTTCATAACGAGTAATGTGTGTGTTGTTTTTCGGCAAACGAATGTTCGCTACGTCCTTTTAGTGACTTTTTTTCATACTGTCAAAGCCAGAGTTGAGAAATTCGCCCGCATGCGCCATCTTGACAATATGAATTTATATGATGTCATGTGTCCGAGCTGTGGCGAGTATTTTTCGGTCATGGGCCCCTCGCCGGAGGAAGGACCTACGGAGTGGGACTACGACTGCGAAGTCTGCTGCCGCCCCATGGTAATCATTTTCGATGAAGACCAAGCCTACGCCAAGGGTTTGGGTGAATAAAAATTCAGAGATAAGATGTAAGACTTAAGACATAAGACATAAGACGTAAGACCCACCCATTCACTCTTCACTATTCAACATTCACTCTTCCCCATCCATCTCTCAATGCTGCTTCACCGCGATCGACTTCGAGTCCGCAGGTGTCGCCTCGGGACGTACGGATGTCGCCATCCAAATCGGTATGGCCACATGGATGCCTGAACACGGACTCGTCGATACTTTTGTCTCCTACCTCCACACGCAAGAAGCCATCACGTGGTCGGCACAAAACATCCATGGCATCCGCGTCAAGGACCTTGCCGACGCCCCAGAGCTCAGGTCGCTATGGCCCACTCTCAAAACCATGCTGCAACACAAAGTCGTCGTCGCTCATGGCAAGGGCACGGAAAAAAAATTCCTCCGCACATTCCCGGGACATGGCTTCGGCCCATGGATCGATACTCTCCTGCTGGCGCGCGCAACGTGGCCGCAGTGGCACGATCACTCTCTCAGCGCTCTCTGCCACGCCCTCGAACTTACTCCCCGCATACAACAGCATTGTCCAAATCGACAGTGGCACGATGCCCTCTTCGATGCCGTTGCTTCGATTTTTTTGTTCGAGAAAATCCTCGACCTCACACAAGCATGGCAAGCTCCTTTGCCATGCCTTCTCCAGCCCGATCAATCCGCTTGGCACGCACACCAAACGCAGGCAAGACGCCGCGCCGCCGACAACAATACATAAAAACCGCGTCGCTCTTCAGAACGACGCGGTGAGAAGAATCAATCACATTTTGTGATTATTTCGCGCATTCGCAAGGCCCGCACTTGCAAGTATCGCATGTGCAGGACTTGCATTTGCCGCAAGCGCATTTTTCACAAGCGCATTTGCTGCAAGCACAGCAAGCTGTCTTGGCTGACGAGGTCAACGAGCAAGACACACAAGCAAAGCTGGCGCATAGGAGAGTAAGAAGAAGTGTTTTCATAAGAATCAATCGTAAGAAAAATCATGTTTCCCGGAAACCATTTTCCGGCCGTCATCATTCAAACGATATACCCCTTCGGTGGCGGCAAAGGCGGTGCGTCATGTCGCTGAACCGCCTTATCCTCATGAGCCTCATACAACAGACGTTCATGAAAAATCCATACCTGGAGGATTTCGTATTTCTCGCAAATGACTCCTGGCCTCATCACCGATGGAAAAGACAGACAGCAAGGCTTTTCCCCATCACAAGGACATTCATGGATGGGTTGGTCTTTGTCATCAAAACAACAACATGTCTCTCGATCGATGGTGAATTGCGGAGCCATCATCCAAGTAGTCGCCACACTCAGTAGCAACGAAATCGAGATGACTTTTCGCAACAGATTCACGATGTAACCATAGCCCTTTTACAGCAAATGTCAAGCAAATCACTAATTCGATACTCCTTGCCTGCTTTGCAAAAGAGAAGGACGAGCACCAAAAACCCATATCAGTGCTCGCCCTTCAGGATTGCCCCACCAAGGGCAAAGTTGTTTGGATTACTTGCGACGACGGCGCAACAATCCGAGGGCGCCAAGGCCACCAAGCAAAGCAGCAGAGGGCTCGGGGATGGCCATCAAGGCGACATCATTGCCACCAGTGAATGCGGGACCCGTCGAGTTTGCTGTGTAGCTAATCACCCAATCAAAGCCACCAAAGTTGCCGACATTGGCTCCTTGTGCGTAGTTGCTAAATGTACCAGTCACAGCATCATCACTATCATTCAAAATCAGGAAAATCATGCTGTTCAAAACGTAGCCCGT
>JBDLWB010000037.1:0-2898 GCA_039804425.1 Verrucomicrobiota bacterium
CTTGTTCGGCTTGTTTCACCGAAATGGGAATTTTTTGCTGCAAACCACGGTAGTCGATCACGAGCTCAGTTTGGCCGTCTTTCAGCGGCGTGAGCAGATTTTGCTTTAGTGCTGCGATCGTTGGATCGGCGAGCGATAGCTTCACTTGATGAGTGACGTCGCGCATCGCGGCATCGGCAAAATGGGCAATCACCACCACGCGATGAAAGTCGCTTTTGGTTTCCAGAGAGATCGACTTGGGAAATGCCTCAATGCGCTGAATTGAAGGGTCGACAGCGGCATCGTAGCGCGGCATGGCTTTGGGGTCGGCAGGTTGTAGCACGACCCCTTCGGGCCATGGCGCACCGGCGGTAATCCATGCTGCCAAGCGCTGCGCTTCTTCGGCACTCAAGGGCTTGCCGTGCTTGGTCGGCGGCATGATTTCATCGTCATCCGGTGCCAATTGCACGCGGCGCAATAATTCCGATTTCTTTGGATGCTCGAGGTCGATGCTCGCTCCGCTATCCCCGCCTCGCAGCAGGCTATCGCGCGTGCTCATGTCGAGCTGCCCCTTGGTTTTTTCCGGAAAATGGCAACTGAGGCATTGGCTCTCGAGCAGCTCGCGTGGCAGTTCTTGGGTCCATGCGATGCCAGCTCCGCAGTAGGTCATACTGAGCCAAGCAAGAAATCGTATGGGCGCGCTTTTCATCAAAAAATCGTTACGGGGGTGTGCTGGCATTTCTTTCGAAAAAAGAAATCTCTCATTGGCTGAGTAAAACGCCGATTTTTCACTTGCTAATCAAACAGTTCAAATGAACAGTATTTGCCATGCAGCGCACCGTTTGTTTTGTCGATTTTAATAGCTATTTTGCCGCCGTAGAGCAGCATGCCAATCCTGCTTTGCGCGGCAAGCCGGTAGCGGTGATTGCGACCATGACCGATGCCACTTGCTGCATAGCGGCGAGTCGTGAGGCCAAGCGTTTTGGCATCAAAACAGGCACGCCGGTGAGCGAGGCGCGTGGTCGCTGTCCTGGAATGATTTTTGTGTTAAGCGATGCCGTGAAATACATGGACTACCACCGTCGATTGGTGGCGTTGTTGGAAGAAGAGATTCCCGTCGAAAAAGTCTGCTCCATCGATGAACTGTATGGTGTTTTCACAGGACCTTATGCCGAAAAAGACAAAGTGTGGTCGATCGCCTTGCAGGTTAAGCGGCGCTTGGCACAAGAATTTGGAGACCCCTTGACCTGCTCCATCGGTCTGGCGCCCACGGTGTTTTTGGCAAAAACAGCAAGCGATATGCGCAAGCCCGATGGCTTGATGTGGCTCGATGCCCAGCAGCCGGGTCCGGAATTTTTTGCGTTGGAGCTCCGCGATCTCTGTGGGATTGGCGAAAACATGCACGAGCGCTTGAAGCGACGGGGGATTCGCACGGTGCGTCAGTTGTGGCAAGCGACGCCGCAGCAATTGCGAGCGGTGTGGGGCGGGATCGAGGGCGAGCGATTTTGGCAAGCCTTGCATGGGATCGAGCCCGTGCGTCCGCCTGTGACGACGCGGCAAATCGGGCATTCGAAAATTTTGCATCCCGAACTACGGCACGAAGAGGGTGCGCGGGCGATGTTGGATCGATTGGTCTACAAAGCGGCCCTGCGCTTGCGCCGCGAAGGATACGAATGCGGAGAAATGCATCTGTGCGTTAAGGCGCGTCGGGATTTTTCCTTAGTGCCTTGGCGAGCGATGATTCGATTCGCGTCGACGCAAGAAATTCGTCCTTTGTTAGAAATGGGGCGCGCGCTTTGGCGCGAGCGTCCGCAACCGCTGAGCAATCCTTTCGCCGTAGCGGTGGAGTTGACGCGTTTACTGCCACACAGCGATCCGCGTTTGCCGTTATTCGCTCCTGATCCGCGCGATGAGGCGCTGAGTCGTTTACTCGATCAAGTGCACAAACGCCATGGTTCCAAAGCCTTATGGTTCGGCTCGGCGCAAGCGGCAGTGAGTGAAGATGTGCCACGCATCGCCTTTCAATCCTTGCCCGATGTTTGAAACAATTTCGAGTGAGTATGATTGCCGATGTCAAGCGATTCTAGATCAAAGACACGTGATTTGTTTGTGATGCGAGAGAAGTGAGAAAAATCTTTCGTGAATGTGAAATTTTCCTTGTGAAATTTTTCACAAGCTGCAACTTTCGCGCACCGCAACTCGCCATGGCCAATATTTTTCCTCGCTGGACTAACCTGTTACCGTTGAAAATCGCATTTTGCGCCGGAACCGCCGCCGTTGGTGTCGTGGCCGCTTTCACGGTGTATGCCACTCCTAAGGCGACTGACGTCGGCTACATGCCCTCGCAGCCGATTCCTTTTTCGCACAAAATTCACGTCGATCAGCTCGGTCTCGATTGCCGTTATTGTCACTCATTTGTCGATCAATCGGATCACTCGAATTTGCCATCGGCGAATACTTGCTGGAACTGCCACCAGCACGTGAAGCGTGACAGCCCCAAATTGGAGCCGCTGCATCGTGCGATGGATCCGAATCATCCTTTATATGACGGCAAACCGATTGAGTGGGTGAAGATTCACAAGGCGCCCGACTACGTGAAATTTAGCCACAGCGCTCACGTCAATCGCGGTGTTTCGTGTGTGAGCTGCCACGGTCAAGTCGATCAAATGGAAGTCGTTTATCACGCCAAGCCGCATTCGATGGGCTTCTGCCTTGATTGCCATCGCAATCCCGAAAACGAAGTGCGTCCTTTGGAAGAGGTTTTCAACTTGAAATACGATCCTGCGGAGTATCTCAAGAAGCATGTGGTGCTTAACGACAAGGGCGACCGCATCACAGATCCGAAAGAGTTCGGCAAGAAATTGACCGATGTGTTCCAACTTCAACCACGCGAGAGCTGCGCTACTTGCCACCATTAAT
>JBDLWB010000038.1:0-6784 GCA_039804425.1 Verrucomicrobiota bacterium
CGGAGGTGTCTTCGAAATCGATGACAGGAATGATGATGGATCGAAGTTTTTCCATGATCAAAGCAGACCCAGAGGTAAGACGAGGATCCACCACTTCGCCGCCCGCATTGGTGGGCACATCACGAGGAACAGCGAGCTCCCATGCTTGATCGACTTCCGACAGAAGCTGGGCACGGGTTTGATCGTAAGCCGAGCGGTAGTAGTCCGACTTCGCCGCAGCAAGGCGTTCCATCCAGCGGCGTGCCGCCTTGTTGTACGGGTCAATGCGCAGCACGCTCTCAAATTCGCGCATGGCATCGTCATATTTGCCAAGGTTGTAGTGACCTTCTCCCATGTAGAGACCACGGCGGACTTTATCGACATTTTGGGTGTGCTCGTAAGTCAGCGCGGGGTTGGTGCGAATCGGGTCATCCAGATAGCCGAGTTCAATTTGTGCTCTGCCATTGGTGGGATCCACATCAGGGGAAAGGACGAAATCGAGCAAGGCACGCGCTTCGGTGTACTTTCCTACTTTGCGATGTTGTCCTGCAAGCGCGATCGAGGCGTCAACCAAATGCTTCTTCATGACGGAACGACGATCGTCCAATACGGGAGCAGGTGGCAGCTTGGCAAGTGCCTGTTTGAAATTGGTGACAGCTTTGTCGAAATCAGCAGCGGCGTAGGCAGCGCGACCATCGGCAAGCATTTGATCCGCCTCAGCGACTGCTTGCTGACGACGAATCGCCTCGCGTTGTGCGAGTGCCGAGCTATTGCCGGGGTTCAAAGGTTCGCCGGCATGGGCAGTCATCACGGGCATCAGTGCGGCAGCTGCAAGCAAAGCAGAGACTACGCGAGAGGATGGGGTAGCAGGTATTTTTTGCATGTGTTACGGGGATAGAAATGAGGGAAATTGGGGCAGATGAAAAGAGAATTGTGGGACAGTCGAAAAAAAATTGCTAACTCTTTGGAATATCAATGGTTTGCGGGGCTCCTTGCGAGTCAGGATACTCAATCGTGATGGCAGAGGAGCTGATCTTTTTCAGTAAATATTTTTTTTCGCCTTGCCCATTCGGCAAAGCAAATTTGGTATTTTCTAGAACTTTGAATTCTTTGCCGTCTTGCCCTACAGCATCCAGCATGAGAACGGCACTACGATCGTAACGCACGGTGCTCGGACGATCTTTGGATCGGGGTGCCTTGGGGATTTCGAATTGATCTTGTTTGTTCGGCGCCAAGTCTTCGATCACAGCAAATTCGTTGGAGGTTGTCAGCTTCGTCGCTTCATTCACCACATCGCGGATCACCACTTCTTTAAGACGAAAACGATTTTTGCCGAATCCCTCGTCAAAGATGTTCGACTTCGCAGGGATGAAATTTTTTGTCCGATTGAAAGGCAGAGAATTCGACAGATAACTTTGCTGCTGTCCCGGTGTGGCCGACTCGAATATCGGCGGCAAAGGCACAATTTTGAACTGGTATTGATTGTCCCCCAGCGAGCTTGAAAACCAGAGGAAGTAGCCATTCGATTCGTATTTCACAAAACGCAACTTTTGAATCAAATTCGGATGCGCCTTGTCATCAGCACCATCCGTCTTGGCTTCAAATTCCTCCAAATTGCTGAAACCGTCACCGTCCTGATCGCGTTGGGGAGAATCGGCAAATCCTGGATCGATTTGATTTTCCAACCACCATGCATTCGGAATCGGCGGATGCACGGGAGTACCATTAACCAGATCCACAGGTTCCGCAATTTTTCCGCCAGCCGCTTTTCGCGCGAAAAGAGAAATGCCGACGAATTGATCTACCGCGCGCTTCGATTCAACACAGACGGGCTGCTGAAGCATGTGGGGCTTTTCGACAAAGGCCAGAGTCTTGGCAAGTTCCGGAGCAGCTTGCACGGCGACCTCGTTTTGACCACTACTTTTGGCAAAGTATTCGAAGTCCGACTCCGCGCTGCTGTTTTTGCTGAAGCCCAGATAGGCAATGCCCAGCCCCATCACGGCAGCTGCGGCGAGAATGGCTTTTTCGTATTGTTGTTTCATACCAAAAGAAAACGAATGGGGTTAGCGGGTCGCGGGTTTAGGTTCATCGAACAACACCACATCGATGCGCAGGAACACATGAATGTTTTCAGCGCCAAGGACTTGTTTCAAAATTCTCTCATTGCCCACAGGCTCGGCAGTCTCTTCCGCAGGCGCCGCGGCAGCAGCGGCGGGCTCACCTTCTTCTGGCAACACAAAGGTCGTGCCAACTGCCGCAGGCTCAGCCGTGGTCTCTTCCGCGCTCTCTGCTTCATCGTCAAATTGCACATCGGATGCTTTAGGCGCATCCTGTTTCTCGTTGACAATGCGAATGGTGCGAATCGCATAAAAATATTTCTGCGACTGCTGCAAGCCGTTGATCAAATCGCGCAAGCTGCTCTCTGGGGCGAGAAACGAAATTTCCATGGGCAAGGTTCGATACGGCACTGCGGGCGATGGCGTGTATGTCTCCCCTTTCTCCTCGAGCAAAGGCTCCCGATAGAAATTCCACAACTTCTTCGGTTTCGCTGCCGCGAGAAGAGCATGCAGTTCGCTGATGGCGCCGAGTTGATAGGTGAGAATGCCCGTTGCGGTTCCTTGAGCAGGGGTGCTGACGTAGTTTTCAAAACCAAGGTAAAAGCCCTTCGGCAAACCGCCGTCGTCGCCATCGATCTTTAGTCCCTGATCAGCATATTTTTTCTTCGCTTCCTGAGCAGTTTTCACCAGCAGATTGGTGAATGCTTGTGGATCCGTATTCGCCATCGACTTAGGACGATAGGCGAGCAATTTTTTCGTCAGCGCATCGGCATCCGCTTTGAACGATGCAATGGCTTGGGTCTTTCCCTCTTTGTTCTGAGGAGTCGGGAAAAGCGGCAGATTCTGCATCTGATTGATGTCCATGGCATGGGCATCAAACTGCTCTTTCGCCGCACTGTAGCGTTCCGAGCCACCGCTTGCGACAAAGTAAAGTCCACCAGCGCCAAGCACTGTGGCGGCGGCGAGAATGCCGATGAATTTTTTTTCCTGTGAAGTCATGACAATGAAAAAGGGTAAAGGTCCAAAAAACGATCAGCGCGAGGGCAAGGGTTGAGCAAGAGGGATGACCACTTCAAAAGGCCAAGCGTATTCCTCTTCCGCATCAGAAGCTGCTTGGTTCATGCGCACGATCTGCTCATATTGCAGAGGCACCACTTGGCCTTTGGCGTCTTTGGTCGTGAAATTGAAATAGGGATTTCCACTTGCGATCAAAGCATCCACCATCTTTTTGACAATGTCCTGCTTGATCGGATTTTCCCGCCACAATCCTTTGATGCGAATCGCATTGATCGGCGCCGCCGCCGGAGCAGCAGGAGCCATAGGTTGACCAGGACGCGGACGCACCACAAGACCTGGCGTCGCGGGAGCATCGACTTTCACCGAAGCCAACTGCGAACTGCCATACGTCACGTCAAATTCAGGCTTCACCAATGAATCACCGTTTTTGACCTTCGCATCATTTTTCTTTGTCGGATCAAAATTGGCCAACGGCTCAAGATCAACGATCCATGTGAACTCGCTCGAGAAATGCTCGCGCAACCCATCCAGCATCGTCGGCCAACTCTCTTGCACTCGCTTGATCGCGACATATTCTTTAACGTCGGCAGAAATTTTCGCTTCTTCCGCAAGCAAGGACTTGATCGGTCCTGCCGTCGCAGCGAGTTCTGATTGCAGCGACGTAATTTCCTCAAGCTTCGCCTCAGCGGTCGATGCCGCACTGAGATTCCAAAACGCATACGCACCGAAGCCTGCGATCAACAATGCGGCCGCAGCAATCAAAAACGGGCGACGCTTTTCTGCAGCACGCTCTTCTTCCACGCTCGATGGCACAAGGTCAATGTGCAGGCTGGATTTGCCAACACTGCGCAGCCCCAAACCGACGAGCTCACCCATCATGTGGGCTTCTTTTTGAATCAACTCCAAGTCTACGGACTTGCCGACCATGACTTTGCGCATCGGATTGAAATATTCGCAGGGCAGGCCGAGTTTTTCTTCAAAAAATTCTTTGGCATAGGGCAAGTTTGCGCCACCACCTGCGAGAATCACGCGACGCGGCGCATTGCCTGCATGATTGCTGCGATAATAGTTCGTGGTGCGAGCGATTTCGGTCGGCAAACGCGTGAGAGCATTGCGAATGACCGTTGCCATCGCCGCCACCGCTTCATCGAGGTGACTGGTGTGACCACCGCCAAGCGCTACGAGTCCGTTGGTTACTTTCTGTTCCTCCGCTTCGGCAAAACTGACGCCATATTCTTTGGCAATCGCGGTGGTGATCGAAACCCCGCCGACGGGAATGCTGCGCGTAAAGAAACGCTTGCCTTCGAGATAAAGCAAGTTGCTGGTTTTTGCCCCAATATCGATCAACAATACCGGCTCTTCGACGTCGGCATAAGCGTCTTGGTAGGCGTTGTAGAGAGCCATCGGTGCAACATCAATTTCCGCAGTGGTCAAGCCAGAGGAAATGACACAGCTATTGATTTCATCGAGCGCCTCAGACTTGATCGCCACCAACACAACTTCTTTTTCGATGGTCGCGCTTTCGAGTAATTCATAGTCCCACACCACCGTATCAATGGGAAACGGCAACTGTTGCTGTGCTTCGAACGTAATGATTTGTTCGATGTTGCTGTTGTCCAGAGGTGGCAGTTTGACGAAACGAGTGAACACCGATTGACCTGAAATGGCGTAGCGGACTTTCTGCTTCGAAACTTTCAACTTCTGCGCCAGCTCCAGCACGGCGAGACGTGTTTGCGGCATGCGCGCAGCTTCTGTGGATGGATCTGCAAGAACCGCCACGGACTCGTATCCTTTGAGCACAAGGCCGCCAGTTTTCGAGGGTTCAAACACAGCCATGCTAATGCGCTGTGAGCCGATGTTAAGAACGACAGTGGTCTGATTTTCAGCCATAAGGTAAAGGGAAAATAGTCGATTGGAGGAGAGAAGATGATTAGCGTTCTTGCTTCACATCAGCATAGCGGTCCCACCACATCATCGCGAAAGGAGTTTCGTCTTTGGAAAGCAAAGGAACGGAGTCGTTTGCTGAAAGTTTTTCGCTGGTCGATTTCCACCAACCAACCTCGCCTTTGTTGGTGTCAGAAGCTTTCACTTCGCCATTCACGAGGATTTCGTATCCGACAAACTCGACCGCTTTTTTGCCACCCCGTGGCGAGCCCGTCAGGCGCGTGATCGAAGCAGGGCTCAGGTAAATCGAAGAATACACATCCTCATTGAGCGGCACGTTGATGTGCGTCACCGTTTTCGAGAGCAGGAAAAAGTAACCCGACTTTTCTGGATTTTTCACCGCCACATACCACTTCACTTCAAGTTGCTCCGCCGTCTTGGACTTGGGTTCTGGCTTCATCTGCACTTTGAAGCGCGTCTCCACTTCTAACCAATCTTTCGGCTTAAAGGGCTTTTGCTTGTTGCCGGGAAACTCAGGCGACGGCATATCATCGAAGGTCGGCTTATCAGCCTCGACTTTCGAAGCTTGAGCCATGGCGTTTTGACTGATCAAAAGGGCGAAGGACGCACAAAGAATGGAGAGCAAGCGTGGGATTTTCATATGCGGTGGAACCAAGAGTTTTCTACCTCTATGAACTCTAGCGCCCTTTGACCAGACAAAAACTTGGCTTACAGGAAGATTTTTTGCCTCTGACTGCGGCAGACAAATCGATTTCGGTGATTGACAAAAGCGATCATTTGACCCTGCTCTTGGGCAAATGAACCGCACCACGCCAGCATTCGATCGAGAAAAACCGCAAGTCGTGGGAAGCTTTGGGTGCCTGCAAGACTTGCTCGACTGCTCGATCGCGACAGCTCAAGATGCCTGCGATTGGATCGAAGTTCGCCTCGACATCCTCTTGCGCGATGGCTGGCAACTCGCTGAAAAACCATGGAGCCATTTGCAAGCTCTTCCCATTCTTTTCACCGCCCGATGCGCAAGTGAAGGCGGAGTTTTGCCATTAACCGTCGCACAACGTCATGACATGCTGACGGCTGTCATCGATGACGCCGCAGCGATCGACATCGAGCTCGCGCAACATCAGGAAATGTCCGCCAGCATCGCTCAGCTGCACGAACGTCAGATTCCCTGGATCGCCTCGATGCATCACTTTCAGCAAATGCCCGCCATTTCTCTTTGTCGGAACGCGCGGATGACCGCCGCCAAGCTGGGCGCAAGCGTTTTCAAACTCGCGACGATTTTGCCCCATGCCGACGCCATGACGGAGCTCGAGGATTTTCAACAGGAAACGACCGACATCGCCGTCGCCACCATGGGCATGGGACCTAACGCGCCAGCCTCTCGTGTGCGCTGCGCACTCGCCGGATCCGTCTTGAATTACGGCTTCATTGGCCAAGCGCCCACGGCACCCGGACAATGGCCCGCTGCAGCGCTACGCCAAGCGATTCAACAGCGCAACATTCCGCCACTTGCCTAGTTTCATCCTTGCCGGAAGCGTAACATTTTGCCACTCTCTCAGCATGCGGATCATTGGATTGTACTGGCTTTGGACCGCGTTTTTAGGAATTCCATCAGGGGCACTGGCTCAAGTGAATGCCGTGCCACCAAGACCTGAATCGGCACCCGTCGCTGCGGCAGAGGTCGGGACTCCTTCGACATCGAATGCCCCCTCCACTCTCAGCGCCAGCGGGCAATTCCGCATTTCCGGAGGCGAACCAGCCATGCGCAGTTCGATGTCGTTTTTGGCGGAAGCCACCAAAGACGAATTGCAGGCACTGATCGACCA
>JBDLWB010000039.1:0-12343 GCA_039804425.1 Verrucomicrobiota bacterium
TCGGAGTAATCGATTTGACTGCCACGCAAAAAGTCTGCGCTATCAGCCGCCACGAACAATAGAGCACCCGACGGATGTTCGATGACTGTGTCGCCGGGCATGGCTTCCGCGATGCGCATGGCGTATTGCAGGCCTGCGCAGCCGCCGCGCTCGACGGCGAGGCGAAGACCGCAGCGTGGGTTATTTTTCTGCTGAAGCATTCGACTGAGCTCAGTAGCAGCTTGTGGAGTGAGCGTAATCATTGGTGCGGAAGGAACTTAGCTTCATTTTTGGGGAGATGCGAATGAATTTTGCAGTGATTTTGGGAATTGTGCTTGGCAGAGCATCCCGTGGTCGCGTAGAAGTCGCCATGCCTCGCATTGCTCTGCTGCAGTCCAAAACCTTTGCCACCAAAGAGGAATCATTGCTTCATCACAAGGAGCTGATCCGCCAAGCAGCGGCGCAAGGTGCGCAAATCGTGGTGACGCAAGAGCTTTTTTTGACTCCCTACTTTTGTACGGTAGAAGATCCAGCATTGTTTGATTTAGCGGATCCTTTGCCAGGGCCGATCACCGACGATCTTTCTTCCTTGGCGAGAGAGTTGGGCATTGTGTTGATCGCCTCACTGTTTGAGCATCGTGGACCTGGATTGTATCACAATACGGCGGCGATCTTTGATGCCGATGGAGCTTTGATGGGCATGTATCGCAAAAATCACATCCCGCAAGATCCGGGTTTTGAGGAGAAGTTTTACTTCACCCCTGGCGATTCTGGTTATCCGGTCTGGGAGACTCGATATGGGAAAATCGGTGTGCTGATTTGCTGGGATCAATGGTATCCTGAAGCCGCTCGTTTGATGGCTTTGGGCGGTGCTCAGTTGTTGATTTACCCCACAGCGATTGGATGGTTGCCCAGTGAAAAAGAGCAACTTGGTGTCGCGCAGCATACGGCTTGGGAAACTGTGCAGCGTGGTCATGCTGTGGCAAATGGATGTTTCGTGGCCGCGGTCAATCGCGCTGGATCTCACGGCGGCACGGAGTTTTGGGGGCAATCGTTCATTGCCAATCCTTATGGCGAGTTGGTGGCAAAGGCGAGTGTCGGAAATGAGGAAATCTTGTCGCTGGATTTGGATTTTCAGGCGGTAGAAGATTTTCGCCGCATCTGGCCCTTTTTCCGAGATCGTCGGATCGACACCTATCAGCCGATCTTAGAGCGCTGGCGCTCTTTGTGATGCGCTTATGGGGATGATTTGGGCTGCACTTCGTATTCCTTGTTAAGCTCTTTTTGCGTTTCAACCCAGCCGCGTTCGATCACCTTTTGGATTTCGTACTGCGATGGCAGCATCTCCGCACTGCGAGAGATTTCCAAGATCACCGGGACGTTGGGTTTCGCGCTAACAATATCTTGGAGGGCGAGATAGGCGGCTGATGTTTTGTTGGTGTAGCCATAGATGACATCCGATTGATCACTATTGCTGAGGGCATAGCAGGACCAAGTGGATTCATCGAGAAATGGTCCATTGAAGTAGGAGTCCTGCCGCACAAGCACACGGACGCGCGCCAGGCCTTCGGTGAGACGCATGATCTCATTCCAAGGTTTGCTTTGATGAGCGATGAATGACTCAAGGTCCACTTGCCATTGACCTGCGGCGTTGCAGATTAAGCTCGCGACGCGATAGTGACCCGACTCATAAGAAACGAGGACTTTCTCTTGAGCAAGAGAGATCGATTGGTCTGTTCCTAACCACTTGACCCGTTTCACCTTCCCTTGAGTTGCGCGAAATTTTTGTATTTCTTCCAAGGCTTCCTGCGGGCTCAGATGAACCAGACGCGAATTCTTACGCAGTGCGTCGATGTCATTGAGCGTGAGCCATTTTTCGATCATCCAAACGCATTCTTTTGGCGTAATCGTCGGTTTTTCCACCTCTTGAGGGGCCACCTTGGTGACGGTGACAGGTGCTTTGGTTTTGTGCACTTGTTGATACAAGATCCAAACGACGCCGCCGATGAAGACCAGAGTTGCGAGGGTCAGGATCACTCGCAAGTAACGCATCAGAATGTGCGCCTTGTTTCGCTGTTTTGAGCGCGATCTTTTGCGTTGCCCTTTGTAGGTGCGATGAATGCGAGAAACGCGTCCAATACCCATCACAGGCGTGTTTTGCCGCTGATCTGGCACAGGCATGCTGGAAAGGCCACGGAATACATTTTTGGGTTTCATCCTAGAATGGAGATGGCGATTTTAGCGAGGAACCAGCGTAACTCGAGTCGGGTTGTAGTAGTCCGTAGGACGGAATAACCAGCCAGGCTGTTGATTGACTAGTTGGTAATCAGTGAGAAGAAATTCTGGTAAAAATTGATTGCTATTGATGTCGTAGACTTCGCGACCTGTATAATGTCCCCAGATGCGATATTCGTAGTTTTGATCGAAGCCATATCGTTGGCCAGGCGGTCCATTTTCGGGGAGTCGATCTGGGCAAAGTTTGTTGGTTTCTCGGAAAATGACCAGTTTCGATTGGCGCGCCGATTGACCAGGCTTGCGGAGATAGCCCCAGAAGCGGGTTTTGCGAACGTAGTAGCGTCTGCCGTAGAAAAAATCGCCTTTGGGCTCAGCAGCAATTTGTGCAGCACGCACTTCCTCTGTGGGGCCTCCCATGTTGCCGCTGCCTGACAAGCTCGCGCATTGAGTGAGAAGCGACACCATGAGTGTTGCGATTCCCAGTTGGGGTATGATTGAGTTTAACTGCATTTGAACTCGTTCATCATAAGAAAAGCATGGAACTTGGCAAGCGAGATTGTGGGGGACTGTGGCAAACTGTCCTGACGAGGGGGAAAACATTGCGGTTCAGGGAGCTGTCTTCGAGCTGCATGGTTCGAGCGTTGTGGTCATGGGAGCATTTTTTTTGAATAAAATGCCGGATCATTTCGTTACACATGTATCATGAAACGAATGATGTTGCCTCTGGTTGTTTTCGCTTGTTGTTTCTCATCAGCATGGGCTGATGTCTTGACGTTCCAAGGTTCTTCGCGCTGGCGTTCGACGCTGATGCAAAGTGGATCGACGACCTCGGTCGCTATGACGTCCTACATCACTTACACGGTGCTGGAGAGAGACCAAGGCAATGTGGTCAATCAAGTGAAAATCGACGCGTGGGCGGCGCGGAATCCTCTCACGGGAAAGATCGAGCGCTGGTATTACATCGATGAGGAATTTCGTTTGGAGTTTGGCTATTTCGGTCAATTTGGCACCGATGTGGGAGGTGGCATGCAATTCACGGGAGTTGAGGCGGTCATTCCTTTCCGTGGGACTTCCAGTGCTGGAGTTTTGACCGCATTTGTGCAAATTCCGACAGCGGATTATCTCACGAATGATCGCGGACTGGATATTACCGAAATTTCTGGCTCGGGTCGCTTGAATCGTAGCTTTAGTGGTGACTACAGCCTTAGCACGGTGGTTGGAGCGATTCGGAATCTATTAGAATCTCGCGGATACTGGGAAGCACGTTGATGAAAGCTCGTCTTATGCAGATTGCCTGCGCGTCTCTGGCGCTTGGGGGCTCTCTCTTTTTTTGGAGTCTCTCGCAACGTGACCACAGCCCAGGACCAGCAGATGCAGGTGTGAAGAGTGTTCTACCGCGGCAGAAACCGAGCAATCGGACTGCGAGCAGGGCGGAAGCTGATGTGTGGCAAGTGGTTCGTTCTGCTCTGGAAAATCAAGCGCCGGCGCGTTCACCTCAGTTGTTGGGAGCTCTTGAATCGATGCAGTCGACGGATCTTCATCCCGAACTTCTCGAAGTCTATCGCACCATCATGGATGACGGCGATGTGAATGAATGCTATGCCGTTTTTTCCATGCTCGAACAGCGTGAAGAACGCGAAGGGGTCTCGTTCATGGTTTCATTGCTCGATCATCCGAATGAGGAAATTCGTCAACGTGCATGGATGGCTTGTGAATCAATTGCGGGGAAAACGATGAAAAACCGCCAAGAAATGGCCCTCTGGGCGCAAGCATGGCAACCGGATCCGCAAGTGCAGAAGCTGATGCAACCACCGCAAGAAAACATGACCGCGGAGAAGCCTTGGCGGCATCCGAGTCAACGAGATGGGTCAGATGGTGGCGAACGAAGACTCGGTGAGAAATCGCCAACCACCACAAATCATGCGGTTGACTAGTAGGTCGGAGCACCCATGTCCGCGTCACCGCCGCCGTTTTTGCCTTGTGCTGCTTTTTCAAGTCCTTCGCCTGCTTGACGGAGGTCGCGAGCAAAACCGATGGTTGTGTTGCAGGAGCTGAGGCACAATCCGAGGATGATGGTGGCAAGGAGATATTTCATAAATTTACGTCAGAAAAATGAAACAGGTGTTGATTTTCGTCAATAGCGAATTTTTTCTCGCGTGGCGAATTTCAATCAATGCGGAGAGATTCCGTGCTGCGATGTCCCTTTTCGAAAAGGAGAGTTTCACTGTATCCCGCTTGGCGAGCGAGCTCCATGGCGCGTGGGAAATCTCGACCTACTTCTGCGGGCGCATGGGCGTCGGATGATATCACGAGGGGAATGCCTGCGCCACGAGCTAATTCCAGAAATTCTTGTGCGGGATAGGCCTCGGCACAGGGCTTGTGCCAACCGGCGGTATTCAGCTCGATGGCACAACCACTTACTGCAATCGCTTCGATCGCTGGTTCGTAATATCGACGCAAATCTCCTGTGGGACGATGTTGAAATTTTTTTACCAGATCGGGATGCCCAAGGATATCAAAACACTGAGACTCTGCCATCGCGGCGTATTCTCGCCAGTACCGCGCCCATACCTCATCAACATCGCAGTCGGCCCAGCGACCGAGCCACTTGGGGTTATCGAAATCCCATGAATCGAGGTAGTGAATGGAGCCGATGAGGTAATCCCAAGCATGCACGTTCCTCAGTTCCTCGATCCAGCTTTCACAGCCGGGCAACCAGTCGCATTCTAGCCCACAGCGCACTGGAATTCGACCCCTCGCATGCGCGCTGGCCCTGTCGATCCATGCAAGGTATTCTGGCAGATTATCATAGCTCATCCGCCAATCGTCGAAAAACGCTTTGCCCACCGGCGCATGATCGGCAATGCCGTATTCGGTCAAACCTGCCGCCAGTGCGGCATCGATCATCTCCTCGGGTTCGCCGATGGCATGGTGGCAGAGTGGGGTGTGCGTATGATAGTCGGCTGGCATGGATTCTTGTTGTCGATTTCCTCAGATTTGCTAGCATGCGATCACAACCGTAGCGAGTACCAAGATCATTGAGCATGAAATTTTCTCCGAAACCGAATATCTTCACGAGTCAGCTGGTAGAAAAGCTGCGCAGTCATCCGAAACGGATTGTATTCACGGAAGGCGAGGATGTTCGCGTGTTGCGCGTGGCAGAAGAGCTGGTGCGACAGGAGGTCATTTTGCCGATCTTGCTTGGTGATCGCGATCGCATTCGTCAATTGGCGAAGGAACATGAGATTTCTCTCACTTTTGTCAACATTCTTGATCCCAGCACTTCACGGGAGTTGCCGCGCTTTGCGGAAATGTATGAACGCAGCAGTCGTGCGCGTGGGGTAGAGGTGGTGGACAGCATGGAAATTGTCAAGCGACCAGCGTATTTCGGTGCCATGATGGTGCAGTATGGCTTGGTTGACGCATTGGTCGGCGGCAATCAGTCCTTGCCCGCTAGTCTTTTCCGCTCGCTCTTGCAGACCATCAAGCCCTTGCCTGCGGTGCCTCGTGTCTTTAGTGCCATGATTTTGGTGGCAGAACACCTCGACCACTTTGGCCGCGATGGCGTGCTGTTTCTCGCGGACTGCGGTCTGATTCCCGATCCCGAAATCAAAGATTTGGCGTCGATGGCTGTGGAAACGGGAAAGCTGGCCCGACATTACCTTGGCGTGACACCCATGGTCGCGCTGCTTAGCCACTCCACCAAAGGATCATCTACCACTCCCGCTGCGCGAAAAATTGCCGCTGCGACCGCACTGGCGCAGTCGATGGTGAAGGAGCAGTATCTCGAAATCGATGTCGACGGCGAGTTGCAGGCGGATGTCGCTCTTGACCCCATGGCGTCGGGCATCAAGCTGCCGGATCGTGAAGTCCGCCACAGCGCTGATGTGCTGATTTTCCCGAATCTCGATGCGGCGCATATTTCTCTGAAGTTGTTGCAGCATTGTGCTCGTGCGCAGAACTACGGTCAATTGGTCATGGGATTGGCGCGCCCAGCAGCGCAAATTTCTCGAACTGCATCGGAAGAAACCATTTTTGGCACCGCGCTTGCAGTCGGTTATGAAGCGATCAAATTCCACGTTCTCTATCCAGATGGAGAAGTTTGATCGAAATCACTTTTTTGCGACGTATCTGCCTTTTCTCTTATCAAACACCATGAAATCATCGATTCTCTATCCACTCACATTGCTCGGCGCCGTTATGGCACTGGTAGCCAATCACCCGAAAGCCGAAGCTCCTCCTGCCGGTGCTTGGGAGAAAATCACCGCAGCATTGCCCAATGAGGCTGCCGCAAAACCGGTGAAGCCTCGCAAACTTTTGGTCTTCTCGGCGACCGCAGGATTCCGTCATGCCTCCATTGCTACGGGCAAAGTTGCTCTCACGGAATTGGGTAAAAAAACTGGTGCCTTTGAAGCGGTGGTGTCGGATGATCTCGCGAATTTCGAGCCCGATGCGATCCAGCAGTTCGATGCGATTTGTTTTCTTAGCACGACTCAAGACATTTTTTCGCCTCATCCTGAAACGTTGAAAAAGATGAGCGATCATGAGAAACAGCAAGCTCAGGAAAAAACCCTGCGTCTGCGTAAAAGTCTGATGGATTTCATCGAAAGCGGGAAGGGCTTCGTCGGCATCCACGCGGCGACTGATACGCTGTACAATATGCCAGAATACGGCCGTATGATCGGTGGTTATTTCAATGGCCATCCTTGGACCGCTGATAAAGAGGTGCAAATCGACATCGAAAAAGGCCAAGAAAAGCATCCGCTTAATGCCATGTTTGACGGCAAGAGTCTTCGCTTCAAAGAAGAAATCTATCAACACCGCGATCCTTATGATGCCAAACGTCATCATACATTGCTGCGCCTGAATGTGGCAGCTTCAGCCCCCGTGCAAGGCATGAAGCGCGCCGATGGAGATTATGGTGTTTCCTGGGCGAGGCATCATGGCAAGGGTCGTGTGTTCTATTGTTCGTTAGGCCACAATCACGAGATCTATTGGCATTCGCAAGTGCTCCGTCATTACCTCTCCGGCATCCAGTGGGCGATCGGTGATCTGAAGGCAGAGATTCAGCATCAATAAGTCACTGACATCAGCCACGGACGCTGGGCGACAACAAAGCAAAAAATTTCATTTTTTTGCAAATTCGTGCTTGTCAAAATGGCGCCTGTGATTATCTTTGCCGCCCCGAACGGGACCAACCACAATAGCCTCGTGGTGTAACGGTAGCACAACAGATTTTGATTCTGTTTGTTTAGGTTCGAATCCTAGCGAGGCTACTTTTTCGCAATTTTTGCCATCCAAATGGGTGGCATTTTTTGTTGAAAGATTTCCCGCTTTCATGGCTTATCATAGGCAACATGAAACCCACGCTGTTGTTCTTGCTTTCGGTCTTTGCTCCTTTGTCTCACGCTGCGACTTGGTTTGAAGAAATGCAAATCGGTCCTTCTTGGGCGAGCACTTTTCGCGATCACTATCGCGGGCAAGAGCGCATTGCGGCACTGAAGGGGTTGTTGCTCGATCTCGGTGATCGCAAGTGCCACGCGCTTTTTGATACGGAGACGCTGCGTTGGGTGTCGGGATACGAGGGATTTGTGCAGTGGGGCGGCACTCCCTGGACCGGCGAGCACGGGAAGTTGGTGACCTTGCAGGATCAGACGCCGATTTTTATCAGCCCTGCACTGAGTGGTTACGCGGATGCGACTGGTTCGTTCGATGACAAGCGTCCCATTCCTGGTCACGGCAATCTCCCCGCCTCTCACGGTCGCTATCTGGGCTATTACAAGTCTGGCAAAAAAGTTATCATTCTCAACGAAGTTCTCGGCACGAAAGTTTGGGAGACTTGCTCTTATGTCGATGGCTCGCTGCAACGCCACTGGCAAGTAGCACCACGCACTCAGGATTTGTTGGCATTTCTCGCGGAAGAGGAAGGCGCTTGGCAGTTGAGCGATGAGGGACGGCAAGCGAAAAGCCCGCAAGGCTTGCACGTGGCATTGTCCAGCAATCTCAAGGGCGCGAAGCTGGAACCGCGCGCCGATCATCCGAATCAATTGGTCTTGCGCATGCCTCAAGGCACCGATCAGGGCTTGGTGCAGGTGGCGATGAGACGCGGGAAGAACGCGAAAAACTCGGACTTAGTCCACCTCGATCTCTTCACCAAAGGTGGTCCAGCATCGCATGCGGAGGTGTTAACGACGCAGGGCACGGAAGGCCAACCTACCGAAGGGTCGGCGTGGGCTGTCGATCAAATCACTTTGCCGCAAGAAAACCCCTGGAAATCGAATTTGCGCTTTGGTGGATTTGATTTTCTCGATGACGATACCGCCGTGCTTTCGACGTGGAATGGCGATGTCTGGAAGGTCAGCGGCTTTCAAAAAAATCTCTCTCAGCTGCGCTGGCGTCGCATCGCCAGTGGCTTGTTTGAATCTCTCGGCGTGAAGGTGGTGAATGGGGCGATTTATGTCAATGGGCGTGATCAAATCACACGCTTGCACGATTTGAATGGCGATGAGGAAATGGATTTTTATGAGTCGTTCAATCGCGATGTGATCATCACCAGCAATTTCCACGAGTTCACGTTTGATTTGCAGACGGATGCCGATGGGAATTTTTATTTTTGCAAAGGATCGCCAGTCAAGGCAGGGGGCAGGGGATTTGATACGATTCAACCTCATCACGGCATTGTCGCAAAGGTTTCGCCTGATGGCAAAAAATTCGAAGTGCTCGCCACGGGACTGCGCGCGCCCGGCGGTCTAGGAGTAGGTCCAGAAGGCCAGGTGACCACCGGAGAAAATGAGGGGACTTGGCAACCGTGCTGCAAGATCAATTTTTTCACACCATCGCAAGCGCCGGTCTTTTTGGGGACGGAGCCTAGCCGACATGAACTGTGCAAGGAACGTCCTTTCCATGAGCCGCTTTGTTATCTGCCGATGAGCGTGGACAATAGCGGTGGCTCGCAGGTTTGGGTGCCTAAGGGCGTGGACTTTGGTCTGAGGGAAGGGGAGATGATTCACCTTTCCTATGGCCAGTCTTCGCTGTATCGCGTGATGCCCGATCGCGTGGGCGATGTCGTACAAGCGGCCGTGACGAAGATCCCCGTGAGTTTGCAGTCCTCCGCGATGCGTGCTCGCTTTCACTCCGATGGCTCGCTGTTTGTCCTCGGCTTCCGCGGTTGGCAAACGAACGCGCCGACTCCTTGCGCCTTTCAGCGCATTCGCTACGTCAAACAGAAACCCAATTTGCTCGTCAAATCTCAACAGCACACGGCCACTGGTGTCGTTCTCCATTTTGATCAGGAGCTCGATGAGGAACTCGCGAATGATCCGCTGAGTTACGCCATTGAGCGCTGGAATTACGTGCGTGGCCCGCAGTATGGCTCAGGGGAATTTTCGGTCGATCATCCCGATGAAAAAGCATTGGCCGATGCTCTCCAAATGGAAACGCACAAAACTCGTGTGCACGATCCTGTGAAAGTCTTGTCGGCCAAGCTCGGCGATGACGGAACTTCTGTGGCCTTGGAGCTCGAAGGTATGAAACCGTGCATGACGCTCAAAATCGCTTACGATCTGGAAAATCTCGATGGGGATCTGATGATTGGCGAGACCTACAGCACCGTGAAAGCGCTTCCTGCCCAAAAGTAAGCCCAATGGAATGACAGGGGAGCTGTCCTTTCCATGGCGAAGCCATGTCGAACAATCGTCGCGGTAGTCTGCCGAAGGCATAGTCTGGGTGAGAATTCGTTCGATTCGAATCCATCGCAATCGCCTCGGGTGTTAGCTGGGTTGAGCGACAACTTTTTGTTTTCAACAAACGCGAAATCATCTTGCCGTATGAGTCGCAATTCGCTAGGAATTTTTTCATTGGTCACAGACAAAACGCCGTGCATCAATCCTACATATCCTGATTTTTCCCGAGAAGGTTTTGTCTGAAAAACGACAATCGACCAAGGGCGGTAGCGCAGACTTTTTTCTAAAGACAATTCTCGGGCATTTTGCGACGCAAAAAACAAGGCCTCACAGCGCATATTGGTGCATCAAACGCTACGATCCTGCGCGCCGCTGGAAGAAATTGACGATTGACGATTGTTAACTGCTGATTTTTGATTTTTCGCATTTGATAAATCTGCGGTTTTTGTGCTCGCGATAAAAATTGCGAGCAATTCATCACACTCCGTAATGACTGAAGAAACCAATGAACGATCAACCAATCTTTTACGGGCAATAATCTTAAGCCAGATCATTGTTTCACGCAGTTCTTTGAGAGCAATTTTCATTTTATGAATGAAATCTTTGCGTGATTCAGCGCTCCGGGCTTCTCCATAGTTCGGTGCTGGCGAAGTGCCAGAGCGAATCATCTGCGCACCGATGTGGCTGCCCGCTTTAGAACTGGGCAAGGCTTCGACAACACCGATCACTAACACAGCAAAATCTACCAATCGATCTTCAAGTTCTTGCGCTTTCATTCAAAAAATTTCTAACAAATCACATATCAAAAATCAAAAATCGTCAATTTCTTCCCACCCCCCGTGGCGGCGCCTTTCCAAGCGCCAAGCCCCCGTGGCGGAGGCGTCCCGCCCCCCTGCCCTCAAAAAAAACAACCATTTCCCATGTTGGGAAAGAGAATCCAAATCCAAATCGGGATCGCTATCCAAATCGAAAAATCATGGCCTTGGGACACGAAAAGCTAGACGTTTACCGCTTGGCCATTAGCTACGTAGCATGGGTATTCGAGCATTCTGAAAAGCTCAATGGAGCCCACCGCCATGCCCGGGACCAATGGCTTCGGGCGAGCCAATCGATTCCACTGAATATCGCGGAAGGAAATGGCAAGACCACTGAGGCTGATCGAAGAAGATATTTCGAGATTGCCCGTGGTTCGGTCTTGGAGTGTGCTGCGATTCAGGATGTATTGGTCGTGGGCAAGGGTTTGGCCGAGGATGAAAGCCGTGAGCGAAAGATTGAATTGGATCGGATGGCGGCGATGTTGAGTCGCCTTGGCAAACGTGGCTATTCGGTGCAAGAGGAACCCTCGGACTACCGAACCGATTTCGATAGCGATTTCGATAGCGATTTCGATCCCGAGAAAACACATTCCCAACAATCCGGCACTGGGCAACCCGCTACCCGTCCAGAGTCGAAGTCGGAGGGTGGCGACAAACCTCAATCTGAAGCGGAGGGGCGCTCCCAGTAGCGGGTTGCCAGGCCTCTACGTTGACTCAGGCGCGCCCCCCTGCCTTTCAATCCCATCTCATCTCCCATCCCCAACAAACCCCTTACCCCACACAATCCAACGGACTCGTAACCCCCATTCCATTTTCACCGATCGCAACATGGAGATAAATTTCGGTTGTCGTAATATCTTCATGCCCCAGCAAATCCTGAATGCGCCGCAAATCTGTTCCATTTTCTAGCAAATGCGTTGCAAATGAATGTCTTAATGCGTGACTGGTCACTTGTTTTTCAACTCCGACAACTCTCGCAGCTCTCTTGATGGCATCGTTGTAGACCTTGTCATGCATGTGATGACGCATCAAATCACCAGTCTCTGGTTGACGCGACAACTGCTTGGCCGGAAAAAGCCAAAACCACTCAAACGACTCCGCTGCTCTTCGGAATTTCCGCGATAAAGCACCTGGCAAGTACACTCCCGCTTGCCCCTTAGCTACATCATCTTTCCACAACTTCCTGGCATACTCGATGTGCGCGGCAATGGACTTCACCAGACTTTTGGGCAAAACACTCATGCGATCTTTTCCACCTTTCCCTTGTCGCACGGTCACCGTGCCTCTCTCCAAATCCACATCTTTGATCCGTAGCCTCATCACTTCCGCTAGACGCAAGCCTGCACCATACTGCAAGCGAGCAGCTAATCCATAGCGAGCCTCCGTCTTCTCCTGCTCATCCATGTTTTCCAGCAGCTGCCGCACTTCTCCCTTAGATAAAACCACAGGAATCTTCGTGCCGGTCTTCTTGAGTTTTACAGCAAATACCGGTTCTGCGTTCCCTAAAACATACTTAAACAAGAAAGCTACCGCGTTAAGCGCCTGTTTCTGCGTAGAATAAGCACAATCTTCATCTTCCACGATGGACGTCAGAAATCTTGTTGCTGTCTCGACATCTCTCACTGCGCTAGA
>JBDLWB010000040.1:0-13131 GCA_039804425.1 Verrucomicrobiota bacterium
CCAGTACCGCGACTGTAGTTCGTGGATTCAATACCACGGAAGCGTTTATGTCATTTGGGTATTTCAGTATTCCTGACGCATCCATAACAAACGCGACCAATCCAGTTACTCGTTATAGTAGTCTTATTACGCTAGGGACTAATGAGAGAAATTTTGCCGCTGGAACGTTGGGAGCGAATGGGTTTGCAACCTCGGCGATGCAATCCGCAGTAACAATCGCAGGCACTCAATTTGAAGGGAAAAATATATATGTTTTTGTTGCTAACGTGGCAAATAGCTCGGCGCTAACTTCTGCCTCTCAGGTATTTGTGATGAAGTTAAATCAAACATTCTTGGCGAGTTGGGATTCTGTAGCGAATAATACAGTAACTTTTGGAGCAGCAGATGGCACGATTCTACTAGGTGGTTATAATAACTACTTATTTAAAACTCTTAACGCAGATACAACAACTGGCCCAGCATTCAATACGACTACTCTTGTAATCCCCGAAACCAGCACAAGCTTGCTTGCTGTTCTCGGTGTCTTCGGGCTGTTGCGTCGACGTCGTTGAATTTTCTGAATTTTCTGAATTTTTTCTACAAAGGCCGGCCTCGCATGAGGCTGGCCTTTTTTGATGAAGCGGAAGCAACAACGCCCGCTCAGGAGGCCTGAGTGGGCGTTGTGTGATGCTTGGTCTTGAGCGCGTGATTAGCGACCGGGGCGGATGATTTGGTTTTGGTCGTTGAGCACGACTTTCCGCGCGGCGATAGGTGTTTCTGAGAGGGCGAAGGACATGATGGCTACGCGTTCGCCTTTTTTGATGCGATGGGCCGCGCCGCCGTTGATGATGATGTTGCCCGTTCCCGGAGGGCCTGGTTGCACGTAGGTTTCGAGTCGGTTGCCCGTGCTGATGGAGGCGACGAGAACTTTTTCGCCCTCCCAGAGGCCGACGGACTCCATGAGATCGGTGGGGATCTCGATGCTGCCTTCGTATTCCACATCGGACGCCGTGATCATGGCGCGATGGAGTTTTGATTTCAGGACTTGAACTAACACGCAGGAAGGCAAGCGATTGACAGGGAGATGGTCAAGCCTTCGCTGCGATTTTTTCGAGGAAACGACATTGACCCATGTCGGCACGGGGAGTAGCTTCGGCAACATGACGAGGTTGCGTGAGATGCCGGGAACGAAAAGACGTCGGCGCGAGATCCCCCGCAGCTTATGGGCCTTTGTCCTCTTCATGGTAATCTCGCTGTCGTGCTGTCTGGTGCAAGTCTTTCGCCCACAGGATTTGTCTGATCTAGAACCGCAGCAGGGCGAGCCCTCTGGTGTGGTGAGAGATTTGAAAGCCGTGTGTTCTCAATCCATCGCGGGGTCGTATCCCTTGCGTCTGACCGAAGCGGAAATCAACGGCTACTTTGCCAAGACTCTGGTGATGGAGCAGCAAGGGGCGCTGGCGGATTGGGTGAAATTGGAAAAAGTGCTGGTGCGTTTGGAGCAGGGTCGCGCGGAGTTGATCATGGTGCGGCGCTGTGCAGGCATGACCTTGACGAGCTCGATGTTTCTGAAGCTTGAGCAGACGGAGAGCAGCGAGGGTGGTGTGCAAACTCACATCGACATTGATGGCGGGGTGATGGCGGGGCTGCCATTCTTGAGACAAGGGGGACGCTGGGGGCGATTGCTCTTACCTCAAGGGTTCATGGTTTTCGTGCGGCCCAGCTATGCGGCATTAGCGGCGGTCTTTTCAGAGGAAATACGTCTTGGCTTCGAAGAAATGGCGCGAGTTCAGATTGGCGACGGCGTGCTCGAGCTCGATCCGCGTTTTGACAGTGGTTCGAGCATGATGGGATTTTAGCCAGACTTGCCATGCGGCATCAACACGCAGGGTCGCCCGGCAACGGGACAAGGATTACGAGGCGAGTGCCGCACGCCATGTTTTGATGCCTTCCTCGAGATTGAATCGAGCTTGGTCTTCGTAAATCGCCGCCATGGTTTCACTTTCGTAAATGGCGGGACGATCGAGAAATCCTTGGAGCCATGCGATGCGGGCACTGGCATATTCTGCGGTGGTTGTGGCCGAATGTTCCTCGCGCAGTTGTTTTTCGTAAGCGGCGTAGCGTTGGGGGCTGCGGGCGAAAATGTTGAGGTCGAGAGCAATGACCATCGCCGCATCGGGGTCATCCTTCGCGCGGTGATCTTGCGTTGCGATGATCATGTCGTGCACAAACTCGATGACGGAATCGGAAGCATGGCATTCGAGCAAAAACTCTTTTGCCATGGCGGCACTGGCGGTGGTGTTGTTGTGGGATTTGGGATCACGCACGGCATCGTGAAACCACAGTGCAACCTCCATGAGCGCGAGCCGTTCCTCATCACCTTCGATTTCATCCAGTTCTTCGAGGCATTCTTCCAAGTGCTCCAAGGTATGATAGCGTCGATGTGGCTCACGGTAGCATTGCTCTAGTCGATCGAACCACCGTTTCGCCGTGGGGCGATCTGCCCCGAGAAATTCGACGAGTTCCATCCAGCGTGATCGAGTGGCGTATTCCATGACAAAGAAAGTAACAATTGGGAAAAATTGGGAGACAGCGCATCCTAGCCTTTGCCAGCGCATGTCGCAAGACAAACTGCTAAGGGTTTGGGTGGCTCATCGGCGATGGTGATGGTTGAGCAGTGCATTTGTCGATTGGCAGAAAGCGGGAAATCAGATAGCCTCAGGGCATGGTGGACATGTTAGTGAGATTGTATGCGTTGCCTGATGCATCGGCGGTGGAAGCACAGGTGGCGGCGCATGGCGTTACGATTCGGCGCGCGCGTGCCTTTGAGAAACACACGGTGATGGAATTTGCGCGCGCGCATTTTTCTGCCAAGTGGGTCAGCGAGATCGAAGTGGCGATGTCGCGTCAGCCCGTGAGTTGCTTTTTGGCCACCAAAGACAAAGCCATTCTGGGTTTTGCTTGTTACGAGACCACCATGCGGGGATTTTTTGGACCGACAGGAGTGAGTGAAGCGGCGCGCGGGATGGGCTTGGGCAAGGTGTTGCTCTATCGGAGTTTGGCCGCGATGCGCGAGATGGGTTATGCCTATGCGGTGATTGGCGGCGTTGGACCACGCGAATTTTATGAAAAAGCTTGTGGGGCGACTGTGATTGAGGGGAGCGACCCTGGCATGTACAGCGACATCTTGCCATAAAGAGATCGAACCTAACGGTGGATTCGTCGGGCAAGAGTCAGCCCTTGTCTTGCGAAAGCTCTTGTCTTTATGGGGCGGAGCCGTTACAACTACTGGCGTCATGCCTATCGCCACCCCATCCCAATACCGTGCTATGCTCGACGCTGCCCAAAAAGGCGGCTACGCATACCCTGCGATCAACGTTACCAGTATTACCACCATCAACGGCGCACTGCGCGCTTTTGCCGAATCGAAGTCTGACGGCATCATTCAAGTTTCCACCGGCGGAGGCAAGTTTGCCTCAGGAACGGCCGTGGGCAACGATGCCTTTGGTGCCATTGTGCTCGCAGAAGCGGCACATCGATTGGCGGAAAAATACGATGTTTTGGTCGCGTTGCACACCGACCACTGTCATCCTGCTGCAGTGGATTCCTTCCTCAAGCCCTTATTGCAAGCCTCGCGCGAGCGCATAGCAGAAGGCAAAGGTCCCTTGTTCCAGAGTCACATGTTTGACGGCTCCGTGGTGCCTCTTGCGGAAAACTTGGCGATCTCTCAGCAACTGCTCAAAGAGTGTGCGGAGCTCGACATCATTCTCGAAGTCGAAGCGGGCTGCGTCGGCGGCGAAGAGGATGGTCACGATACCTCCGGCTTACCTGCGGAGAAACTGTACACGACACCTGAAGACATGGTTGCCGTTTACGAGGCATTGAGCCCGATGGGCCGTTTCCTCTTTGCGGCGACCTTTGGCAACGTCCACGGTTCCTACAAGCCTGGTGCCGTGAAATTGAAGCCGACGATTCTGCGCGACGGGCAAAAAGCGGTGACCGACAAATATGGTGCCGCTGCAGAAATGGATCTCGTCTTCCACGGTGGTTCAGGTACCGACCTCGAAGACATTCGTGAGACCTTGGGCTACGGTGTCGTCAAGATGAACATTGATACCGATACGCAATATGCCTTTACACGTCAGATTGTTACGCACATTTGCCAAAACATTGAAGGAGTGTTGAAGATCGATGGCGAGGTAGGCGACAAAAAGCTCTACGATCCACGTGGTTATCTCAAGAAAGCCGAGATCGGTTTGGCCAATCGACTCAAATTGGCATGTGATGATTTGCTTTCCACGGGCAAATCGATTTTCGGCACAGTCTAACCCCTATCACGCAAAAGCGGGCTTCGGCCCGCTTTTTTTCGATCCATGAGCAAACAGCAAGTCCAAGAAAATCCGCTCCTCAACATTCTCATCAACGTGCTGATCCCTGTGATCGCGTTGAGTGCCATGAGTAAGGAAGGGGAAGAGATTTGGCGTATTGGAGCCACCAAGGGGATGCTTGTCGCCTTGATTCCGCCACTCCTCTACGGTGTGTGGTTTTTTCTGAAGACGCGGCAAACCAATTTCTTTTCTCTGTTAGGGTTGGTCTCCGTCGCATTGACAGGGGGGTTGACCATTTATCTATGGAATCAAGATGGCACGGTGAAGCCGAATGCGGCGTTGTTGTTTGGCATCAAAGAAGGGAGCATTCCACTGATGTTAGGCATTGCGATGCTGGTCTCGCACCGCGGGCCATCGCCGCTGCTGCGAGCCTTTCTTTACAATGATGGTTTTTTTCACATTCCCTTGATTGAAAAAACGGTAGAGGAAAAAGGCGCGCAACAAGAGTATGCGCGGTTGTTGTGGCACAGCACGCTGTTGTTTGCTTGTTCCTTTTTGGTGAGCACGGTGTTGAACGTGGTGCTTGCGCTTCATTTCCTCGGCTCGCTGGATTACAAGGCGGCGGATGCTCGTGAAGTATACAATGCGAAAGTCGCGCAAATCACGGGCTGGGGGTTCCTTGTGATTGGGGTGCCGATTTTGATTTTTATGTTCTTTACCTTGTGGCATTTGTTCCGTGGCTTACGGCGCGTCACAGGCCTAGCGCAGGAGCAATTGATGCTGCCACGTTGATTACGGTGCGCCGTCGAGATAAAGTCGGGTGACACGAGCGGTGATGCCGGTGAGAATGTGCCACGCAATGGTGTCGGCCTTTTCGGCCACTTCTTGAACAGAGAGATTGCGGCCAAAAAGCTCGACTTCATCGCCTTCTTGCACGTCTGCCGCATCGGTCACATCGACCATCATTTGATCCATCGTCACTCGTCCGAGGATGGGGAAAAATCGACCGCGTAAGAACACCCGCGGCGCATTTCCGGCGACGTGACGCGGGTAGCCATCACCGTAGCCAATGCCAATCGTCGCCACACGGGTGGGGCGAGTCGTGACATAACTGCGACCGTAAGAGATTCCATGCCCTGCAGGCAAAGTGCGGATCAGTGTGACGCGTGATTTCAGTGACATCGCTGGCACCAGTGCGGGCTGAGCGGTGGGCAGGGAATTGATGCCATAAAGCATCAGACCTGGGCGCGCGAGATTGCAGCATTGCGGTGGATAGCCGATCAATCCTGCGCTGTTGGCGAGGTGGCGCCAAGTGAAGGCATCAGCACCGCCACAAGAGTCGATGAGGGCAGAGAATTGCTGGAATTGAAGACGCGTGAACTCCTCATCTTCATCGGCGGAGGGCAAGTGTGAGCCGATTCCTTCGATGTGGAGGCCGGGGAGATTTTGCAAAGCATCGAGCGCCGCAGGCAATTGGTCGAGGACAAAGCCGCCGCGTCCCATGCCGGTATCGACGGCGAGGTGAACCGCAAGTTTTTTTCCTAGTGCCATCGCTCTGGAGGAAAAATCTTGAGCTTCGGCGATCGAAGACAAGCAGGGCGTCCAGCCTTGCTCGACGATTTCCTGTCGCTCTTCTGACCATGTAGCACCGAGGATGTAGATGCGCGTGCGGATGCCTGCGGCCGAGATGCGGCGGGCTTCGCCGACATTGGCTACGCCCAAAAAAGCGACATTTTCCTCATCAAAGACCCGTGCGACTTCTTCCAAGCCGTGGCCGTAGGCGCCTGCTTTAACCACCGCCATCATCTGCATGTTAGGCCAAACCGAGCGTGCGACAGCGAGGTTGTGCCTTAGGGCCGCGCGATCGATTTCCGCCCATGCGCGAGGCGGTGAAATCGTGGCGGGAGCAGCAGGGTTGTTGACAGATGGTGCCATAAGACGAGCGAACGGGAAAATCATGCGAAAAACGCGCTCCCGTTGCAAGCTTGTTGCCACGGGGATACTGAGGAGGCGTGAAAATGCCTTGGTACGGAAGCTGCTGGTTTTTTCTGGAGCAACAACATCATGAAAAAGAAAACCAGTATCACGAAATCGGAGGCGGTACTGTCGACCGCGAAGAAAACGGCGGCGAAAAAAAGCGCCATCAAGGCATCGTCGAAGGCGGTGGCCATGGCCGTCAAAGAGCCAGCGAAGCCACTTTCAGAACCGAAGCCCAAAGTGGCGAAGGCGGCGAAAAGATCGACGGTAAACAAACAAAAGAGGGACCTCGCCGAAGTTGTCAACGAGGTCGACATCGCGCGCGCGGCGTTTTTGAACTGGTGCCAACGTCGAGATCGCGGATGGCCTGACGATGCTCTTGCTGACTGGGCGCTCGCCGAGCAACAACTCCGCGTGCGCCATGCTTAGACCAATCCGTGGAATTCTTGGATCGAACGCACATGGAGTTCGTTCTTTTGCAGAGCACGGATGCCACGAACACTCGCTTCTGCGGCGGCGAGGTTGGTGGCGTAGGAAATCTTGTTCGCGATCGCACCAGCGCGAATCTGCACTTCATCGGCGCGTGATTCGTGGCTGCTGGGGGTGTTGATGACGAATTGGATTTCGTTGTTTTTCATCATATCCACGCAATGTGGACGAGCTCCTTCGAGAATCTTGTAGACCCGCACGCTAGGGATGCCTTCTTTTTGGAAGAGCAAGTGAGTGCCACCCGTCGCAAAGATGGTGAAACCCATTTCTGCGAGGTCGCGAGCGATGGCCACGGCACGGGGCTTATCGCGATCGCTCACGGAGATAAACACATTGCCTTTGGTGGGCAACGGATTGAAGGCGCTCATTTGGGCCTTCGCGTAAGCCATGCCGGGGTCGGCATCGATGCCCATGACCTCACCGGTCGACTTCATTTCAGGACCTAATACGATGTCGATACCAGGGAAACGATTCCATGGGAAAACCGCTTCCTTGACATTAAACTGTGTGGGGATGATGCGCTGGGTAAAGCCGAGCTCCGCGAGCGTTTTGCCGACCATGATTTTCGCCGCCAATTTCGCCAGCGGAACGCCGATGGCTTTGGAGACAAAGGGGACGGTGCGCGAGGCGCGAGGGTTGACCTCGATGACATACAGTTCATTGTCTTTGACCGCGAACTGGATGTTCATCAGGCCTTTGACATTGAGCTCCTTCGCCAGATTGACGGCGGCTTGTTCGATTTTTTCCTGAATTTCAGAACTCAGCGTGAACGCAGGGATCATGCAGGCGGAGTCACCAGAGTGAATACCGGCTTGCTCAATGTGCTCCATGATCGCTCCGACGACCGCCGTGGTGCCATCGGCAATGCAGTCGACATCCACTTCTGTGGCGTTATCGAGGAAACGATCGACCAACACCGGGCGCTCGGGTGAGGCGGTGACGGCTTCGGTCATGTAGCGTGTCAATTCTTCGTCATTGTAAACAATCATCATCGCACGACCGCCGAGCACGAAAGAGGGGCGCACGAGGACGGGGTAGCCGATGCGATTGGCGATGATCACGGCTTCCTCAGCAGAGACTGCTGTGCCTGCTTCTGCTTGCTTCAGGCCGAGGCGATCGAGCAAAGCGGAAAAGTGTTTGCGGTCCTCCGCGAGTTCGATCGATTCAGGGGAAGTGCCGATGATAGGCACGCCGTGGCGTTTCAGATCGGCTGCGAGGTTGAGCGGCGTTTGGCCACCGAACTGAACGATGACGCCATCGGGCTTCTCTTGATCGCAGATGTTGAGCACATCTTCGAGAGTCAGAGGTTCAAAGAAAAGTTTATCCGAGGTATCGTAGTCTGTGGAAACGGTTTCAGGGTTCGAATTGACCATGATGGTCTCGTAACCCAGTTCCTTGAGGGCAAAGGCAGCGTGGACGCAGCAGTAGTCGAACTCAATTCCTTGACCGATGCGGTTTGGGCCTCCGCCGAGGATGATGATTTTCTTCTGATCTGATCCGCGTGCTTCATTTTCATCGCCATAGGACGAGTAGAAATACGGCGTGTAAGCTTCGAATTCCGCCGCGCAGGTATCGACGAGTCGATAGGTCGGAATGATGCCTGCGGCTTTGCGTGCTGCTCGCACTTCGTCTTCTGTCGTGCCTTGCGCCTTAGCGATTTGACGGTCAGAAAAGCCGAGTTTTTTCGCGCGCTTGAGCGGCACCTGGGCGAGTGCCATGCCCTCCTTTGCGATTTCTTCGAGATGTCGGAGGAACCAAGGATCGATGGCAGTGAGGTCGAAAATTTCTTCCACCGAATAGCCCGCAACAAAAGCGGTTTGTAGCCAGAAAATGCGTTCGGCATTTGGCACGCGCAGGTGGCGTTCGATTTCCTCGCGACTCGGCGATTGTGGTGCTTTGCTGTCAAAGCCGAAGCCCCAGCGCCCCGTTTCGAGCGAGCGCAGGCATTTTTGCATCGACTCTTTGAAGGTCCGACCAATGGCCATTGCCTCACCCACCGACTTCATCGAAGTGGTGAGCACGGGATTGGCGGCGGTGAATTTTTCAAAAGTAAAACGCGGGATCTTTGTGACGACGTAGTCGATGGTCGGCTCGAACGAGGCGGGTGTTTCGCGGGTGATATCATTGCGGATTTCATCCAGCGTGTAGCCCACTGCCAGCTTGGCGGCGATTTTCGCAATCGGGAAGCCCGTGGCTTTCGACGCGAGCGCGGACGAGCGCGAGACGCGAGGATTCATTTCGATCACAATCATGCGTCCTGTTTTCGGGTCTGTGGCGAACTGAATGTTCGAGCCACCGGTTTCCACGCCGATTTCGCGAATGACGGCGAATGAGGCATCGCGCATGATTTGGTATTCGCGGTCACTAAGAGTTTGGATCGGGGCAACGGTGATCGAGTCACCGGTATGGACGCCCATGGGATCGAGGTTTTCGATCGAGCAAATCACCACGCAGTTGTCGGCGCGGTCGCGCATCACCTCCATTTCGAATTCTTTCCAGCCGAGCAGTGATTCCTCTACCAGCACTTCGCTGACGGGTGAGAGGTCGAGGCCGCGGGTGATGATTTCCTCAAACTCCTCGCGGTTGTATGCGATGCCGCCACCTTGTCCGCCGAGGGTGAAAGCGGGGCGGATGATGAGCGGATAGCGGCCAATTTTTTCAGCGATGGCGCGGGCTTCCTCCATCGTGTGGGCGGTGCCGGATTGCGGGACATCGAGACCGATTTTCAGCATCGCGTCTTTGAAGCGTTGACGGTCTTCGCCTTTATCAATCGCATCAGCGTTGGCTCCGATCATGCGCACGCCATGTTTTTCGAGCGTGCCCGACTTGAAGAGCGACATCGAAGTATTCAAGGCCGTTTGCCCGCCTAGTGTCGGCAACAAAGCATCGGGCTTTTCGCGAATGATGATTTTTTCGACGACCTCCGGGGTGATGGGTTCAATGTAGGTGCGGAAGGCAAATTCCGGGTCGGTCATGATGGTCGCCGGATTGGAATTGACCAAAACGACTTGGTAACCTTCCTCGCGCAGTGCTTTGCAGGCTTGGACACCCGAGTAGTCAAACTCACATCCTTGTCCGATAACGATGGGGCCGGAGCCGATGACGAGAATTTTCTGGATCGAGGTGTCTTTGGGCATAAGCGTAGTGGCGGGTGTAAACTCGCAGGGATTTGGCAGTTCACGGGCGATTTGTAAAGGATTGGATGCGGAAAAATTGATTTTTCTGCATTCCTCTGCGTGCGCGGCCTTGGCCTTACTCGGCGTCGATGCTGAAGGGCATGGAAACGTCGGGGAAATCCTTGAGAGTAAAGTTGATCATGAAGCCATATTCGCTACGCACTCGGTTGTCGCGGCGCATCAAGCCGGCGCTGACAATCCAGTTTTCGTAATTGCGGTGCATGGTGTATTGCTCCATTTCGAGGGTGTTATCGGCCAATTCCCATTGCTGCAGCAGGCCGAACCCCCAATTTTCGTTGAGCCGCCAGTAGGCACGGAAATTGAACCGATTCGAATCGAGAAGGAATGGATGATTGTCGAGCGTGCGCTGCTGAATGGCGAATTCAAAGTTCGGCGTCGGCATGAAGCGAAGGCCGGTCGTGAATTCGTTGTAGCCGGAGCCAGAAGCAAAAATGGGAAATTGGATTTGCCAGTCCACTGCCATCCAAGGCAGCGGCTGCCAGGTGATGTCTTGGTAGAGGTTGGAAAATTGACGATTGAGCTCAGGGTCGTCAATGTAGCTATCGAGGTAGGTATCGGTGTAAAGCCACTGATGCGTTCCTCCGTCGCGCTGCGTCAGCAGACGGTTGCGAAAGCCTAAGCGCACCAGGTTCCAGCTGTTGAGGTCGTCGATCGCGGTAAAGCGTCCCACGCGGATGGGCACGGGACGCGTGAAAAAGGTGAGTCGATCGATTTGCGGAGTGTTCGGGTCTAGCGCGTTGACCGAGAGATATGACCAGTGAGCATAGGGCTGTAGGGTGTGTCGTAATCCATTGACGCCGAGGCTGGGAATGTGAAAGTCGGGGTAATCTTTTTGCAGTTTGAAGGAAGCCTCCAGACCGGTCGACATCATGCCGCGGTCGGTATCGCCAGCGACGTCCGCCACGTCGAAGTAGCGATTGTAGCCAGCCCCCGCATGTGGGGTGAGGTGCAGCCAATCGGCCAAAGTCCATTGGGTGGAAAAATCTTGGTAGGTATGAAAACGCGAGTACTCGGGGTTGGTCAGTTGGCGATAGAGTGTGTCGTATTCAGGGTCACCGGGCGGCAAGGCGCGCAGTTGACCAATGAGAAATTGTTCATAGCGTCCGACCTGGGGCAGCATGCTCTGATAGGTAGGATCATTGACCGGCAGAGTGAGCAGAGGGTCGAGCAATGTTTCCCGGGTTGGGTCCGCCATGTGCTCTTGCGCGATGGTAAAGGAAGTCTGCCCTTCATGCTGAATCGCCCCCCCAAAAATCGGGCGTCGGATTTGATCAAAAGATAGCTCTGGAGCGCGCGAGTCTGCGCGATAGAAATCATTGAGTCGCAGGCGTGCCAAGCCAGTGAACAAACTCGTTTCATCGCGCCTGGTGAAAAAGATGGTGTTATCTGGCTGAGCATTGTTGCGATAAAAACGCGGATCAAAGTCTTCGAGATAATTGTTATCGCTCAGAAGATGCAGATCGTAATTCCACGCGTATTCAGCATCTCGATTCCATGGGTCTTGCCATCCGAGAGGAATGCGATATTGGAACTCAACACGAAAGCGATCTGAATCGATCGGTCCGCGAGGGATGCCGGATCGAGTAATCGAGGGATCGAGGTCGTCGGTGTAGTACCATTTCAGCCAACCAAGATTCGTATTGTCGCTGAGACGTGTATCAAACAGATCGACTCCCGTGCCGAGACCGCGTCGACTTCTCGCATCGAGATGCCAACGGGAAAGCAGCCATGGTTTTTTGCCACCGAGAAAAGCGCTATCGTCATCGCCGAGCATGATGCCGTAATTTTGCAGCAGATAAAAGCCGAGGTTCGTGCGACCGCCAGGCAGGAAGCGATAGCCCAGTTGAGCATTCATCGGTTGGCTGAGATAAGGGAGCCAGAAAATGGGGGTGTCGCCGATGTAGAGTTTGAGGTCATCAAACACGACTTTCTCTCCCGGGTAGAGCGTCGTGCGATTCGCCCGCAGCCAGTAATGGGGAGACTCGACGTCGTTGGTGGTAATACCGGCATTTTCACCGACAAAAATGCGTTGACCGTCCTCATCGAAAGCGGCATCGAACGAACCCGCTTCGAGAATGATAGGGTCATAGCTGACGCTGAGGCGCGAGGTCTCGAGTTTTTGTGTTTTGAGATTGTAGGTAACGCGATCGCCGCGTTGGATCATCGGCCCGTTGAAGATACTGACATTTCCCTGCAGCTCATAGGTTTGGCGATCGAGATCAAGGATCGCCTCATCGGCAAAAAGTTCTTCGCCACGATTGGTTTTCAATTCGATGGGACCAGAGATGCGGAAGCGTCGGTTTGAGGCATCGAGCGGAGTGATGTTGCCTTCGAGGGAGAGATTGACACCGGTGGGAAGTTCCGAAGTGACCTGATGAGGATCCACGGCAGCTGGTGCCGTAGGAGTGTTCAGCTCAGGGATTTCCACAGCAGCGGGTGGAGTGATCGCCTCGGGAGAGTTGACAGGTGCATCCTGAGCCGAGGCCCAGAATAAAAGCGGTAGAGACGAAAGAAAAACAACACGCTGCATGACGTGGTTTCAGGCTGAAAGATTTCTGGCAAAAGTAAAGGCGGAAAAGATTCTCTCCGTTTTTGGGGAAAAAGTTGATGCTCTCTGGATCGATGCCAGATGCCCCCAACATGAAGCATCAGAACTTTGCCGCCGCCGTGGAAATCCTCAACACCTGGATGGGACCTGAAATCTAGTTCGATCAAGCGAGGGAGAGAATCTTCCCTGATCGGAACGCCAGCGGGCCTTCGCGACTGGTTTTTGACAGAATTTCAGAATTTTTCAGAATTTCGCCATGGCAATGCTCCCGAGATCTACCATTCCGATCTCGCTTGGTTCAGGTTCCCCGAATGTGGATTCATCTCCTTCTCTGGTCATTGAGAAAATTCTGAAATTCTGTCAACTCGGCTTCCCCAAATCGAGAGAAACTGTTCTCCTTTGTCTGTCGTACAAAGCATGGCTTGCCTTAGCTTGATCGCCGTGACATGACCCAACTTCCGCTTGTCTTACCCACGGATCTTGATCAATATCCTCAGCCATGAAAGCCTACCACGATTTGCTGCGCGATGTCCTCGAGCACGGTGAATCTCGCCCCGACCGCACGGGCACGGGCACGCTGGCGGTTTTTGGCCGACAAGTCCGCTTTGACCTGCGC
>JBDLWB010000041.1:0-12403 GCA_039804425.1 Verrucomicrobiota bacterium
AATCCCTGGGGCTTCACTTCTCCCGGCGAAAGCGCTTCATGGGGCGCCACGACTGGCGGCTCGGCATGGCTTTGCCAGCATCTCTGGCATCGCTATGAATACTCGCTCGACAAAACATACCTCGACAAAATTTACCCTATCCTCAAAGGCTCGGCGATGTTTTACCTCGATAACCTCATGCAGGAACCCAAGAACGGCTGGCTCGTCACTGGGCCCTCGAATTCGCCAGAAAATGCTTTCAAACTGGCAGACGGACGCAATGCGCATGTCTGCATGGGCCCCACCGTAGACATGCAGCAGTTGCGCGAACTCTTTGGTAATACCGCTCGCGCCGCCGAAATTCTTGGCATCGATGCCGCACTCCGCGAAGAACTCACTAATAAACGCACGAAGCTTGCCCCGAACCAAATCGGTCCTGATGGACGACTGCAAGAGTGGCTCGAACCTTACCAAGAAGCCGATCCTCACCATCGCCACGTTTCTCATCTTTACGGCTTGCACCCCTACCACGAAATCACCCCCGAGGGCTCACCAGAGCTGGCTGCGGCATGCCGCAAAAGCCTCGAACAACGCGGCGATGCGGGCACGGGTTGGTCGCTGGCATGGAAAATCAATTTCTGGGCTCGCCTGCACGATGGCGACCGCGCCCACCAACTGCTCAGCATGCTCCTCCGCCCCATCAAGGGCACGGGACCTACAAGCTACAACGGTGGCGGTGCTGGTTCTTCTGCGAACTTGTTCTGCTTCCATCCCCCCTTTCAGATCGATGGCAATTTCGGCGGCGCAGCGGGCATTGCCGAGATGCTCCTCCAAAGTCATCCCGATTCTGGCTCACTCAATGCCACCCCTGTGATCCGACTGCTCCCCGCTCTGCCCAAGGCTTGGCCCGATGGCGAAGTGAAAGGACTGCTCGCACGCGGTGCCGTGTCTGTCGATCTCACTTGGAAAAATGGTCGACTCACAACGGCAAAGCTGATTTCACGATACGATGAAACTCTCACCATTCGCCATGCAGGCCGCACCATCAAGCTCAGCAGTCGTGCAGGTGTGCCGATTGTCCTGAAAGCCGACTCTTTTGACTAAATCGCGCTTTTCTTTGAACACTACCGTACGATCGTACAACGAGTCACGTTTCACCCGATCGAGTGACAATTGCGTCGTTGTTTTGTGTCATGCATCACCACATCATGTAACTACGTTGTCAATTCCACTCACTGATTTTCATCGCATGTCGAGCATGAGAAACTCATCTGCTCCACCTACGCGCGGCTTTACTCTCGTGGTGACGCTGGCACTGATGATCTTGCTGATGATCATCGCCATCGGGGTTCTCTCTCTTTCCACGATCTCGCTCCGCTCTACCTCGCGATCTCAGGCCATGTCCACGGCGCGCGCGAATGCACGACTCGCCCTGATGCTCGCCATTGGCGACTTGCAGAAGCACGCCGGCCCGGACCAAAGAATCACCGCACCTGCCGCGATTCTCGATGCTGTTGCCGAAACCGAAGCGCTGGAAAATGTCGGCGAACCGAATGTCACGGGAGTTTGGTCCTCTCACCAACAAACCGCTGGTCAGTTGCCTACGATCCCGAGTTACGATAAACCCCGCTCCTTTCGCCGATGGTTGGTATCGGGATTATCAGAAGCAGATGCCACGCGGTCGACGACACTTTCTGAAAGTCCTTTCCGCAAGAGCAACACCGGCGTCGTCCTTGTCGGTCAAAAGACCACGGAAGACAGCAATCCGAACTCTGCCACCCACCTCTGGGCGGGAAAAATCGCGATGCATGCTGCAGGCGCTTCATCACCCATCGCTGGCCATGGAGCCTATGCGGTGATGGACGAGGGAACAAAAGCCCGCATCGATCTGGCCACACCTGCTTCGATGACGAACGATGAGCGCAGCCGATTGCTCGCGGGCACACCTGCGCGTCATGCCTTTGATCTCATCCCATCGAACAACCCACGACAAGGCCCAGCGCTGGATGCCTACTTTGATGTTCGGTCAAACACCGCACGCGCCATCACTCTCGCCAGTGCCCCGCTGCTGAAATCGGGACTCCCTGCGCTGCGCAAGTATTTTCAAGATTTTACCACGGACTCTGCGGGGGTACTGGCGGATGTTTCCCTCGGTGGCCTGCGCAAGGACCTCAGTCTTTTTGGCGAGCTCTCTCGCATCCCTGTCGAATACGAAAGACGCCGACTGTATTCGGACACGCAAACTCCACTGGCTCGGATTCCGAACACAAGCGCTTTTACGGGCGGATCACCGGATCCTCAATGGAATCTGATTTACGATCAACTCAATGTTCGTAAACGTTTCGGCACAACCTCAGGGAACAATCTCCCCACAGTCACCATCACTAGCTCCTTGCCCAGTGGCTTCCGAGCCGGAACGGGCAGTGGGGAAAGTTTTATCATCAACCGCGATGCTCAACCCGTCAATCCTCTGGCGCCCGTGATTGTTCGCTGCGAAATGATGTTCTCGTTTTTCGCAAAAGTCAGCAAAGGCCACCATCCCTGGGAATGGGTGATCCCCAACGCATTTGGCGGCGGACCAGAAGGTGAAAAGTGGAATCACATGCTCCACCTGATTTACACGCCCATGGTGACTCTGTGGAATCCATACAATGTGACTCTGCGACTGCGACAACCTGTGATCGAAATCGCCAATCCTCCCGTGGCATTCCGCTTCATCCGACAAAAAAGCTCGGTGCCAAGTGCCATCGGAGAAGTCACCAATCGCCTCATTCCGCTCGATGAAATGTATGTCGAGGGAGGCGCAAAATTTGACAAAAAGTTCGTCATGCAATTGTTCGGCCAGGTGGGCTCCGATGGTAGCACCTATGGCGATGTGGTCCTTCTTCCAGGTGAGGTCCGATTGTTTTCCCCTGCACTAGACCCCAACTGGGACTTTGTTCGCTTATTCGACTGGCAAAATAATCTCACAGATCGACAAAATTACGCCGCACAAATCAGAGCAGCTCCTGGCTGGAGAGGGCCTCAATATGGATTCAACATCGACTGGTTGGCAGGCGACCCTTCTGCCGTGATCAGCCCACGCAATGGCCCAAACGATCCGCTTGGAGTCATCGGCAGTCGCATCGACGATGTTTGGGATGTCGAATGCGGTCTCGCACCCGCTCGCACCAAGGCAGGCGCCAACATCTCTCGTTATGCGGTCTCTCTCCTGACCTCTGCCGGTTCATCATCGCCAACGTCTTCATCGACTGTTCTCTCTCGCTTGGAATTCGACTTCCATGCCGATCCCAACGTCTTAGCCAAAGCCATCACACGCGACGGACTCGCTGGGACGAAAATCCCATTCAAAATGTCGGAGTTTTCTAATCCAGAACTTGCCTCGAACATCAAGGTCGGCTTCACGGATCCTCTGAAACAATGGATTGTCAAACCGTTCTTGGTGCTCACCGCTCAGGCCAAGACCACAAGCGATTCGGTATTTCCAAGTAGGTCATGGATTCACAATGACACCTCTCGCCCCGTTTCTTATCAATCGCTGCGCGATGATCATCAGTCGTCGAACAGTCACGAATTGGCACTGATCCGATACCAAAACGGCATGGCTACCGATGCAAAAATCGATGCCAATCATCGCGGCTACGCTTTTGGTGGATCAACCTCGCTTCAAGGTTCGAGCTTCTTCATTCAGCGTGAATTGGCGATTGCGCCGATCCAATCCGTGACACAACTCGGTCATTTTGGCCTTGCTTCTTCGCCCTTCCCCGGTGCCGTGGATCATCCCGTCGGAATGTCGTTTGCGCATCCTCTTGTGAGAGCGAATGAATATCAAACGGGGCTAGCATTAGACCATGCTTGGCTCGCTAATACTCGACTCTGGGATTCCTGGTATGCTTCTACGTTGACAAATCTTCGTGGAGCCCCCTTCTGGCCGAGAACGGCGGATCTCAAATCGGTGATCGAAGGTTTCGCGACAAATGCCAACGCCTTGCCCAACCCGCGATTGACGCCTTGGACTGCTGGACGCTCGCCGACTGAGCTGAGCGCCATGCTCACCACTTCGGCCACGGAGCCGAAAACGGATGCTTTTCAAAAGTCTGCCGCAATCCAACTTCTGAATGGCGCCTTTAATGTCAATTCCACCTCCAAAGCCGCATGGATGGCGGTGCTCGGTGGGCTCGACCGTGAAACGATTGCCTCGCTGCTTTTCAATGGCACTTCGATGACCATTGCCCCGAATGGACTCGCCACGAATGGCCCGTTTTTCAGTCGCCGTCGCATGCCAGCCAATTCCACCGCCGCCCCGAATGTCGCCCACCCTGAACGAT
The DNA here is from genome assembly GCA_039804425.1 of Verrucomicrobiota bacterium. Classification (GTDB taxonomy): domain Bacteria; phylum Verrucomicrobiota; class Verrucomicrobiia; order Verrucomicrobiales; family Akkermansiaceae; genus UBA956. The sequence continues at coordinate 4,308 of JBDLWB010000041.1, forward strand.
TCCGTTTCTGGAATGGCGGCTGTGAACTCACCCGCGATGAGCTCGATGCCCTTGCTGCCGGCATCGTCAGAGAGGTCAAACGCCGCGGGCCTTTTCTCTCACTGGCCGAGTTCGTCAACCGACGCCTCGGAGCGGAATCCGATCTCACGCTGAAGGGAGCAATCCAAGCCGCCATCGACAGCGCACCAGGCATCGGCGACCTGAACCGCAATGCTCAAGGCTTGCGCAAAAATCGTTTTGTGGACCTATCGCGAACGATCACCACTCCTGATGTTGCAGGCATTCCTTATTCTTACCCAAGCGCCGCTCTCGGCCACTCGGCCAGCGGTGCGGGTGGCTCTCTCGATCAGGCGACGGTGCTCCAGCAGATTGGCGCGACCATCAGCGCACGGTCGGATACTTTCCGCATCCGCGCTCACGGCGATGCCACCGATGCCAGTGGCAAGGTGCTAGCACGCGCTTGGTGCGAGGCCGTCGTTCAGCGACTCCCTCGCTATGTGCTGGATCAATCGGAAAATGGCAATGCGCCATGGGATTCGCTCGCCAGCTTGCATCCGACCAATCTAGCTTTCGGTCGACGCTTTGAAATCCGCTCTTTCCGCTGGCTCACGGAAAATGAAATCTAAAGCCCGCTTGCTCTCGCACCATGTTTCGTCTTTTTCTTACGATCGCCTTTTTTCTCAGCCCTTGCTTGGGTGCTGAGCCCGCGAAGCCGCGCATCATCTCTCTCAACCTCTGCTGCTTGCGCTATGCCGGTGAAGCGCGCTCGTTCTTACTGAAAAGCAGTCCCTCTGCCTCTCCCACCGAGGTCCCGATCTATCAAGGCGGCTTCACCGAGCCAGTTCCTGTCGTCGTCGAGGAGGGTAAGGTGGTTGTCTACCGAAAAGGCCGAGCAGACGAAGCACCATGGATGCCGCTGTGGTCTTTTGCCGTCCCTGCGGATGGCTCAAATGTGTCGGCAATTTTGCTTCCGATCTCTCCGAAAAACGCCCCATCTTCTCCCTATACCGCTTTTTTTCTCCCCGCGACGAAGGACTTCGTCTACGGCTCGGTGCTGGCCATCAATCTCACCCCGCACAACGCCCGTCTCGACCTAGGCCGGAAAAAACTTTCTCTCCCTCCCGGTGCCTCTCAGTCAGCCGATCTAGCATCGGAGGTCGATGCCTTTGATATGGTCCCCGTCGCCGCATGGATGCAACGCGATGGTCATTGGCAGTCGCTCCATACCACTCGCTGGGCCTACAATGCTCGCTACCGTCAAGTGACACTCATCTGGATGGATCCCACCGCCAACCGCGCGGAAATGACTTCGATCCGCGAAATGAAGGCCATGCCCCCGCCATAGTGGGATCCTGATGCGCTTGGGACTGACTCGAAAGCAAGTCCAGTTCATCGTCCTCCTTCCCAGCACAGGGATTCAGAGAAAAATTCTCTCTCACTTCACATCCCTCACTGGATCACCGCGCATTCGATCTGACGAAATTTGTTTTTGAGAACTTCGTAAGAATCGATCATCGTGATACGTATCTTATCTGCGCTCCCCCTGCGCAGATTGACCCTCTAGAAACCGAATCACGATGAAGCCCACTCATTTCCTTACCCCGATCTTACGAACTACCTGCTTCCTTGCTCCCGCACTTGCCTCTTTGGCTTTTGCGCAGCCCGACCTCACCAAAGAAGCCGAAGTCAACGGCGACCGCGCCCCTGCCGATGCCTACGGCGGCAATAAAAAAGTCGCTCAACCTCTCACCCCGGATGAAGCGAAGGTGCCGTTCTTGATTCCGGATCAAATTGCCGACGGGCCATTTTCGGCGGATTGGAAAAGCTTTACCCCAGACAAATTGAAGCACGAGCCCGATTGGTGGCGCGAAGCGAAAATTGGCGTCTGGTTCCACTGGGGACCGCAGTCGATGGGCCGCAATGGCGATTGGTATGCTCGTTTCCTTTACCAACAAGCACCCGAAGGCCGACAAGGTCGTGCGAACAATCGCTGGATGTATGACCAACACTTGAAACTCTTCGGCCACCCGTCGGAGTTTGGCTACATGGATGTGCTGAATGCATGGAAAGCACCGAAGTTCGATGCCAAAAAGCTGATGAAGCTCTATGCCGAATCGGGCGCGAAGTACATTCTCGTGCAAGGCGCTCACCATGATAATTTCGACCTCTGGGACTCGAAATATCAACCGTGGAACTCGGTCAATGTGGGACCCAAGCGCGACATTGTCGGCGAGCTGTTCAAGGAAGCCCGCAAGTATGATTTCCGCACTGGTATGGCCTTCCATGCCGACTACTCGCTGTGGTGGTTCCAGCCTGCTTTTGGCGCTGACAAAACGGGTCCCAAGGCAGGAGTGCCGTATGATGCCGCCACACGGACGAAGGAAAATGGCAAGGGCCAATGGTGGGAAGGCCTCGATCCGAAGGACCTGTATGGCATTGACCTGCAAGCAGAAGTATTGCCCGGTCAAAACATCCGCGACGGCTTTTTCACCCCCGTGCGCGACATTTTTGTGCATCCCGAAACGCGCGATTACGCGAAAGAATACACACTCAAATGGTTCCGTCGACTTCATCAGTTTGTCGATGATTATGATCCCGACATGCTCTACACCGATGGCACGGAGCCTTTCACGGGCAGTGGCACAGCCAAGGGGGTGATCAGTGATGCGACGGTGAAATTGGTCGCTCACATGTACAACAAACGCGCCGCGAAAAACAAGGGCGAGATCGATTGCATGGCCGTGATCAAAGGCGGACCTCGCATCACAGGCATCGCCGCCCCTCACGAAAATGGCTACACGGGCCCGATCAAGCGCGATCCCTGGGTTTGGGAAAATACTCTCGGCGAATGGTTTTTTGAGGATAATACCCTCTATGACTCGCGCAGCATGATTTTTCAAATGCTCGAAGCGATTGCCCGCGATGGCAATTACAACCTGAACGTGGGACTCACTCCCGAGGGCGATCTCGAACCGGGCGGTGTGCAAATGTGGAAGGATTTCGGCGAATACATGCGTCGCAATGGTCAAGCGATCTACGGCAGCAGCGCGTGGAAGATCATCGGCGAAGATGCCAACTCTCAGCAGGCCAATGCAGGTGTCGATGTCAAATCGCATGTGCTTCCTAAGGTCACTGCGAACGGCCTTGAGTTGACGGTCTCTGTGGCAACGCTCGGCGGTCAGGATCCTTTCCCTGGCATCGAAAAAGCTCTGACGGTGACGGGCACGCTCAACGGCAAAAAAATTAGCGCCCGCGCGAAGGAGTCGGAATCTCTCGTCGTTCGCGGTCAAGGCTTGCAGATCGAGTCTGCGACTTTTGCCCCAGTATCCACGTCGCGCATCCCTCGCAATTTCCCCTCGGGCCCGATTGTGCGGGAACACGCAGAGTTTGCCATGGCCACTTCGGATGTCCGCTTCACCCAAGGAAAAGATGGCGCGATCTATGCATTCATCATGGCAGTGCCTAGCTCCGGTGAAACGTTGAAGATCACCTCGTTGGGCAAAAAAGCCGGACTGCTCGAAAAAGCAATCAGCGCTGTGTCGCTCCTCGGATACTCGAAAAAAATCACTTGGAAACAGCAAGACGATGCCTTGCTCATCGATTACCCCAGCGATGCCAAGTTTCCTTTCAGCGTGGTTTTCCGCGTGAAATAATCACTCCTACTCAGTTACCTTATGATACCCCACCGTTCCCTTTGGGCGACAGCTTTGTTGTCGCTCCCTCTCTGCTCGTGGCTTGATGCCGTCGATCTCACCAAAATCCCCGGCGTCACCCCAGAACAAGGCCGCATTGGCTTTGTTTTTCCCAGTGCGAAGTCGGTTTCTATCGCCGAACCGATCACGCTCGCGCACGAGGTTTCGTCGGTCTGTTCGTTTGTGATCAACGATGGACCCGATGCACAGGATGTCGCCTTTCTCAAAGGCATCCGCGAAGCCGGGGGCTCTTGCGGCTTTTCGAAAAGCGGTCAAGGCACGCTGCGCATCGAAGGCGATGTCTCGCTGGGCGGCGTGATCACGCTGTATGAAGGCACGCTGGATTTGTCGAAAGCCCGACTCGCCCCTCAGGCCCGCATCAATGTCTGGGGCACGGCGAAGTTGATCCCTCCCACCTCCCCCGATACGAAGATCGATCTCTATCGCAATAGTCTCAAGGTGGCGTCTGGATCCCGACGCGATTCTTGGAAGTCGCTGAAATACGGCATTTTTAGCCACTTCGTCTGGAATGGCTATGGCATGACTGCCTTTTCTCCCAGTGAAGATGGACATCTTTCGACGGATATCGATCACTTTGCTCAGTCGTTTGATGTGAAGAATTACCTCGATCACATCATCGCCGCGAAAGCCGAATACGTCGTCTTCACCGCGTGGCATTCGGGCACTTGTCCGATGTTTCCGAGCAAGGCGATGCAGAAATGGGCACCGGGTCGACGCAGTTGTCCGCAACGCGATTTGTTAGGCGAATTGCTGGATGAATGCAAGAAGCGCGGCATTCCTGCGCTGTTTTACTGTCACCCCTATCAACCGGTCGCGGAACCTCATAACGATTGGATCAATGATCTTTTCGCCGAACTCATCGACCGCTATGGCGATCGACTTCACGGACTGTGGCTGGATGAAAATTTCCAAGACTGCACGCAGGACAGGATAGTCGATTACCCGCGCTTGATGCGCACGATCAAAGAACGCAATCCCGATCTCGTGATCACGCACAATAATGGCGGCGGTCAGACTTATGGCAGTGACGAAGGGGTGCAAGAAGTGCAATGGGAATCGCGCGAAGGACGGGCAGCTTCGGTCTATCAAATCTTTTTGCAAACCGCTCACTCGCCCGAAAACATGCTGATCACCACGGTGATCCAAGCAGCCACCAATACCATGGGCGGCGGCATTCAGTGGAGCATCGATGCGATTGGCGGCGGACCGACCAAGCGCGGCGGCTTGGATCCCAAATGCCGACCCATCCTCGATGGCTTTGTGAAACTCTACACCCCCATCGCCGACTCGGTGAATGGCACGTGCAGCAGCACTTCGTATCTACCGAACTATCGCGGCGTGGTGGCGCGCTATGATGATCTCACTTGGGGCGTAGCACTTCGCTCGGCCGACGACACGAAGGAATTTCTCCATGTGCTCAAAGCACCACAAGGAAACACCTTGCAACTCCCGCCACCAGCGGACGGCAAGTTGTTTGGCAATGCGCGACTTTTTGTCGGTGGGCAAAAGCTCAGCATGAAGCAAACGAACCGCGGCATCACTCTCACTTTGCCGGAAGGTGCGACCTGGCAAGCACCGGATACCGTGATCGTCATGGATGTCATCGCCCCCGGCGGTGTGGGCTTGGTGAATAACACCAGTCGCGCTCTGCGCTGGCAGGGTTCTTCGTGGAGCTATCAACAAGATCTCACGAAAAAAGGATACCGTGGTGATCACCACCGCACCAACAGCGATGGCGATGCCGTGGAATTCACTTTCGAGGGCACGGATGTCGCTTGGATCGCCGCTGCCGATCAACCCACCGCTCAAGTGCAAGCGTGGATCGATGGCACGTCGCTAGGGGTCATCGACCTCAAAGCACAGCAGCAGGCGACAGAAGTTTTTTCTCAAAAGAATCTCAAGCGTGGCCGACATACCCTGCGCTTGGTGAAACAGAGTGGTGCGCTCCTCACCGTCGATGCCTTCCGCGTCAGTGATCTGGTGAACGATGCGGATGCCGATGTCACTTTCTCTCGATCGACGAATCACGGCGCGAGGAGTGCGCAGCTCGAAGGCCCTTGGGAGCCTCGGGGGAACTCATGGATCAATGGCCAAAAATTCACCTTTACCTTCCACGGCACGGAAGTCGAGGTTCTTGGCGGAGCCGCCCACGGCAGTGGCGATCTCGTTCTGACGGTCGATGGCAAGGAGCATGGCACTGCTCACTGTCACGGTGGTCAATCGACACGCACGCTCTTTCAAGTCAAAGGCCTTACGAACGGCACCCATACCATCGTCGGCCAATACACCAATCCTCACCCCGCAGGCTTCATCGCTGCGTTGGATGGCTTTGTGGTGACGCGCGACGACTACTGGGCTTATCAAACGAAACGTCAACGCGGTGAATTGCGCAATGACGCGCATCATAGCATCCTGAAAAATGCCACGGGCTTTCTCACCTTCCAAGGCTCGGGCGTGGAAGTGCTTCCGACGCGCGATGCCGAATCACGTGGCGTGCATTATGTGTTAGAAAACAAGCAGTTCCAGATGTGGCAAGGAGTTCATCATTATGCACCCGTGAACATTGTCGGCACACCCGTCTATCAGATGAAAAACCTTGTGCCTGGCACACACACGCTGCATTTCACGAATTCGGCCAATAGCAGTGGGGTCAATTTTTCCCAAGTGCGACTGACCATGGATGCCTTCCGCGTGCACAAAGGCGAGTCGAGCTCGGCCAGCCCGCTATTCTGGGGCAGCAAGGCCCAAGGCGGCTCGGGCGAGTGGACCACGGCAGCAACCGCCGCGTGGTTCGATGGCACGCAAGATTCCGATTGGCAAGATCTAGGCGCCGATGACTACTGTGCGGTTTTTGCCGGCCAAGCAGGCGAAGTCACCTTGAAAAACCCCATGCGCGTCAACCGCATCGAGTTCCCTGTCGATGGCTATTCACTGCGCGGCGAAGGCCTTTATCTCGTCGGACACAAGCCCATGATCCACCTCGGTCGCGGCGTAAAAATCACCATCGCCGCCCCCCTCCACACCGCCGATGGCGCCAAGGTCCCACCCGGCACCTACACCCAAAGCACCCACCCCCAATGGATCACCGGCCCCGGCTCGCTGACGGTGACAGAGTGATGCCTCTTCACTAACACCAATCAAAAAGCAATGACTCACACGAAGTCACGAAAACACGAAGCTCATTGAAACTCTTCTTTTCTTCAAAACTTCGTGCCTTCGTGTGAGATTCATTCAACAACCTAGGGCTCTCCCCTACCAGATTTGTCGCAGATCACATCGGTCTCGATAGGAACACAGTCCGCATCACGCAAAAAAGCTCACCGTGCTGGTGAGCTTTTTTCTTTTGAGAAGTACCGGGAACAGGACTCGAACCTGCACAGATGAATCCACTTGAACCTAAACCAAGCGCGTCTACCAATTCCGCCATCCCGGCGCGGGGAGGAGAATTTGATCTTACGGACGCTTCCTGGCAAGCACGGAATGAAAAATTCTTGCGTCCTCGACCCATGCCCTCGAAGCTTTTCTCAGGGACCAACAAACTTTTTGAATAATTTCCCCTTTCCCGCGTCCCATGATTGATATGAAAAAGTATCTTCTCCTCGGTGCAGCAGCTCTCAGCTCTCTTTTCAGCTCCTGCTATTATGATCCCTTTCTCTATGGCAATAGCCATACGTCGGCGAGCTTCGGCGTAAGCAGTTTTGGCGGAAATACCAGCACGTCGTTTTTTGTCAGCACGGGCGACCCTCGCTGGGCCTATGACTCCTACCGCTTTTGCTACTTCGATCGCTATCGCTCGTGCTATTACGATCCTTTCCTCTATGGCTATTACCCCGTCGGCTTTTTGCCCGCGCCCATCGTCGGCTGCCCCCATCCTTTCGGTTGGTCGGGTCGTGGATATTGCCCTCCTCCTCAACGCATCCGCAATCACACGCTGAGTCGCTATGACAATCGCATCAGCAATTACCAAGCCGCCAATTATCACTGGGCCCGCCGCGCCAATGCCGTCGGAACTTCGTCGTGGGCGAGTAGCTCGGAACGCAACCAACTCCGCTCGCAATCGCTGCAAAGCACGAGCTTCCGCGAAACATCGACGTCGCCCTCGTGGCAAAATGGCGGATTGAACCGCGCCCCTCAAATGAACTCGTTTTCGCCTTCTCGCACGGACTCTTCCGCAGGCTTGCGCGGCGCTCGTTCGAACTGGAACCAACCGACGTGGCAGTCGAACTCTCGTGCTCGCACGCAGCCGATTTCTCCACAGGAAACTCCCATGCCCCAGCGCCCAGCGTCGAGCGGCATGTTCGGTGGCCTTGACCGAGGTGGCAACCAACGCGCCGAACGCACTCCGGCTTTTGCACCTAGCGCCGCCCCTGCGGAAAGATCAGC
>JBDLWB010000042.1:0-3297 GCA_039804425.1 Verrucomicrobiota bacterium
GAAAGGCATGATCTAACGGGATTCCTGAAAGCATGCTGTGGGTCAAAGATGGAGGGATCACCAACCATGTTCCATGCCCCGAAGAAAACGGATTACCACCACCGCCCCAGAACCAGCGGATTCCCAGACGAGGTTGTTGGTCCCAGTCCAATGCCACGATGGCCCAGCGCTCTTCGAGGTTTTTGAAAACCACGGCATAAGGACCGGAAATGCTTTCTTTGGGTGAGTTGATTTGCAGAATCATGTTGTCATCTTCGAGGGGGAATAGATCGCCTGTGTTGTGCATATTTTTGAGTTGGTTCGTTGTTATTTGTGATCAGCAAATTTTGTGGCCTGATGTCAGGTCTGTTTCCCCACCGCGAAAGATCTGCCACATCCGCACCATGGCCCAGGTGTCAAGATGGCAGTAGGCATGCAGTTGCTCATGGAGTTGCGCACGGCGCTCGGGAGTGGTTGTGCTAGCAATCGCTTCGAGATAGGCGTCTCCCGCAGCACGACCATCGCTCACACCTTCGAGACGGTCGTAGGAGAGTTCGGGACATAAGGCGGGCAAAACCGATTTCAAACCCCAGCTTCCCTGTTGCATCGGATGATAAAAGCGCTTGTTGGCAATGGGTTGCAAGTCGACCAATCGCGCGATGATGCCACGCAGAGCAACACCATGCTCGGGAAATTGTTTTGCGAATTGCGCTATGGTGCTCGCTTCGTAAGTGGCGTTGTATGCGAAGATCGGCCCCTGCGTGCCGCAGTGTGCGACGAGCGACTCGACCAAGCATTTTCGCGGATCGTTTCCCGATAGATCGAGAAAGGCATGGTGCTCGATCTTGCTGTCGGCATCGATCACGTGCAAGCTGTATTGAAAAGGACATGCCTGATACGGCGAAGTATCTTTCCACAGGGGAATCGGTGGTTGCACGGCTTCGAAATCAAGAAAATACGCGGGAAATCCATACACTGCGAGATCTGCGGCAGCTCCATCGGCATCGAAAAAAGTCGACTCTTCGATGCTACACTGTTTCACGCGACGTTGCAGATCGTTGAGGTAACGATCGGGGACCTCGCGCAGATCGTGAATTCCTTGCGCATTCAATTCACTGCGTCGGGTATGACGAAAATACGGCAGATGATCGAGCGGATAGGCGGGAGATTCCTTAACGACATGACAGTGATGGCGAAAAGGACAAGGAAACGGATTGGCGCATTGTGGACCTGTGGCAATGACAGGCTCCTCCGTGAGGGCCATGACTTGTTGCGCGCCGATGATCCATTCGCGCACTTGAGCAAAACGACTGCGAGTTTGCTCGGTGACGTCGACTTCACGAAATAAGCCCTGATAGTTGCCATCGCCCCGATAGACAAAACGGGTGTCGATGTGAGCGATGGAGATCGAAGACAACGGAGTACCGGAATGCGCCGCGATGAAGCCCTGCACGGCGATGTCATCGAGATAATGGGATTTCACCGAAGCAGCAGATTTCACTTCGACCATCCTCCATTGCAGTTGACCATTGCTGCGATCAGGCAACATCACATCGACATACGCCAATGCCCCCTCAGCGGACAAACCGGCTTCCATGACAGGACCATGACCATTGGCGAGAAAAACGGCACTTTCCTCAAGCGCCGCTTCGTGACCAAGAGCTTCGACATCGATCACATGACCGCTGCCTAGGGGATCATAGACTTTGCGCGCAATTTCCCCGACTTGCTGGCCGATGGAAAAGGCGCGCTGTGATGCGGAATCATCACGACATTCAGGACGATGGACTTCCAACCACAAGCGCTTGGGGCACTGACGGTAGGAAAGGATTCGGGATTTGGATAAACGGCGGATCATGTGACTCAACATTCTATTCTATCATCCAACTGGGTTGGACGATGCGGTGATCTTATCCCATGACCGCGACAAAATGTGTCGCGATGGAAAATTTTTTTCGTTCGATCGATCATCACATTCCGTAGTGGGCTAGGCTCTCTTTCAGCTCAGCGATCATTTTTTTGCGCAGAGCTGCGGGCTGCAGAACAGTGAGCGCCGATCCCTGTGATCGCAACCAAAAATCCAGCTCCCACGATTGCTGCACAGTCGCTGTCAGGGTGTGAACACCTCCCCGTGTGGTAATTTTTTGATCTTTGGACAACGGCGTTTCTTCTAACACTTTTTTCAGATAATCCGCAATACGCGCTTTCATCACAAACGCGTGACCGGGGTCGAATTGTGCCGCTCCACTGGTCATGTAAGAATCCAACGAATAACCTGGAGGGATGATCACGGCATCATCCGTCACCTCGATGTGCTTGATGCGATGAATGGCATACTGACCGACATTTCGTTCGCCATGCTTGGTAGCGATCAGATAACTGCGCACGCCATTTTGCAATAACGATAGCGGATGGAGATGATAGATTTTTTCGCTGGTCGCACTCACGCTGCGGTATCTCAGCGTAATTTGCTTTTGCTCGATCAATGCATGTTGCAACGCGGAGAGAATTTCCGCAGGCACATGCGGTGGCTGAAAGGGCATGCCCGGTGGTTGATAGCGCACCAATTGCTTCCACTTCGCATGCCGACCTTTTGACGAGGCTTTGAGCTTGTTGCGTGCTGCCGTGAAACGCCCTTCGAGTGCGGCGAGAAAGGTCTGAGGCATGATGCGCCGAAGCACGTCTTCCATCAAGCCCAGGGAAATCGCTTCGGCATTTTCCATGCATGGAATGTCGAGATGCTGATCTTCCGACCAATGCCAGCCATGCGGCGTACCACGATGATTGCATACGATGGGAAACAGTCGGGATAACTCATGCATGTCGCGTTCGACCGTCCTTTTGCTCACAGGAAACCCCGCTCTCTCGAGCTCACTGCACATTTGCGAAGCGCTTTTTCCGGGTCGGCGATGTGGGATGATGTTTTGCAGCAATTCCCAGTGTCGGGCGATGGTGTTTCCTGAATCGGAACTAGGCATGATGAAAGATTCTTCCTATCGCCCAGAAAGGTCAAGTTTCTTGCACCATACCAATCAAAAATGCTTGTTGCGATGATTGTTTGATTGAGATCGTCGATCAATTGCGCAACGCTGCTGCCATGCACTCATCCGCTTCCCAGACGAGCACGGCATGCTTTCGCGTGTTGCGTGCGGGAGCGCAGACGACATTGCAGGATTTGGGACGACCAGGGCTTAAGGACGTCGGCATCCCTGTCGGTGGGGTGATGGATCGCCAAGCCTTGGCTCGGCTCAATGCAGTCTTGGGGAATGTGCCTACCGCCGCAGCGTATGAGATGCTCTGGGGCGGACTGGAGGTGGA
>JBDLWB010000043.1:0-5564 GCA_039804425.1 Verrucomicrobiota bacterium
GTCCAAGCCGTGTATCTTGGCCAAACAAAACGCTTTTCCAGTCAAACGCCCGAACGCAATCAAGTCTGCGAAATCTGGCAAATCAATCCATAATCTTTTTCTTACCACTCAGTCCTATGGATACCATCAAAATTCTTTTGGCCATCACCACCACGCTCTTACTCGCGGCGCTCGCTTGGTCATGGCAACAACAGCGCGATGCCAGCAAAAACGCACCATCGGTGGAACTCGCTCGCATCACGCAACAAATCGCTGAACTTGAGCGCGAGGAAGCAATCATCCAAACAGAAAAACAATTGCGCGAACTCGGTGTCACCTCGGACAGCTCGCCATCCCCACTCAATCCCACGGCCGCTACTCAAGTGGAATTGGAAAACAAAGCGGCGAAACTACGCGAAATCGAGGCCCGCAATGCGGCGCTCCAAGCTGAGCTGGAAATGAAGGAAAAGGAAGCGAAACTAGCCAAACAAGAAGGCGGTCTCATCGCTCAACGCGACTTAGAAAAAAGCGATCGCGAGCTCCGTCGCGCACGTCAAATTTCCGAAGCCTTGCTGATGGCGAAGGTCATGGAGTTTGTCAACGACCCGAACACGGGATCTTTCGTCACCATCCAATTGGTCATGCCCGAGCACGTTACGGTCGATACCGTGCTAGCGGTCCGACGCAAGGACGGCATTGCCGGCAATGTCAAAGTGCGCGAAATTGTTGGTGGTGAGGCGATTGCCGATGTGCTGCCCGGCATCGGCCCCTTCGCTCCACAGCCTGGCGATGAGTTGATCGTGCCGCCCGCATTCTAACCATCCACTGCATGCCATTTTTTGCCATGACCTCTCCCGAAAGCGGTATTGCCGCTTTGGTGATTTTGCTGATTCTTGCAATTTTTTGGAAGCTCGACCTCATCGCCACTCTGCTCAATCTCAAGTCCTTCCCAGCGGAAACCCCCGCGTCGATCGATGGAATCTGGACCACCGAGAGCTACGCAAAGTCCCGCGCTTATTCGACAGCGAACGCCAAGTTTTCGATTGTCGAAAGCAGTTTCTCCTTCGCCACACTGCTCGCCTTTTGGTTTTTCGGCGGCTTTGGTTGGTGGGATGACCTCACCCGCCAGTGGCTACCCGATGCCCCGCTGCTCGCTGGACTTGCCTGGCTCGGCGGCATTGGCACCGCGCAGTATCTGCTGCATTTACCACTGAGCTACTACCAAACCTTTGTGCTCGAGGAATCATTCGGCTTCAACCAAACGAGCACCGCTACATTCATCGGCGATCAATGGAAAAGTCTCTTGCTCGCGATCTTAATTGGCGGCCCGTTGATCTCGGCGCTGTTATGGATTTTTTCACACGTCGATTACGCCTGGCTGTGGGCTTGGCTGTTTTTTTCGGCATTTCAATTGCTCATGATGTGGCTGGCACCTGCCGTAATTTTGCCGCTGTTTCATCAATTCACACCCATGCCCGATGGTGAGCTGCGACAGGCCATCGAAGCCATGGCGAAACGCTGCGACTTCCCCGTGGCGGGCCTTTTTATCATGGATGGCTCAAAGCGATCGAGCAAAGCGAATGCGTTTTTTACGGGATTGGGAAAGAACAAAAAAATCGCACTGTTCGATACACTCATCGACAAACATACAACGGAGGAATTGGTCGCCATTCTCGCGCATGAAATCGGTCACTTCCGCTGCCGACACATCCCACAGCGTCTCATTGCCGCCATATTACAAAGTGCGGTGCTGTTTTACCTTGTAGGACTGTGCACCAATCCTCAAGGCGTGTTTTCTCGGTTGCTGTTCGATGCTTTTGATGTCCGCGTCATCAGTCCCCATGCCGGACTGTTGTTATTTGGCATTCTATTTTCTCCCGTAAGTCGACTGCTCGGCATCCTCTCGAATGCATGGTCGCGTCGCCATGAATTTGAAGCCGATGCCTATGCCGCGCAACATTGCGGTAGCTCCGAACCTCTGGTCACAGCTCTGAAGAAACTCAGCACGGACAATCTGGCCCACCCCTCACCGCATTGGTTGCGGGTGATCCTCGACTACTCTCATCCTCCCCTCATCGAGCGACTCGCCGCACTTCATGACGTGGGAAAATTTGACAAGCATCCAAGCTTTCCCTAGAAACGATTGATCATGATCCCAACCCAAAACCCGGACTGGGCTGCCATTGCGGCGATGCCTGAGTTTCAAGATATGCTGCGTGCCAAGCGTCGGTTTCTCCTCCCCTGCTGCGCCTTTTTTTCCCTCTACTACCTCGCTTTTCTGGTGCTGGTCGGCTGGTTCTCTGATTTCGTCAAACAACCCGTATGGGGCAAGGTGAATCTCGCCTATCTGCTAGCGATCTCACAATTTGTCATGACCTGGGTGCTCGCCTACGTCTACATGCGTCGGGCGAAGCGCTTTGATCGTCAAGCCGCCGAATTGCTCAAACAAGCGGGCCTTATTGCCTAACAAAACATTTTTGATTCTATGGCGATTACCATGTTCTTGTTGTTTGTGTTTGCGACTCTCGCGATCACTTTTGTCAGCGCCCGCAAAAGCACGGGCTCCAGTGCCTACTTTGCCGCAGGTCGATCAATCACCGCTTGGCAGAACGGTCTCGCGGTCGCAGGCGATTACATGTCGGCGGCATCGTTTCTCGGCATCGCCGGGATGATTGCCTGTTTTGGCTTTGATGGCTTTATGTACAGCGTGGGCTTTCTCGTCGCCTACCTCACCGTGCTCTTTGTTGTCGCCGAACCGCTGCGCAATTCGGGCAAATACACCATGGCGGACGTTTTAGCCTATCGACTCAAACCGCGCCCCGTGCGGGCGATGGCGAGCTTGAATACTTTGTGTGTCTCGTTGTTTTACATGATTGCCCAAATGGTGGGTGCAGGAGTGTTGATTCAAAAACTGATGCACGATATCCCGCTGATGAGCAGCCCCCTCGGCTACGTCATCTCCGTTTGTGGGGTTGGTGTCATGATGATCGTCTACGTCGTCTTCGGCGGCATGTTGGCGACGACATGGGTGCAGATCATCAAGGCGCTCTTGCTGATTTCTGGCAGCTTGTTTCTCAGCGTGTTGGTGCTGCGAAAGTTCGACTACAGCATCGTGGCGTTTTTTGACGCCGTCACGCAAATCAAGATGACGGCAGAAAATGGCGAGAGTGTAGTGCGCAATTTTCTCGACCCTGGGATGAAGTTCAAAAACCCCTGGGAAACCGTGTCGCTGGGCGCGGCCTTACTCTTTGGCACAGCCGGCCTGCCGCACATTCTGATCCGCTTTTACACCGTGCCCGATGCTAAAACCGCGCGTTCCAGTGTCGTCTGGGCAATGTGGATCATCGGCGGCTTTTACATCATGACGACCTTTTTCGGTTTCGGCGCAGCCGCCTTGATCGGGCCCGATGTGACCAAGCCAAACCCAAACATGAGCGCGCCGATGCTGGCACAGCTTCTCGGAGGAGAGTTCTTCTTTGCCTTCATCTGCGCCGTTGCCTTCGCCACCATTCTCGCGGTTGTGGCGGGGCTGACCTTGAGTGCTAGCACCTCATTTGCTCATGATTTTTACAGCAACGTCATTCACCATGGCAAAGATCCCCTGCCCGGTCGTGAAGTCAAGGTCGCTCGTATCACCGCGTTCACGATCGGCGCGCTGTCGATCACACTGGCCATTGCGTTGGGTCCTCAAGTAAATGTCGCCTTTCTCGTCGGCCTCGCCTTTGCCGTAGCGGCCTCGGCGAATCTGCCCGCGATCATTTTTTCGGTCTTCTGGAAACGCTTCAACACCATGGGTGCCCTGTTTGGACTGGGAGGAGGATTGATTAGCTCGCTCGGCCTCATCCTCATCAGCCCCGTGGGCTTCCTCGGCCCGCAAGCTGCCATTTTCCCGCTGGAAAATCCCGGTATCCTCAGCATCCCGCTTGGCTTTCTTTTTGCCATCATCGGCACCTACCTCGGCGGCCGTGAACCGCAAGCCGAAGCCAAGTTCGCCGAACTCGCCGTCCGCTCCCACACCGGACTCGGCGCGGAGAAAGCAACGGAGCATTGATGCGACATCGATCAACAAATCGCAATCTTTTCGACCATATTGCCGTACGAATCGCATTGCTTACGGCAAAAATGAGAGATTTTCGGAAAAAAGTTATTCACAGAGGGCGATTTTGCGCAATATTCGGCAATTTTGGATTGCTTTCATTAAGAAAAATCGCTATCTTCCCCTCCGAAGACCAACTTTTCACCAAACATGAGCCACAACGAACCCATGGACGGCGCGCAGGCGCTGGTTAAGACCCTCGATGAATTGGGCATCGAATACATTTTCGGATACTCAGGCGGCGCGGCGCTTCCTATCTTCGATGCACTGGAGACGGTCAAGACGAACATGAAGTTTGTCTTGGTGCGTCACGAGCAAGGTGCGGTGCACATGGCCGATGGCTATGCACGCGCCACAGGCAAGCCTGCCTGTGTGTTGGTGACTTCCGGACCAGGCGCGGGGAATACGGTGACGGGCCTGATGACTGCACAAATGGACTCGGTGCCGATGATTGTGATTTGCGGTCAGCAAGTGACGTGGATGCTGGGCAAAGATGCATTCCAAGAAGCCGACATTTTTGGCATCACCATGCCGGTAGTGAAGCATAATTTCTTGGTCAAAGAGACCAATGACCTGCCGAAGGTGACGCGTGAAGCGTATCATATTGCGACAACAGGTCGACCCGGTCCGGTATTGATCGACGTCCCGAAGGATGTTTCGCAAAATCCCTTCACGGGCGACATGGAGCCGGAGATCGATCTTCCTGGCTACCATCCCGAGGAAGCGGAGAAAATTTGTCCCGTCGCCATCGATGAAGCGCTGCAGATCATCGCGCAATCGAAACGTCCGGTGATTCTCGCAGGTCAAGGCGCGATGATTTCTCGCGCGGGAGCGGAGCTTCTGCATTTCGCCGAAACACTGCAATGCCCGGTCACCACAACCCTGCTCGGCAAGGGCATTTTCCCTGAGACGCACGCATTGTCTTTAGGCATGCTGGGTATGCACGGCACGGCTTATGCCAACAAAGCGATTTGCGAAGCGGACTTGATTTTCAACGTCGGCTCACGATTCGACGACCGCATCATTGGCAAACCGCACATGTTTGGTCGCAATGCCAAGATCATCCACATCGACATCGATTATTCGGAAATGAATAAAATGATTCGTCCCGATGTGCAGATCGTCGGCGATGCCAAAGCGGCACTGAGTGAATTGAACAAGCGCATTTCCCGACTTGATACCGCTGAGTGGAATGCTCACTTGGATGGCTACAAAAAGAAATATCCTCTTAGTTACAAAAAGCAAGGCGGTCTGCGCATGCAGCAAGTGATTCAGGAGCTTTACAAGCAAACCAAAGGTAAGGCGATTGTGTCGACCGACGTCGGTCAGCACCAAATGTGGGCGGCGCAGTTTTTCCTCAACGATCGTCCTTACGAATGGCTCAGCTCTGGTGGAGCAGGCACCATGGGCTTCGGCTTCCCTGCAGCGATTGGCGCACAGTTTGCTTGCCCTGACAAGACAGTGATCTCGATCTCTGGCGATGGTGGCT
>JBDLWB010000044.1:0-21103 GCA_039804425.1 Verrucomicrobiota bacterium
AGGCGCGTGCGGCCACGGGCATTCAGCGCGTGGAATGGATCGCATCGTTCGAAGCGATGTTGCACGGCTTGATTCCTCAAGCGGACAACATTTTCCTCACCACCAACGAGCATCTGCGTGCCGTAGTTGTGGTCGAAACGGCGAATGATCGTTTCATCAAAAAATGCCAGCAGCGCTATCCCTTGCATCGCTATCAGCGACTCGCGCCGCTGATGCATCAACTGCGCATGACCAAGGAGCCGCAGGAAATTGCGATCATGCAGCATGCTTGCGACATCACCGAAGCGGGATTCCGTCGGGTTCTTCCCTTCATCAAGCCCGGCGTGGGGGAGTGGGAGGTGGAGGCGGAACTGCTGCATGAATTTGTGCGTCGTGGTTCACGCGGTTTTGCCTACAATCCCATCATCGGCACGGGCAAGAATGCCTGCGTATTGCACTATCTCGAAAACAACTGCGTCTGCGAAGACGGGCAAATGTTGCTGATGGACGTCGCCGCCGAGTATGTCGGCTGGGCCTCAGACCTGACCCGCACGGTGCCGGTGAACGGTCGCTTTACGCCTCGTCAGCGCGATGTCTACAATGCGGTGTTGCGGGTATTGCGTGCTTGCAACCAGATCTTGCGCCCCGGCAATACGCCGATGGAGTATCAGAAGCAAGTCGTCGAAATCATGGAGAAAGAGCTGGTCGATTTGAAATTGATCGACATGAAAGAAGCCAAAAACCAAGGCCCTGATAAGCCCTTGGTGAGAAAATACTTCATGCACGGCACCTCCCACCATTTGGGACTGGATGTGCACGATGTCTGTCCTCCGCATCAGCCGTATGATGTCGGGATGGTCTTTACGATCGAGCCAGGCATTTACATCCGCGAAGAAAACATGGGCATTCGTCTGGAAAACGACGTGGTCATCGGTGCGGAGAGCAATTTCGACCTGATGGGCAAGATCCCCATCGAGGCCGATGAGATCGAGGATTTGATGAACCAGCGCTAAACTATCTTTGCGCGGCGTGCACTCTAGGCTTGCTCCAGAGCATTGGGGCAAGCACCTTGGGCGCGAGTTTGTCCATGTCTACTGATTCGATTTCCCATACCACTGAAATTTCGCGCCGTCGCACCTTCGCGATCATTTCTCACCCCGATGCGGGGAAGACGACTTTGACCGAGAAGCTTTTGCTTTACGGCGGTGCCTTGCAGTTGGCGGGAAGCGTGACGGCACGTGCCTCGCAGCGCAGCACGACCAGTGACTGGATGGAGCTGGAGAAACAGCGGGGCATTTCCGTGTCGTCGACCGTGTTGCAATTTGAATACGGCGGTTGCTGCGTCAACCTTCTCGATACGCCCGGCCACAAGGACTTTTCCGAAGACACCTACCGCGTGCTGACGGCTGTGGATTCTGCTGTGATGGTGGTGGATGCAGCCAAAGGCATCGAGGCCCAGACGCTGAAGTTGTTCGAGGTTTGCCGCAAGCGTGGCGTGCCGATTTTTGTCTTCATCAACAAGCTCGACCGACCTTCGCGTCCGCCCTTGGAATTGATTGACGAACTCGAAAAAGTGTTAGGTTTGGCGCCTGCGCCGATCAACTGGCCGCTCGGCGATGGTCCGCGTTTCCGGGGCATTTACGATCGAGAAAAACGCGAGGTGCATTTGTTCGAGAGAACCGCCCATGGAGCCTATCGTGCCCCGGTGAAGACTGGTGGCATCGAAGACGATGCGCTCACTGCGACGATCGATTCCGATGTGCTCGAGCAAGCGCGGGCGGACATTGAGTTGCTCGATGTCGTCACCGAGCCGCTCGACATGGAAAAAGTGTTAGCGGGTGAGCAAATGCCGATTTTCTTTGGTTCGGCGATGAACAACTTTGGTGTGCAATTCATGCTCGATGCTTTCCTCCAGTTGGCTCCGCCGCCGACGCCGCGTCAGGCTCAGGAGCGCTTGGTGGATCCTAACGAAAAAAACTTTTCTGGATTCGTCTTCAAGATTCAAGCGAACATGAACCCGAAGCACCGCGACCGCGCAGCATACATTCGCATTGTTTCGGGTGCTTTCGAACGCGACATGAACGTCACCCACACGCGCACGGGGAAAAAGATTCGTCTTTCGAACAGCCAGCGCTTGTTTGCGCAAGATCGTGAAACCGTCGATACCGCCTATCCGGGTGATGTCGTGGCATTGGTGGGGAATTACGATTTTCACATCGGCGACACCTTAGCGATGGAATCGGGATTGCACTTTGATGAGATCCCGCGATTTGCGCCTGAGTGTTTCAGCTACGTGCAATGCATCGGCACAGAAAAGTTCAAACGTTTCCGCGAAGGTCTCGATCAATTGCTCAAAGAAGGCTTGGCGCAGCCCTTTGAGATTCCCAGCAGCGTGCAGCGCGTGCCTTTGTTGGGTGCAGTGGGTCCCTTGCAGTTCGAAGTTTTGCAGTATCGCTTGGAAACAGAATACGGCGCGCCGTGTCGGGTGGAGCCATCACCGTGGAACTGCATCCGCTGGGTGCGTGGGAAAGATGGAGTGATTCCCAAGGAGCCGCCATCGATTCAGTTGCCATCGGGTGGAGCGCTCGCGCGCGATGTGATGGGGCATTGGGTCGTGTTTCTCTCCGATTCTTGGGTGCTCAAGTTGCTCGAGAGTCGAAATGAAGGTTACGAGTTTCTGGCGCAGCCGCTGTGAATGTAGGGGAGGCGTCTCGCCTCCCAAGCTACATGTTTGGCAGGGAGGTGGACGCCTCCGCCACGGCTAAATCTCAAACAGCGAGGTGACCGATTGGCCGCCGTTGATGCGACGAATCGCCTCGGCGAGCAGGGGCGCAATTTCGACGGCGTGCACTTTGTCGCCTGTCGCCATCGGCACCGAGTCGGTGGTAATGACCGTTTCGATGACCGAATCGCTGATGCGGTCGCGGCCCATTTGTCCGAGAACGGCATGAGATACGCCCGCATAGATGCGGCGTGCGCCGGAGCGCTTGAGAATTTCCGCAGCAGCGCAGAGCGTGCCGGCGGTCTCCGTCATATCGTCGACGAGCAAGACATCGCGTCCTTCGACTTCGCCGATGACATTCATGGCTTCCACTTGTGTGGCGCTGACGCGGTGTTTGGCAACGATGGCGAGGTCGGCACCGAGGGCATCGGCATAAGCGCGTGCCATTTTTACGCCGCCAACATCGGGCGAGACCACCGTGAGATTGCCATCGGCTCCCGCGCCTTGTTCGCGAAGGTAGCCAATGAGGGCGGGTTTGGCGTAGAGGTGATCGACGGGGATATCAAAAAATCCTTGGATCTGTGGGGCGTGAAGATCCATAGTAATCAAGCGATCGACACCGGCTTCCGTGAGCATATTGGCGACGAGTTTCGCGGTGATGGGGACGCGGGGTTGGTCCTTGCGGTCTTGGCGCGCGTATCCGAAAAACGGCATCACGGCATTGATGCGGCCGGCGCTGGCACGGCGTGCGGCATCGACCATGATCAACAGCTCCATGATATTATGATTCGTGGGGGGGCAGGAGGGCTGGATGATAAAGACATCTTCCCCGCGGATGTTTTCATTGATTTTGACAAAAGTTTCACCATCGGGGAAGGCGGTGACGTGCACGTTGGCCAACGTCGTGCCGATGTTTTCTGCAATTCTCTCTGCTAGTCCTCGGTGAGCCGTTCCGCTGATGATTTTCATGGGCTGGGAGAGAATGCACGAGCGAGGAGAAATGTGCAATCATTCGTCGTGTCAGATTGCCATTTTTTTGTCATGGGTTCTTAATCGAGTTCCTTGATCCGACTTTGACACCAGTGCATGAGTTCTCGGTATTCTTGATGTTGAGGGTGTTGCGTTAGCAATTGTTTCCACACGGCAAGGCTGGCGGAGAATTTTTTCTTTGCGAGATCGTGATTCTTTTCCAGTTGTGCGGCATGGGCCATATCGCTGTGGAGATAGCCAATGTGATGCAGGATATGATCTGCGCGCAGATCGCCGTGGTCGCGAACGCTGAGAGGGGTGAGGACATCAAGAGCTTTTTGAAAATGGTTCATTCTTTCTTGGGGGTCTCCCATCACTCCGACAATGCGTCCTTTTTCCCACAATAGGCGTGCGTAATGAAATTGTGCGAGAGGGTCTTGAGTGTTGGAGGAAATGATGGGCCCCAAGAGTTGCAGTCCGCTGTCTGCGATTTCCAGAGCCTTGGCGATTTCGCCTCGATCTTCCAATAAGCTGCTGGTGATAATCCGTTGAGAGGCAAGTCGGGTCACGATGAGTCGATCATCAGGGCGCTCGGTGTGGAGTTCCTCGAGCATTTTCAGAGCACTTTTGCTGCAGGCGTCTGCAGCAGCTGCATCGCCGGAGAGCATGGCGGTTTCTGCTATGGCAGCATAGGTGCTCGCCAGAGCGAGGCGAAGCGAGAAATCTTTGGGATTTTTTTTCAGCAAATCCTGAAGTTCGTTGACGGCGAGTGCGCGTGTTTCGCGTGCGTCGCCCATTTTTCCTAAGCCTTCGAGAATGCTCGCGGAGCTGAGGAAGTAGCTCGCGAGTTCGGATCGCAAGAAAGAGATTTCCGGTTTCACGTCGGCGAGGCTGCTCAGTTGAGTCGTCGCATTCATGATGGATTTCGCGGCTTTCTCGGATTCGCCTTTGCTGGCGAAAATTTTTGCTTCGTGAAAATCGAGTGTTGCGAGCAACTGTTTGATTTGCTCTGGATCCGTTTCGTCTTTGGGCAAGGCGTCAATCGCTGTGCGTGCGTCGATGAAGCCTTGTTCGGCACGAGCGTCACCTTCCTTCTGCCAGAGTATGGACAGAATCAATTGCCCTGAAGCAATGCGGAGTTTCCAAGCAGTGTTGTGGGAGAATTTGTTGAGAGATTTGATGGCAGTCTCAAGTCGAGCGCTTGCTTGAGCAGCGTCTTCCATCGCCAGAGAAATTTCCGCCAATTGGAGTTGTGCGCGAGCACGTTCTTCTGCCAATTCTGGCATCAAAGAGGCATCAACGAGAAATTCTTGATAAAAAGTTTCGAGTTGTTGTAGGCGAACTTGGCGACCATCCAATGAGGGAAGGTCACGATGGCCTTTGGTCAGCGCCCATTGAAAGAGTTGATCGCCGATGGTGCGCGAAGCGCGGAGTTGCTCGACCCAATGTGTTCTTTCCGTGCGCAGTGCCATTTCAGCTTTTTTTTGGGCTGCCGTTGCTTCGGAGACTTCCTTTGAGCGCTGCTGTTCGGCAATGTTTTTGTGTTCGATGGCGAGTTTGGTGGAGTTTCTCAGGTCGACCAATTCTTGATGATAGCCGGAAAGATCCAGTTCGCGATTTTTCTTTGCGGTCAACCAAGCCATTGTGCTGGCGATCGTGCCAGTGACGAGCATGACAACTGCCAAGGCGAGGACTCGATTGCGATTTTGCATCGAGCGGCGCTCGCGGACGAGCTTTTGCTGCTGAATTTTATGATCGTGTTTTTGATCGATTTCTTCTAGGCTGCGAAGAACATCCAGCATGTTTGCGGGACGTTGATAGGGATCGAGATCGAGGCAAGATGTGAGAAGTTGGCGATAGTCTTGTTCGCGCTCATTTGCAGCTGGATTTTTCCAAGTGATCGATGATTGCGCTTGGAGGCCCGCGGCAATGCGCGATGTATCGGCAACAATTTTTTCCAATTCAAAGCTGCCGAAGGGCGGAGCGACAGAGGAAAAAATTTCGTGACAGCGAGGAAACTCACCGGTGAGGAGCACATAGCTGAGGCAGGCAAAGGAGTATACATCCCAACGATACCCGGCTTCCTCGAAGTAGCCATCGCTGTGCAACAGTTGCTCCGGTGCTTGATAAAGGTAGGCATCTGTGAATTCGACATGTTGCACTCCTGGCATGTTGCCCAGCGTCCAGTCACTGAGAAGCAATTCCCCTTCGGATGAAAAAAAGACGTTGCTGGGTTTGATGTTGCCGTGAGCGACCTGACGTGCATGCATGTTGGCCAGTGCCCGTGCCAAAGCACGGATCCATTGCCATGCGAGCACATGGTCTTTACCGTCCCAGCGGAATTGAATATTGTTGGGCTTGCCTTGCTCATCTCGATGGTCCTGCGTGATCAGATACGCGGGCTTGGCTTGGTAGTCTTGAGAGATGATAGGCATGACCCCCGTGGGCCAACTGGGAGATTCGAGCCTCTGCGTCATCTTCTGATGAAGAGCTCGATTGATGGCGACCGCTTGGAAGATTTTGAGAGCGTATTTCTTTTGAGTGGAGTCGTCCTTGCCAGCATACACAGTTCCACTGAATCCCGATCCCAAGGTTTCGGTGATTTTCAATTGCTCTTTCATGGGGTGCGTCATGCGTTCATTACCCTAGCATTCGCTGAGATCAGTGGCAATTCTTAAATGATGGCTAGCAGTGAGATAGTTGTTGAAAATTCAGGGTTCAACCGTGATGGGGGCCGAATGCTTTTGCCAAGTCAAGGAGGTCCGTTGCCGCCACTTGATCCGCCTGGAGAATGGCTTGTTTTTGTTTCTCGATGAGCGAGAGAATTCCCTCTTTGGCGAGAGCAAGCATCGCCATCATTTCGTCGTGGCTAAAGACGGCTTCCTCACCGCTTCCTTGAACTTCGACAAATTTTCCGGACTCAGTCATTACGACGTTAAAATCAACAATCGCGTCTTTATCTTCGGGATAATTCAGGTCGAGAATGGGCGTGTTTTCGTAAATGCCACATGACACAGCGGCCACCAGTTGGTTGATGGGGAAGTCTTTGATTTTGCCTTTGGCGATGAGGCGGTTGCAGGCAATTGCTGCGGCAACGCAGGCGCCGGTGATCGATGCCGTTCGAGTGCCGCCATCGGCTTGAAGGACATCACAGTCGATCCAAAGAGTGCGTTGACCGACTTTTTTGAGGTCAACCACGGCCCGCAGGGAGCGTCCGATGAGTCGTTGGATTTCCGAAGATCTGCCGTCGATCTTACCACGAGTGATATCGCGTTGTTTGCGTTCGAGGGTGGAGTAGGGCAACATCGAGTATTCTGCCGTAAGCCATCCACCTTTGACGCCTTGTTGCTTCATCCAGCGAGGAACATCTTCTTCAATGCTGCATGCGCAAATCACTCTGGTATCGCCGAACGAGACCAAAACAGATCCGAGGGCGTAGGGCGCAACGTTGGGCGTGAAGCGGATGGTTCTTAGGTCATGAGCTTGGCGTCCGTCAGGTCGATTCATGCATAGGGATGTATCATGCTGATGGGCTGAGTCCAGACTAAGTTGATGATGGTGACCCATGGGCTGGCGAAAAGGAACATCGGGGATGGGCATTTTGGGCTTTTCAATTGCTTGGGAAAAACGCATGGTTTTGTCGAGTGAAGGAAACCATCGAAGATTTCGAGCGCTGGGCCTCCGATGTGATTTTCGGCAGGGCACGGGGTTTTCGTGCCTTTCTCACGCGTTGGGCTTTGCGAGCTCTATCAGGGCTTTACCGATTGGTGATTCAAACGCGAATGTTTGCGTATTTTCAAGGCTACCAGGAGCGCTTTCATCTCGGCACTTTGACCATTTCTGTCGGCAATCTCACCGTCGGCGGCACAGGCAAAACTCCCGTGGTGGAGTTGCTCTCCAAAACCTTGCGTGATCGGAATCGGCATGTGGCCATTTTATCTCGAGGCTACAAGAGCAAGGCGCTGACAGAGCCACAAAAATGGACGGACTCGGCCAATCGCGTCATTGCAGTCGATGAAATGCCCAAGGTGGTATCGACGGGAAAGGCCTTGTTGCTGGATTCCAAATATGCGGGAGACGAGCCATTCATGCTCGCCAACAATTTGCCTGGTGTCGCGGTATTGGTTGATCGAGATCGCGTCAAATCGGCGCGCTTTGCGATCCGTGAGCTGGGATGTGATACGTTGATTTTGGATGATGGGATGCAATACTTGCGGATGTCGCGCGGTGTGGATTTGTGTCTTGTCGATGCGAATGCGCCCTTTGGCACGGGGGCGATGTTGCCTGCGGGAACATTGCGAGAGCCGCGTCGGAATTTGAAGAGAGCGGACTACATCATTTTGACCAAATCTGATGGGTCCGACCATGCTGCCTTGATCGCGCAACTGCGTCGATACAATCGCACGGCACCCATCATTACCACGACGCATGGCCCCAAGTATCTGGAGAACCTTGCGACATTCGAAAGAAAGTCGTTAGACTATCTCCGTGGGCAGCACATCGCCGCGTTATCGGGGATTGCGGTGCCGGAGAATTTCGAAAATTCCTTAATTCGTCTGGGCGCGCGGATTGATGTCAAAAAACGGTTTTCCGATCACTATCGATTTTCTGCGCGCGAAATTGAGGCCTTTACCAATCGTTGTTTGGAGCGCGACGTGGCGATGATTGTGACGACCGAAAAAGATGCGGTTCGCTATCCGCGCGCGGCATTGGCGGAGGTTCCCGTGTGGTTCTTGCGCATTGAGGTCGAGATTTTGTCAGGTCATGAGCATTGGGATCACATGATTGATCATTTGTGTGCTGCGGAAGGAGAAGATCACGTGATCATCCGCAATCGAGAACTGTATGCTGGCTAGGGACTTGCTATGAAAACGTCGTTATTAGGAATCACCCGAGATGAATTGTTGGGGCAGTTGCAAGAGCATGGGCATCCTGCGTATCGGGTTGATCAAATCCTCGATTGGGTGTGGAAAAAGCGCCCAGAATCGATTGAGCAGATGAGCAATTTGCCCAAGAATCTCCGAGATTTTTTGCAAGAGAACTACACGCTTTATCCGCTGACACCAGCGCGTGAATTGGGTTCGACCGATACGACTCGTAAAATGTTGTATCGACTGCACGACGGTCGCTACATCGAGAGCGTCTTAATTCCTGCGAATCCTGCGCTGTATGGAGGTCGGTCGGATCGATTGACATTGTGTGTTTCTTCTCAAGTGGGTTGTGCCTATGGTTGCAAGTTTTGTGCTTCTGGTTTGGCCGGCTTTACGCGAAATTTGACAGCGGCAGAAATTGCGGCGCAGGTGTTGCAGACCGAAATGCTGGCTGGGGCGCGCATTGATAATCTGGTTTTCATGGGGATGGGCGAGCCGATGGCGAATTTGAAAAACCTTTTGGTTGCTATTGAGTTGATTACATCGCCTTGGGGATTGAACTTGGGGGCGCGTCATTTGACCATCTCGACGTCGGGGTTGGTTCCTCAGATCCGCGAACTTGCGCGTCATCCGCGTCAGATTCGGTTGGCGATTTCTTTGCACGGCGCGACTGATGCGGTGCGGGATCAAATCATGCCCGTGAACAAAAAATATCCGACGGCGCAATTGTTCGAAGCGCTCGAAGATTGGAATGCGCAGAAGAAGCAGCATTTGACACTCGAATACATCTTGATCCAAGGAGTGAATGACGATTTAGAGCAAGCGCGGATTTTAGCCAAGCACGCTCGTTCCTTTCAGGCGAAAGTCAATTTGATTCCCTACAACACCGTAGAGGGCTTGCCGTGGAAGCGTCCGGCGATTTCTCACTGTCAGGCATTTCGGAAAGTGCTGACGCACGCGGGTGTAACGGCGACATTGCGTTTGGAAAAAGGACACGACATTGAAGCGGCCTGTGGACAGTTGCGATTGGTGCAAGAAAAAGAAGACCTCGCAAAAAGCGTCAGTCCAGTTGGCGATGCGGAGTGATGCCGTGGTGATGAGGTGATTTTTGAGTTACAGGCGCTGCATGCTCGCCACGAGCGCGCCGGCACCGCTGCCTGTCTTGGCGGAAACGGGGAATGTTTGCGGTGGCTGAGAGCACCAGGGAGAAATCTCTTGGAGAAAATGTTCCATGTTGCGTTTGATCGCATTCGGTTTCTCGCGATCAATTTTATTGAATACCAGCGCAAAAGGGAGTCGGAGTTGCAGCAACCACTGAACAAATTCGAGGTCAATGCGTTGTGGGCTGAGAGTGGCATCGAGAATCACATAGGTGCAGGCAAGGCCTTCGCGACCACTGATGTATTCGGCGATGACATCATGAAAAAAATCGCGCGACTGCTCGCGGACTTTGGCGTAACCGTAGCCGGGGAGGTCGACGAGGCGCCATTGTTGGTTGAGGATGAAATAATTGATCAGTTTCGTGTGTCCTGGGGTAGCAGAGACCTTTGCAAGGTCCTTTTTTCCAGTAAGCATATTGATCAGAGAAGACTTTCCGACGTTCGATCGCCCAATCAAAGCGCATTCCGGCATCGTTACCTCGGGACATTCGGCGAGAGTAGGGGCACTGAGTTCGAAAGTAGCAGATTTGATGCGCATGAGAAAATGATGTGTGACGGTGTAAGGTCATCTTGCGTTGAGCGCGTGCGATTTGTCAACCATCACGGATTGGCTGAACCGATTCGGCATCCGTATGCTAACGATCCCGGGTTGCGGGGTTTTGAGTTCGTGCTTGAGTTGGGTGCGACCGAAGTTATCATGCGGCGATGATGAGGTTACGACTTTTTCTTTTTGGTTTCATGATCTCTGCAGCTTGTGGGCAAGTGATGAATGACATCGACCCACGCAAGGCCACAGATTCGCAGTACGTGCGCGTCATGCGCAATGAAGATGGATCAACATCGATCTTTCGTCGCACGCCAAGCAATGAAGTGCTGGAAAAACGGACCTTCAATGCGAGTTCGATCTTAACCATGCTGACAGTGTATCGAATGGATCGACAAGGCAATCCGCTCGGTTGCAAAATTTACGACGGCCTCAAGCAGGAATTATTCAAAGCGCGTTATGGGTACGATAAAAATACAGGCCGGTTGGTAGAGGAACAGCTTTTTGACGCAAGAATTAAGCGTCTTGATCCAACTGGTCAGTATGAAATGCCAGTCCGTCGTTTTATTTATACCTATGATGCAAACGGAAAGCAAAACAAGCCCATATCGATTGTCTTGCGTCCTGGCAAGACGGCCGATGAAATGTATGCGCGGCCCTCAGCTTTGCCGAGCAATCCTTTTGTGGAAAAGGGAGAAAAAGAAGCAACGAATTCTGAGCGATGAAATTGACGCCGAGCCAGATTTTGCCTTTATTGCTGGGCTTTGCGCTCGCTGCTGCGGGATGGTTGCAGGCATGGAAATGGCGCCATGGTGCCAGTGATTCGGTTGAGGGAGGGGATGTGCAAATCGTTGCCTTGCAGCAGCAAATTGATCAGTTGACCCAGGAAAATCAAGCCTTGCGATCGCTAGCGCAGGGCGGTGGAGAATTTGCCGTGCCGCCTGAATTGGTCGCGCGTGTGGAGAAGCAGTTGGGCTTGCGTTTTGTATCGACACCGGTGGTTCACCGCATCGCGAAGGAAGAGCTGATGGATCGAGTCAAGGCGTCGATCGAATCGCGTTGCGGCGAAGGCGGGATGGAAGATCGGCAAATTGCATACCAACTGATCGGTTTTTTGGGAGAAGATGATCGTTTGGTGGGACAAATGTCGGCATTACGAGTGGTGGGGGCGAAGGCTTGGTTTGATGAAATGAGTGGCGAGGGGTGGGTGACCGATCAATTTCAGATGGAGCACATACCGGATCAGGCGGCTTTGTTGCGAGTGTTATCGCGCATGCTGTTGGAGCAGCACTTTCCTTGGCGTTTGGCATATCGGGATGATGCGATTCGATCGCGGGATGCTTTGCATGCTGGGGTTGCTGCAGGTGTGGAAGCAAAATTTTTTCAAGACAATGCTCGTGCGATCGGATTCATGATGTCCAAAGAGGACAACGAGGCTGGGCAGTTGTTATTGAGCCTACCGCCATTTTTGCAGGGTTTGTCGTCGTTCCATAGCATCGAGGGCAAGACCTTTGCCGATCAATTGCTGTTGAAAGGTCGGGATGCCTTACTAGCGCAGTTGCGTCGCCCTCCGCAGAAGAGCAGTGATGTGATGTTTTTGTATGAACGTTCTCTTCCGAAACGTCGGGTTTCGTTGCCTTTGACACCTGGCGAGATCGTATTAGAAGAGAAGGCGGGTGCCTTGGGTTTGCGTTTGTGGTTCGAGGGATTGGGTGATCCCGCATTTGCTCGTGACATGGCGGAGGCGTGGGTCGATGATCAATGGCGGCTTTTTGCGACCGATGACAGGACGCATCATCTGATTTGGTCGATTGATTTGATCGATCAAGCAGCGCAGAAAAAAGCAACTCCGGCATTTGCCGCGATGGCGGCGGCTGCGGTGGGCATGTCCCAAGACTTGGTCTTAGGAAAAGAAGTGCAAGCACCCGATGGTAGCTGGGTGCGCGTCGATCGCATGGGCGAGACGGGCTTGCGATTCGTGCGCGTGCGATCGCGAGAGGTGATGGAAAAAATCATCAAGCAAGCGAAGCCATAACAAGGAATGGCGGCAAGCAAGGTGTCGGTTTCGCCATTTCTTGGGAACAAGCGAGGTTCGCTCGTGAACCTGCGGAGATGTGGTGGTTGGCGCTCATTGAGCTAGTTTAGCGAATTTCGACTGAGGTTCCTGGGCTGATGAATTGGGTTAGGCGAATGGCGTCCCAATTGGCGAGACGGATGCAGCCAGCTGATTGGGCGCGACCAATGGTTTCGGGGTCGGCGGTGCCGTGGAGGCCGATGCCTGACTTCGTCAATCCACACCAAATCACGCCGACGGGGCTGTTCGGCCCGAGGGGTAGATCGTAGACTTGAGAAGGATCTTTGCTGCGTTTTCCTGTCTCCAGCAGAGATTTGTCGAATCGCCAAGTAGGGAATTCTACACATGTCCTAACTTCCCACATGCCATAATGAATGAATTGAGGTTTGCCGGGAGTGATGGGAAAAGAGGCAATGATGGAACGATTGGCTACGGGACGAGATGGTGCAGTGGCGTTGATGGGGTCCTCTGACACGATGAGTGCCGCGGGAGCTGACTCGTAGATGCGGAGTTGGTTGCGTTTCGTGTCGACAACGACAAGGCGTGGTGCTTTGACTTCATCCCGCTTGTATTGAGCGCCGGTGATCTTTTCGATCAAAAAGGGTTTTACATTTGGGACTAAGACTTCTTGCCCCGGTTGTAGCGATTGGATTTTGGCCGCGCCATTGATTTCCATGAGGAAATTGATGTCCGTGTGATAGCGTTCTGCCATCAGTTCACCAACACTGCGATAGGCGAGTCGCTTCGCTTTCGATTGTTCTATGCGATCCTGAGACAAGCGAGGGTTTACCCATTTTTCTGTGAGGTTCGGCACCGTGGCCATGATCAGTGGCGTGGATACAGCTTGTTTCGCCGCGCGTAATGCGATGGTCCAGGCCTGCGATGGGTAACCGTGTACCTCGTTCCAAGACATGACGGCATGTTCCGTAAATAATCCTGGTTTGCCATCAATGATGCCTGGGCCGAAATGATTTTCGTCGAGAAAAATCTGCAAGCGGATTGCTTCCAGTCCGGTAGGTTTGCCGCTTAGGGATTTCTCTGTCTCAATCGGGCGCGCGAGCGGGACGGACTCGGGGTCGAGGAGAGGTGTGACGCGAATGGCTTTGGGTTTGACCAAAATCGCTCGACTCGCCGGAGCGGTGCTTTGTGAAAAGGCGATGCTACTCGTAAAGAGTGTGAACAGCAGGAGCGACTTCATGAGGCAAAACTCGTAGGTTCTGAGATGAGGAATTCCTGCAACTTGCCAGAGATCGAGGCGGGGACGATGGCGCAGACGATGATGTCATTCTCTTCATAATTCGTGCTGAGGACTTTGGCATCGCGATGCAGGATATTGAGCAAATCGCCGCGTGATTGAGGGATGCGGAAATGATGTTTTTGAATGCGGTCTGCAAGTGCTTCGGAGCACAAGTGAAGCAATTGATCCAAGTTGTCTCCTTGCGCGGCAGAAGTGAAAATGGCACCCGGATAACGATTTTCGAGTAGCAAACGCTGCACCGGGTCTTCTAACAAATCGGCTTTGTTGAGAATGGTAATGATTTTTTTCTCGCCCGCGCCGAGCTCTTCCAACACCTCGAGAGTGGTGTCGTAAAGTCGATCGATTTCTGGCGAGGAGCAATCGAGTACGTGGATGAGGAAATCGGCGAGCACAGCTTCTTCCAAGGTTGCTTTAAAAGCCTCGACAAGGCGATGTGGGAGATTGCGTACGAAGCCCACGGTGTCGGTAAGCAGTAGCGGTTGACCATCGGGCAATTCGATGCGGCGCGTGGTGGTATCGAGTGTGGCAAAGAGCATGTCCTTGGCGAGCACATCGGCACCGGAGAGTCGATTGAGCAGAGTGGATTTTCCGGAGTTGGTGTAGCCGACAATGGCCGCGTGAGCGGTGCCGAGTTTTTCGCGTTCCTTGCGTTGGGTTTTGCGCTGGCTGCGGACGTCTTCGAGTTCACGTTTGAGACGATCAATCCGCGTGTGTGCAAGGCGTCGGTCGACTTCGATTTGTTTTTCGCCCATGCCTCGGTTGGCCGCACCGCCACCACTGCTGCCACCGCCGCCCTCGCGGTCGAGGTGTCCCCACATCCGCGCCATGCGGGGGAGCGCATATTGCATCCGTGCGAGGTCGACCTGGATGCGTGCTTCTCGGGTGTGGGCGCGTTTGTGGAAGATGTCGAGAATGACCTCCTCGCGGTCGATCACAGCAATGTCGCCGAGTTTTTCCCACGCGCGCTGTTGTGCGGGGGCGAGGCCGTTGTCGAAAATGATGACGTCGCACTCATGGGCGCGGGCGAGATCGACGATTTCTTGAGCCTTGCCCGTGCCACAAATGTATTGCTTGTGCATGTCGCGACTGCGGTAAAGGACACTGTGCACGATGCCGATGCCGAGAGTTTCCACGAGTTCGTGGAGTTCTTCGAGCAACGATGCGGCTTCGTCCTCCTCGCGTGGGTCAAAGTAAATGCTGACGAGCATGGCGCGCTCGACCATTTCAGGGCGTTCTCTTACATCAAACATCAGGTGGCAAGTATGGTAGCAGAAAAAGTGCAGTCTGCTATGGAAAAATCGATTTGCTGGATGGAGCGGATTGGTGCTGCGGTTCAGCCGAATGATCGGTCGTGATGGATGGAGAGGGAATCGTCTTGTCAAATGGCAGGGGCTGCGCTTGCTTGGTGCGGCGAGTTGGATCGCGCCGAGTGCTTATGCCGAAAGTGTACATCAAAACGTATGGTTGTCAGATGAATGAGCGCGATACCGAGCAGGTAGCGCGGATGTTCACGGAGGGCGGCTATACCGTGACGAGTGATGAAACGGAGGCCGATGCCATTTTGGTGAATACTTGCTCGGTGCGCGATCAGGCCGAACAGAAGGCGATTGGGAAAATGCTGCATTTGGGCAAGATGCGACGCAACAAGCCGCATGTGGTGTATGGCTTCATGGGGTGCATGGCGCAATCGCGCGGCAATGAATTGTTTGCCACGGTGCCGCATCTCGATGTCGTCGTCGGCACGCAGAAATACCACAAAGTTTTTTCGTATGTCGACGAGATCCTCAAGCGCCGGATGGAGTTGCGCATGGATCATCCCGAGCATTCGCTGCGTGGGGAAAGCGTTTGCGATGTGGAAGAAGAAGCGGGCTCACAAAATACGATTCGTGATCATTTGGTCAAAACTCGCCAGGTCAGCGCTTTTGTTTCGATCATGCAGGGCTGCAACATGCGTTGTTCCTTCTGCATCGTGCCTGACACGCGGGGGAAAGAGCGGAGTCGCCCCATTGTCGATATCGTGGATGAAGTGAAGCGCCTTGTCGATCAGGGCGTGAAAGAGGTGAATTTGTTAGGTCAGATTGTCAACTTGTATGGTCGGACAGAGTTTCCGATTGTGGCGAAAAAATCGCCCTTCGTGCAATTGTTAGAAGCGGTGCATGCCGTTGAGGGGCTCGAGCGAATTCGCTTCGTGTCACCACATCCGATTGGTTTTCGCGATGAT
This sequence comes from Verrucomicrobiota bacterium, assembly GCA_039804425.1. GTDB lineage: Bacteria > Verrucomicrobiota > Verrucomicrobiia > Verrucomicrobiales > Akkermansiaceae > UBA956. Next base: position 15,799 of record JBDLWB010000044.1, read on the forward strand.
CTGGTGCAGGCCTTCGTCGATCTGCCGAAGCTTTGTTCGCACATTCATTTTCCGATGCAAAGCGGCTCGGACCGGATTTTGCAATTGATGAAGCGTCCGTATCGGCATGAGCGATTCGTGGAGATTTGTCGCAACATGAAAAAGGCGCGTCCGGATTTGGCGATCACGACCGATATCATTGTCGGCTTTCCCACCGAGACGGAAGAGGACTTTCTTGCATCGTTAGAGACGGTGAAGGAAGTGGAATTTGCCAATGCGTTCATCTTTCGTTATTCGAAACGCCGCAATACCCCCGCAGCGGAAATGGAGGGGCAGATTGAGGAAACGGTCAAGGAAGAGCGCAACCAGCGACTTCTCGCAGTGGTCAATGAGATTTGCCAAGCGCAACATGCCGAGTTGGTAGGGACGACGCAGCGCATCTTGTGCGAGGGATTATCGCGCTACAATGATGAGCGCTTATCGGGTCGCACGAGCCAGAATCGAATCGTCGTATTTGAAGGAGATGTAGAGAAATGCATCGGGCAAATGCTGGACATCAAGATCACCGGCACGACAGGATTCACTCTTTACGGAGAAAAAATGGCGCAGTGAAAAATTCGATCGTTTGTTAGTCCCTTGAGTGCGACAAAGGACAGGTGGTTCACCTGTCCTTTTCGCTTGTTCCTATGATGTTAGGGAAACGTTAGGGCTTCGCGGGAATGTACAGTTCGGAGTCTACTGCCAGGAGTGTTTGTGGGCTGAAGCTCCAACCGTTCAGAGAATTGATTTTGTCTGGGGTGGTGTGATATTCTGCGGCGACTTGTTCAAGAGTCAATTCACGAGTGGTCTTGATCAAGCGATAGGAAGGGATCTTTTCACCAGTTGAGGTCGGAGTCTCCTGCCCAACGGTCGTTGTGTTTTTGGGCATGGCATTCTCGGCAGTCGCCACCGGCTTTGATTCCGCGGCCGCAGCTGGCTCGTTGTTCGATGTGGCAGGTGCCAAAGGAGTTTGTTCTGGCTGTTTTTTCGCGAGCGCTGGGGCCGTTGTTGACGCGGGAGGTGTTGAAGGTTCAGGTGTCGGCTCGGGACTTGTCTTGGTTATTTCCGTGCGAGGGCTCGATTCGCTCGGAACCTTTGATTTGGGCAAGGCGATGCGTTGACCGACGGCCACTTGGTTCGCTTTCAAATTCGGGTTTGCTGCTTGGAGGGCACTAACGGTTGTGCCATGCATGCGTGCGATTTTGCTAAGGTTGTCGCCGGCTTGCACGGTATAAGCTTGATCATCAGAAATCCTCGTGGGAGTGGGTGAGGATGGTTCTGGGGCTTCTTCAACAGACTCTGCGGCAGCCACATTTTTGGCATTTGCTGGAATCGTCAACTTCTGCCCTACCCTCAGAGATTGAGGGTGAACGCCGGGGTTCGCGGCTTGCAATTGCGACAAAGAAATGCCGTAACGCAAGGAAATGCGGAACATATTGTCACCCGCCTTCACTACATGCGTAGCGGCCTCTGCGAGAGAGGATGCGGACAACAGAACGAGGCCGGATAATAGGGTGATCATCTTCACAAAAAGCAAAATAACTTTTTTTCATGACGATTCAAGAAAAATGTAAGTGCCTTGACAAATGCTCAAAAGAGATCGGCGCGTCCCATGGCCTTACGATTTTGGTGGTATTGCGTCCGCTTTTTCCTCTGCAGCGGATTCTACAGGGGTGGAAATGATTTCAATTTTCGCCCCATCAATTGCGTATGTGAGGGTGGATGTTGTCAATTTCTCCCCAGGTGCAAATCCGTCTTTGACGATGATCTCATGGGCTGTGGTCCACATCGGAGTGACTTCGCGTCGAGCAAGAACGGGCGGGTTTTGCTCTGCCATATAGACCCGATTGACACCACGCAAAGCTTTGCGGGGGAAGACGTAGACTTGCGGTAAGACAATCCCTTCGATCGAAGCTCGAAGCGGTTGCCCAATCCGCAGCGGCGGGGCAGAGGACTGACGAGCGAAAGGATCTTTGAGTCTTGCGATGGCGAAGAGTTCACGCGTCGTTTCATCGAGAGTGCCCTCGGTGCGAATGATTTCTGCTTGCCAGGTATGAGGTTGATGAACGCCTGTGGCATCGGTGAGCGTAACGGGAACGGCAGGGTCGGATTCGCTACTAGGAAGCTTCACAAAACTCCATTGCGAAGGAGAAATGGGAAGTCGGATTTCAGCGAGGTCTGAGGCAAAGACTTCGCCTAAGGCGGAGTTGCTGCTTACGGCTTGACCGAGTCCGACTTGGCGAACTTTGACGCGCCCAGCAAAGGGAGCGCGGATTTTGGTGCGTTCGAGATTGCGACGAGCTTGATCGAGTTCCGCGGTGGCGGCCTTAACCGTGGCTTCGGCTTCTTTCAATTGAGGCACGCGGAGGACGAGTTCCGATGGTTCGTCATCATAGCCAATGTCTTCCCAGTTGAGTCGGGCTTGTTTTGCGCGGGCTTTTTCCTGTTGGAGTGCGGCCTGCGCGCGCGCCAGACGAGCTTCAGCACCTGCGAGATTGGCTTCAAAATCGGCGGGCTCAATTTCTGCGAGAATTTGGTCTTTTGCAAAAAATGCGCCATCTTCAAAGCAGGGATGAATGACGGCGATGACACCTGAGACTTGTGGGGTGATGGTGGTGACATAGTGCGCACGAAGAGAGCCTTGGCTTTCGATCCTTACTCGATAATCACGAGGTTGTAGCTCCAGCACTTCCGTTTTGATGAGTTGCTCAGGGAGAGCCATGGGCTTTGGTTTTTCAACTGGTTTGCCCAAGATATACCATGCTGCGCCACCTGCGGCGAGAATGGAAAGAGGGGCGATGATGCGAGTGAAAACCATGGCGTAGATACGGCGTGACGGGCTGCAAATTAGCGTAAAAATGCGTAAATGCATGTTTTTTCTTTCACGAGTCCCTGAGACTTGGGGGGCGTGCGGAAGAAAATGATTTTTTGCGTGGAGAAAAGAGTGGGGCTCTGCTAACTCTGGGCGTCGAACAATAGAAACCTCCCTTGGCGCAGATTTCACAGGAAACACGGATCAAAGTATTGGAGTCTACGGATATCGTAGATCTCATTTCCTCGTACATTCCCGTGAAGCGAGCGGGAACATCGTTTAAGGCCAACTGCCCGTTTCACAACGAAAAGACTCCTTCGTTTCACATCAATCCGCAACGGCAGTCGTTCAAATGCTTTGGCTGTGGCGAAGGTGGGGATGCGATTAGCTTTGTGATGAAGCACGAGGGTTTGTCGTTTGTCGATAGCATCCGCAAGCTGGCGGCAAAGGCGAATATCCCCATCGTCGAGGAGCAATACGATGCCGAAGGTGAGCGCCATAAACGCAAGCGGGGACGGTTGTTGGAGCTGCATCGTGAGACCGCGAGATACATGCATGAGTTGTTGCTCACCGATCCCCAAGCGAAGCATGCGCGCGCCTATCTGAAGTCGCGCGGCTACGGCAAAGAAATGGCAGTGCGCTGGTTGGTCGGCTGGATGCCTGCGGACGGGAGACGTTTTTTGCAGTGGGCGAAGGAAAAAAAATTCACTGGTCGAGAACTGGTTGACTCCGGCATTTGCGCGCAGCGTGAGCAAGGGGGCTTGTATGTGCGATTTCGCGACCGCCTGATGTTTCCCGTCTGCAATGAGCAGGCAGAAGTGATTGCTTTTTCGGGCCGACAAATCATCGCTGATCCGAATACAGGAAAATACATCAACTCGCCGGAAACGGCTTTGTTCCTGAAGTCGAAGACGATTTTTGCCTTCGATCGTGCGCGCAAGCCCATCATGAAACAGAAGGCTGTACTGATTTGCGAAGGCCAGCTCGATGCCCTCGCATGCCACGAGCATGGCATCGATCACGCCATCGCCACACTCGGCACCGCGTGCACGGCCCAGCATGCCAAGATTTTGAAGCGCTACACCGATACCGCGCTGCTCTGTTTCGATGCCGACCAAGCCGGTTACACCGCCTGTGAGCGCGCCTTCCGGGAACTGGCGAGCGAGAACATCCACGTGCGGGTCGTCTCCATGCCTACGGGCGATGATCCCGATTCGTTCCTTAAACGCGAGGGGCCGGACGCATTTCGTGAGCTGCTACAGCAGGCGCGGCCGTTTTTCGACTTCAAAATCGACCGTGCCCAAGTAACAGGCGGCATGGCCAATGCCCAAGCCCGCGGCAATACCGCGCGGGAAATTGCCGCGCTGCTCGCTGCCGTCGTCGATCCCGTGACGCGCGATTCTTTTCTCAACCACTGCGCCACCCGCTTGCAAATGAGTGCGCCCGATCTACGCAGCGCGACGGCGAATGCACAAAAAAAACAGGCGCGCGAGCATCGCCCTCAGGAAGAAAAATCCGACGATGCCGTTGTCGAAGCAAGTGCGGTGGATCCGTTGATTCTCTATCTATGCCACCTCGCTTTGCATTCTGCCGTTGCACGTCAGTATCTGGGCGAGCAATACGAAACGATCCACGATGCGGCGCAGTATCTCGAAGGCATTCCATTGTTAGAAAAAATTCTCAGTGCGGAGATTGATCCCGAACAACCGGCGGCCGTGAATAGTTTTCTGGCGGACTTACCAGCAGGGGATCGTCTTGCATTGCAGAGTGATGTGACATTCGATGCGGCATCGATGCAACAATCATACGAAAATGCCGACGAGGCACTGGCCAAATTATCGGAAAAAGTGCTCAACAAAAGGTATGCGATCAATCAATCCGCGTTGACCCAGCCTGGGCTGAGTGCCGAACAGATGATGCCCTTGCTGCAAGAAGCTCAAGAGATCAGTCAATTGCTGACAGCCCTCGGAAAAAGAACCTTCGCCGATGACCGTGCCAGTCTGGGAGAGACGGCGAAAAAAAAACCAGCATACACCAAAAGCTGGAAGAACCGTGAGTGAGCGAATCTTGGTGCGATAGCGAGGAAAAGGCGTTTCCGTGCGCCCCTTCAGGGTGCGTGTATTTTATTGTAAACCTAACCCCTTGGTATCGAACGCTCCCCCCTTCAATCACTGGCTGCATCTGGCCTCTCTTCTGGATAGAGATCCGTTGCAGCATTCGCTTTTTATCTTCTCTGATGTAAAAAACGCACGTCGAGCAATATCTGGGTAGGTGTTTGGTGGCCTAGCGCTGAGAAAATGTATCGATTGCATTGTGAATCGTGCGCATAAATCGCAATAATATCAATAGTTATACAATATATTGTAATGCGACTAACTACAATTTTGTAATAAATAGTGATACATGGAAAGTAATAGATATAGATACATAAAATTGATTGCTGTGGCAGGGTTGGTGCTTATGATAGTTGCACCT
>JBDLWB010000045.1:0-14686 GCA_039804425.1 Verrucomicrobiota bacterium
GGCAATACGAGTTCATGCGCGATGCCTTGTTGATGGGTTCCTTGATTGCGGCGATGTGTGCGGTGCTATCGTGTTTTCTCGTGCTGCGCGGTTGGGCCTTGATGGGCGATGCCGTTTCACATGCGGTGTTGCCCGGCATTGTGATCGCGTATTGGTGTGGTGGGCCCTTATTTCTCGGAGCGATGGTGGCAGGTTTTTTTTGTGCCGTCGGCAGCGGCTGGGTCAAGCGGGTGAGCCGGATCAAAGAAGACACCGCGATGGGAGTGGTGTTCACCGGCTTGTTTGCCGTGGGCTTGGTTTTGTTTCACAAAGTGCCATCGGATTTGCATCTCGATCACATTTTATTTGGTCACATTCTTGGCATCGTGGAGAAAGACAAGCCAAGCATCGTCGTCATCTCCCTGCTGGTGATGGGATTGTTGTGGATCAAGCGTCGGGATTTGCTTTTGTGGATGTTTGACGAAGCGCAAGCTCGGGTCATTGCCTTGCCCGTGCGACTGTTGCATTACGGTTTACTGGCCTTACTGTCCGTCGCGATCGTGGTCGCGCTCAAGTCCGTGGGTTTGGTCTTAGTGACAGCGATGTTGATTACTCCGGGTGCCACGGCCTTTTTATGGACCGATCGATTCGATCGGATGCTGGGGGTCGCGGTGATGACAGCTGTGCTTTCGACCTTAATCGGGTTGACCGTAAGCTTTGCGCTGGATGCTTCCAGTTCCGCTTGCATGGTCTTGTGTCAGAGTGGATTTTTTCTATTATCGTGGTTTTTCGGTCCTAAGCATGGTTTGTTGCGTGGGCGGTGAAGAGGCAATGGTGAAGGGTGCAGTCAAACCATCGGTAACACTTGTCTTCTGAACCTATGCCGGTGATTTTTGGGGTGTCATTTGGCTTTTCACGGGGTCGGGGAATGATTATGATGGGTGACATGAGATGGATCATGGTTTTGATGGCACTGGTGAGTTCGGCGTTGGCTCAGGATGTGGCGCTGCGCCAGCAATTGGAGTCGGTCTATGGTTTTTGGCGTAATGCGATGGTGCAAAAAAACTATGCTTCGTGGGCCAAGGTGACGGCGGAGCATCGGCAGGTGACGGTGCGTAATCGACTGAATTCGGAACGTCGGATTTTTCCGCAAGGGATTTTTGAACTTCCTGCTGCGCCTCCTGCGTTGACGAATTTGCAGCACTTGCAGACCAAGCGCAATGGTCGGACGGCGAAGTCGGTGTATTACGGCAAAGTCGACTTCAACGTCGGCGGGCAGCCGACAGACAATTTGTTAGTGGTCGACTACGTGCAAGAGCGGACGGGGTGGAAGTATGATCAGGCGCAATTTGTGAGTTTGGCTGCCTTGCCTGAGGTGAGGAAAGAGCTTTCGAAAGGAGATTTTCAATACATCACCGCGACGCCTGATTTTTCGCCGACAGGGCAAGTGCCGCCTGTGCCGATGGCGATGCCAGTGGCGAAATACATTGCGAAAGTCTATGTCTTTTGTCCGGGTCGTGAAGTAGAAGTCACCGTCAACCGCGTGAGCAAGCATCGATTTGGCAACGCAAAAGAAGCAGAGTTGGTGATGGGAGGAGTGCGCGATGGGAGCAACCACATTCGTTATTCCGTCAAGGGTTTGCCTGGTGCCAAAGGCAACGAAGCATTGGCGATTCGGGTCTACGTTTTTTCGCAAATTCGTGGAGTGAAGCCTTTGAAAATATGCGAGTATCAGGTGCTCGAAGGGGAAACCGTCAAAGGAGCGGGTGAGATGAATTTTGAGTTCGATGCCAAGATGGCGGCGATCTTGCAGGGCAAGTGATATGAAGACTGCGTGGATTCTCGCCTCGTCGTCGCCGCGTCGATGGGATTTGATGACGGCCCAAGGTTGGTCGGTAGAAGTCGTGCCATCCTCCGCGGAAGAGTGGCACGATCAGGGGGTGGATTTTCGTGAGCTTTGTCGGCACAATGCGGCGTTGAAAGCCCAGGAAGTGGCGCGTCGCTTTCCTGGGCGCGTGGTGATCGGCGCTGACACCTTGGTCTGTCTTGATGGCAAACCATTGGGTAAGCCGCGAGACCGTGCCGAAGCCGAGTCGATGCTGCGTGCATTGAGTGGTCGGGTTAATGCCGTGTGTACGGGGGTATGTGTGGTCGACGAGACGGGGCAGTCACACGTTTTTGACGAAGTCACGGAAGTGCATTTTCGAGACTTGAGTGATCAAGTGATTCAAGACTACCTGCGAGCGGTCAACACGCTTGATAAAGCCGGTGGCTATGCGGTGCAGGAGCACGGCGACTGGATCATTCGGGAGCTGCGAGGTGATGTCGATAATGTGATTGGCTTGCCCGTGACAAGATTGCGTGCGGTTCTGCGAGATTTGGCTTTATGCCAGGAAAAGTGAGATTGAGGATTGTCGTCTTGAGATCACGCGTGGTAAAGGTGGAGTGTGCCGAGTAACCGCTACCAGATCGAAGAACTTCTGCATCAAGATGCAGAAGGTGTGGTGTATTTGGCGCGGGATGGGGAGTCGGGCGGAATGGTCCGCTTGCAGCGTTTCTTTCCTTTTGGGCAGGAAGAGCGTGGTTTAGTCGGCGCGGAGATCACTGCCTATTTGCAAGGAGTCGTGCAACTGCAGCAACTGCAGCATCCGGGTTTATGCCGTGTTCTGTATGGCGGTTGTGATGAAGTCGATCACATGCCCTATCTGATCCGAGCGGTACGTTCGGGGAAAACATTAGCCGATTATTTGTCTCATACTGCGCTGACTTTGGAGCAGGCGCGTTGGTTAGCGGAAGAAGTTCTGCAAATGATGATGTGGCTGCGCCAGCAGATGGGGCATGAGGTTGATTGGTTGGATTTGGATCCCTCTGAGATCGAGCTCAGCGATAACGAGCAAGATGGAGTTTCCTTTCGTTTTACGATTGATCCGATGAAATGGCTGGGTCACCGAGAGAAAGGGAATTTTTTCCGAGAATTTTCCATGTTGTTAGAAAATGCATTGGCATGGACAGGGCGAGTGTTGACGGCGGGAAATGCGGGGCCATTCAGCCAGTGGTTGAAAAAAATCAAATCGCCAGGAATGGGCATCGAACAAGCGTTGTCGAGCTTGGTGATGGAAGAAGTTTCGCAGCACGCGCCCCTGTTTACGACAGTCGGGGCAAGCACCCGACCGCCACAAGCGATTCGCCCTGTTTTGGCGTCCGCGCAGAAAAGTTCTCGTGCGGGTTGGTATGCGATCGCGGCACTGGTGGTGATCGGTGGGTTGGCTGTTGGCTTGGTCAAATGGTTGCATCAGCCGACAGATTCTGAGGTTGTATCACGCAATCAGGTTGAGCGTGTGGAAAAAAAACGCGAGCCGAAGTCAAGCGCGCCAATGGATCAAAAACAGCGCTTGGCCGACATCGAGCGTCGCGCACTAGAGTTGCAAGGAGTTGCTGCTCAGCCAGCCACTCCCAAGCCACCGAGAAAAGGGGGATATCGAGCGCGTGAAGTCGAAGCGTTGCGTGAGCAAATGAATGCAAAAGTGAGTGTTACTGAGACATTGGTCAACGTTCGGCTTAGTGATTCTCAAAAAACGATCTATCTAGAATTTGATGACAGTGGGGTGAAGGATTCGAGCGTTTGTGGTCGCTACTTGGTCATGCATCAATCCAAAGACATGAGTGAAGCGGATTTGAAAAAGCTCGTGGGAAGAAAAATTCGGATTACGGGAGAGGTCAAAGAGGAGTTTGGTACCAAGCGATTGGTGATTGATCTCATCGAGCGCAGTCAAATTGGGGGAGCGGAGTAAACGAGTCTCGGTGGTGAATCCGTAGTTGAAGAATTGCTGTTCTCGTGCATGGTGCGGGCGTGCACATTGAAATCATTAACACTGGCAGCGAACTCCTTTTGGGCAACGTGCAAAACACCCATGGCGCTTGGCTGGGGCGTGAGTTGTTTCGTTTAGGTTTGCGCGTGGCGCGGCAGACGACCATTCCTGATGGGGAAATCATCGAACAAACCTTGGCCGATGCGGTGCGGCGAAGCGACGTCGTGATCGTCACCGGAGGGCTGGGGCCGACAAGTGATGACGTCACACGAGAAGCGACAGCGGCGGTGCTGGGCTGTGAACTGATCGAGGACGAAGCGGCGATGCGTTCGCTCGAAGAATTTTTCGCCTCGCGGAAAAAAGTCATGGCGCCGACCAACCGTAAGCAGGCGCAGGCTCCTGTAGGTGCGGATGTGTTGCCCAATGGCAATGGCACGGCACCAGGCATTTACGTGCCACCGCGGATGAACCCCGTGCGTCCTTGTGCCATCTTTCTTTTGCCGGGCCCACCGCGTGAGTTGTATCCGATGTTTTTTGCTGAAGTCGAACCTCGGTTGCGTTCCCTAGCGGGCGTATCGGCGCAGCGCACGATGCTCGAGTTGAAATTCACGGGAGTAGGAGAAAGTGATTTTCATCAGGCCATTGACGATTCCTTAGCGCAAATCGCGGGCCTCGAATATGGTTACTGCGCGCGAATTTCCGAAGTGGATCTGCGATTGATCGGTGATCAGTCGGCGATTGCGCAAGGTCGTCAGATCGCACTGGGAACCTTCGGTCCGCAATGCATCAGCGAAGGTGGTGATTCGTTAGAGTCGGTCGTGCTGGCCCAATTGCGCGATGCAAAAAAAACTTTAGCCACAGCAGAAAGTTGCACGGGAGGTTTGATTGCGTCGCGCTTGACCGATGTGGCGGGGAGTAGTGATGTGTTTGTGCAGGGATTCGTGACCTACGCGAATCGCGCCAAAGTCGAGCAACTCGGGGTGAAGGCAGAGGATTTGGAAAAGTACGGTGCGGTCAGCGAGGAAGTCGCGCGGCAGATGGCTGAGGGAGCCTTGCGAGTCTCCGGTGCCGACATCGCTGTGTCGATCACAGGTATCGCAGGTCCTGGTGGGGGTTCTGTCGAAAAACCCGTGGGCACGGCTTGGCTTGCGCTGGCGCAGCGTGGTCAAGAGACAGTCACGGAGAAAGTCTTTCATTTGCGCGATCGGAATGGTTTCAAAAAAGCCGCGAGTCAATCGGCGCTGGATTTGATCCGTCGGCAGGTGCGCGTAGGCGGTTGAAACATCGCATGGCATCTTTTTGCTTGGTTCCTACCCATCCTTCGATGATACTTCTGCCACGATGAAATGGTTGTTGGCACTCGTGGCTGTCGTTTTGGCATCATGCTCCGGAGATCCGCAGGGATTGACGGTGAAGCAGTATCATTTGCGCGAATCGATGTTTCGCGAGAAAAACGACCTGATGGCGCGCGGAGAAGTGCAACGCTTGCTGCACGGCGCAGTGACGGTGGAGGAGCGCTTGCAAAAAGTCGGTCAATACTACCACATCATTTGGAACGACGATGCATTTCGCGGACAAGAAGTCGAAGTCGTATTTGAATACCTGCAAGCATCCAGTGGTAGTCGAGTCAAGTCATTTCGTACCAGCGGCATCGCGAAAAAGCGCTTTGATGCCTATTTCTCGGTGGTCGGCACCGATTATCAGCGCAATGGGCGCGTCTTGGCGTGGCGCGTGAGCTTTCGACATCAGGGAAAAGAAATTGCTTCGAAGAAATCGTATCTTTGGCGCTGAGCGAATCATCAATCCGCCTGGGGGGCATTTCGTGGCTGAGGCGTCTCGCCTCACTGCCTTGAATCGATAGGGATGGGCTTGGAGGTGGGACTCCTTCGCGACGAAAAATGAGGCTTGGCACTGCGGCATTTTGTCCCTACAAGAGTCGCGAACATGGCTACCGAATACGAACATACGCTTGCCTCTGCCGCTACTCTGGAAGGAACTTCTTTGCACACAGGCGAGAAAGTTTCGCTGACGATCAAGCCCGCTCCTGAGGGGCATGGTTTTAAGTTTCGCCGCATTGACCTCGCGGATCAACCGTTCATCGATGCCGATGTCGACAAGGTGAAAACCGTGGAACGCGCCACCACGCTCGCTGATGGTCCGGTAAAAGTGCACACGGTGGAGCATGTCATTTCCGCGCTTACCGGCATGGGGGTCGATAACGCCATCATCGAGATGGATGCCAACGAGCCACCGATTGGCGATGGCTCGGCGCGTCCCTTCGTGGAACTGATCAAAAAGGCTGGCATCGTCGCACAAAAAGCGCCGCGCAGGATTTGGGAAATTCGTGAACCGATTCATCAAGAAACAGGCGATGGCTGCCTCATTACCATCGTGCCTAGCCCGACATTTCGCGTCTCCGTCACCAACGTCGGCCCGGATGGTCGTTTCACGCAGTACTTTTCCTCGGAAGTGACACCGGAGCTTTATGAAAAAGAAATCGCTTCGGCGCGCACCTTTGTTTACTACGAGGACGTCAAGCCCTTGCTCGACAAGGGTCTGATCAAAGGTGGGTCACTCGAGAACGCCGTGGTTGTGCGAGGTAACGAAGTGATGTCCAAGGAGGCACTGCGTTTCCCGAACGAATTCGCCCGCCACAAGGCGCTCGATGTGATTGGCGACCTCATGCTTTCTGGGAAGCGGATTCTCGGGCACGTCATCGCGGTCAAGCCAGGTCACGGGCCTAATACCAAAATGGCAGCGACGGTGAAGCGCGAATACAGTCGCATGCGCTCAATGGTGCCACCGATCAAAATTCCGAGTGGTGAAGCGGTGTTGGACATCAACGATGTATTGAAAATTTTGCCTCATCGCTATCCCTTCTTGCTGGTCGATCGCATTGTCGATTTCGAGGGCGACACCAAGTGCACGGGCGTGAAAAACGTGACGATGAACGAGCCGTTTTTCCCTGGGCATTTCCCTGGGCATCCGGTGATGCCGGGTGTGTTGCAGCTCGAGGCGATGGCACAAGTGTCTTCCGTGCTGATGCTGCGCAAGCCCGAGAATCAAGGGAAAATTGGCTACTTCATGAGTGCCGACAACGTCAAATGGCGTCGGCCCGTGTTGCCAGGCGACACCTTGTTCATCGAAGCAGAGGTCATCAAAATCCGTGGCTCAATCGGCCAAACCAAAGTCCGTTGCTTGGTCAATGGCGAAGTGGTCTCCGAGGGCGAACTGAAATTTGCCTTGGTTGCCAATTGATCGATCAGCGCTGGATCGGGGTGATCTTTAGCGCGCGGAAGATGATTTTCATCGCCACGCCCGGATGGACTTGTAGCCCGATGGGTCCGCTCGGTTGATTGAGATCTGTGGTGTAATCCAGCACTTGTTTGCCATTGAGTGCCACGAGATACTTGCGCCCGCGTGCCTCGATGCGCAGGTGGTTCCAGTCATTTTTCTTGAGCAGTAAAGCTGCGCCAACAGCCTCCACGGGATAGCCTTTTTTGTTGGCAATGTAGGGAGATCCGGTCATGTCGCGATGCAGCGAGCGCGAAGTGCCGATCTGGATTTGTTCATTTTCATGGCGCAGAAAAATCCCCGAATCGATGTTGCCTGAGAAAGAAAACTCCGTTTCAAAGACAAAATCGGTGAACGATGCCTTGGTCCAAAGAATGGATCCAGATTTTTGTGCATCGTTTTCGCCGACGAGGCAGCCGTCGTGCACCGACCAAATGGTCGAGTGATCCTTTGCTTGCCATCCAGCGAGCGACTTGCCATCAAACAAGTCGATGATTTCTTGGGCGGAAAGACTAGTGAAAAAGAGGGCTGCGGAGAAGCAGCACATGCGGGCGAGGGTTTTCATCATTCTTGCTACGCGGTGCGCGAGGCAAATCAATCACCAAAGTTGCACATCGAGCGAAGAAGTTTTCTCACAGATCCCTCGACAAAATTCCCTAGGGCGTTTAGCGTAGCGAAAGAAAGAACAATCTCATGGACGCACCTGCTGATTTTACCCATGTCACTCCCTTGACTCCTTCTCACGGTCTTCCTCCTGACGATGTTGCGGCGATTGATGAATTGGGGCAAATGTATCAGGCTTTCCGAGATGAACTGGGCAAGGTGATCATCGGACAACAACAGGTGATCGAGAATTTGGCAATTTGTCTATTTGCTCGAGGGCATGCGCTTCTTATGGGCGTGCCTGGTCTCGCGAAAACCTTGCTTGTTTCTTCGGTGGCGCAGACTTTTGCTCTGTCCTTCCACCGCATTCAATTCACGCCCGATTTGATGCCCGCAGACATCACAGGAACGGACATCATTCAAGAGTCGGGCGTAGGTGGACGTCGTCAATTTGAGTTCATCCAAGGTCCACTTTTTGCCAACATCGTGCTAGCAGATGAGATCAACCGCGCGCCCGCAAAAACGCAATCGGCCATGCTCGAAGCGATGCAAGAACAAAAGGTCACGGTGCTGGGGAAAACCTACCCGCTTGCGCCGCCGTTTTTTGTATTGGCCACGCAGAACCCGATTGAGCAAGAAGGCACGTATCCACTGCCCGAAGCACAGTTGGACCGCTTTATGTTTTTGATCGAGGTCGGCTATCCTTCCGCCGAGGAAGAAAAGCGCATTGCGCGTGAAACGACTGGTGCCGCAAAGAATACGCTTCAGCCGCTGATGAGCGGTGAAAAAATTCTGGCCTTTCAGCAGTTGGTGCGTCGTGTTCCTGTGCCCGATCACATTTACGATTACGCCGTTGCCATCGTCCGCAAAACGCGACCACATGAGCCCGAGGCTCCTGCGTGGTTGAAAGAGCTCGTTGGCTGGGGCGCTGGCCCTCGTGCGGTGCAGTATTTGATTCTCGGTGCCAAAGCGCGTGCGGCGTTGAAGGGATCGTACATGGTGCGGTTGGAAGACATCGAAGCAGTCGCCGCGCCCGTGCTTGCTCACCGCGTGATCACGAACTTCGCCGCTGAATCGCAGGGCATGACATCGAAAAAAGTCGTTGAGCGCTTGATCGAGGAAATGCGCAGCGCTGCGCAAATCCCCACGTAATTTTTCCGACCCCATCTAGCTGTGTCTGAATCCTTGTTCGATCATGACTTGCTCGCCCGGCTCGGAGCGATTCCGCTCGAGGCGCGTATGCCCATGCTCGGCAATGTCGCAGGGCGGCATCGTTCTCCGCATCGCGGTTCTTCGGTGGAGTTTGCGGAGTATCGCAAGTATGTGCCCGGCGATGACACGCGACGGCTTGATTGGAAAGCCTTCGCGCGATCGGATCGATACTACATCAAAGAATTTGAGGCCGACACCAACTTGCGAGCGTACTTTGTGATCGATCACTCGGCGTCGATGGCCTTCAGCGATCGAGGGATGCCGAAATACGAATATGCGAGTCGTGTGGTAGCGAATTTATCCTATCTGTTCGTCAACCAGGGAGATGCCGTCGGGCTTTCCCTTTGTCGCGAGGCGTTGCATCGTGAGATTCCGCCGCGTCGGAATCCGGCGCATTTGTCATTGATTCAACAAACGCTACAAGAGCTTAAGCCGATGGGACAAACTGGGCTCGTCGATGCGCTGCATCAGGTGGCGGAAAAAATCGCGCAACGCGCCGTGGTTGTGATTCTTTCTGATTTGTTTTGCGAAACGTCCGAGTTCGAGAAGGCATTGCAGCATTTGCGCTACCGCAAGCACGACGTCTGTGTGTTTCATTTGATGGATCCGCAAGAGATCGCATTTCAATTCGATCGACCGCATCGCTTCGTCGACCTCGAAGATCAAACTTCGTTGGTGGTCGAGCCGCAGTTGGTTGCCGAGGAATACCAGCATGCCTTACGCGACTTTTTGCTACGTGTGAAACAAGCCTGTCACAAAGTTCATGCTGACTACCAATTGGTCACCACGGACTCACCTTTAGAGCCGTTATTGCGCGACTTTTTGTTGCATCGATTGCCGAAGAAAGGAAAGGGTTAGGAGAAACATTTTGTCATCGAAATCAGTGTCATTTTATCAAGCAACAGGGCTGTGGTTTTTGCTGGCAGCGTCGATCCCGGTGATCATTCACCTGCTGAATCGACGTCGGCATAAGACCGTTCCCTGGGCGGCGATGCAGTTTTTGTTGAAGGCCACGCGTGAGTCGCGCGGGAAGAAAAAATGGCGGCACTATCTGATTCTCGCCGCGCGAACCTTAGCGCTTAGTTGTCTTGCCTTTGCCGTCGCTCGTCCGATGGTTGGCGGTTGGCTTGGTTGGGGAGCGGGGCGAGTGGATACGGTAGTTTTGTTGCTTGATCGATCGCCCTCGATGGAGTTGGTGGTGGATGGTGCCACAGCGAGCAAGCGCGAGTTGGCGTTGGATCGTGTTCGTGCGGCCATGAAAACCATGGATGCGACCCGATTGGTGATGATCGATTCTGCTAGCATGCGTGCTCAGGATGTGCCATCGCCGGAGCGTTTGACGGAATTGACCAGTGTGCGTGCGACTGATGCAATCGCCGATGTACCGATGATGGTTCAGCGTGCAGCAGAGTACTTGTTAGAATCTCAAGCTGGTAAAGCGGAGATTTGGATTGTGTCTGACATGCAAGCAAGCAACTGGAAGGTAGATGACGAACGTTGGAGCAGCGCGGTAGCGACGTTACAAAGTGTCGCGATTCCTCCCGTCGTGCGATTGCTTTCGCTGACTCAGACGAGTGCGCAGAACCTATCCTTGCAATTGTTAGGAAGTCAGCGCATCGGCAATGAATTGGTTCTCGATCTGCAGATACAGAGGTCGGACGATGGGGGGCAGGTCTTGCGCCTGCCATTCAATCTCTCTCATAGGGGAGCGGTGACAAGTGAAACCATTGAGGTCAAGGGACAGCAAATGCGATTTCAAAAACGCGTGGCAGTGGGTGCTGAGAGCGCGCAAGGTCATGGTTTTTTGTCTTTGCCTGCAGACACGAACGAGCGGGATCATCGCGTGTATTTTCGCTATGCCGCAGCTCAGGCTGTGCGATCCTTAGTCGTGGGGGAGTCAGGTGAAGCGAGAAAATATCTCGCCGCTGCCGCCGCTCCGCTAGGCTACGCAAACCAACAAGTGGATGTCATTGCGCCTGCGGAGTTTCGTTCGCGATTGCCGCAATTGGCCGGTTACGCTGCCGTGGTATGGTCCGTTCCATTTCCTGCGGCTGATGAAGCGCTGGCTTTGCAGAATTTCGTGGAACAAGGTGGGCAAGTCTTGTTCTTTCCGCCACAGAAGCATTCCGATGAATCTTTCATGAATGCATCTTGGTCTGCCGTCGATACGGCGCCCACTGGAAAGTTTTTTTTGTTAGATAATTGGCAGAGAGATGATGGGTTACTCCGTGATACGATCCACGGCCAGTCGTTGCTGGGGCAAAGTTTGCGTGCGATCAAAAAGCAAGTGGTGTTACCAGCTGATGCGTCACTGACCACATTGGCGAAGTGGGATGACGGTTCGCCGTTTTTATCTCGGCTGGTGCGTCAGCGTGGGACAGTTTGGTTTTTTTCCTCCTTGCCGGATTATCGTTGGAGCAACTTGGGTGATGCGCACTTGCTCCTTCCGGCCATGCAGCGTGCGGTAATGGAAGGTGTCGCGCGTTTCGATGCGGCATCGTTTGATGACGTCCCAGCGGCGGATGCGGTATTGCGCGAAGCATCGATGCCCATTCGCATGGATGCTGATGCAGAGCGAGATGTCGACCCGATGTATCGTGCAGGAGTGTATCAGATGAATGACCGCGTGGTGGCTCGCAATGTGAGTCAAGCAGAGCTCGATCGATTTGTTATCGATGCTGAAGATGTTGCGGGCTTGATGAGCGACGTGCGATTTCGGCAATTCGAAGAAAATGCGACTGCCATCGGTGAAGGCGAACAGCGTGAACTCTGGACTTGGTTTCTGCTTGCCATGCTAGCATTTTTATTTGTTGAGGCGATGTTATGTTTGCCCAAATCTTCTCAGGTGACTGAGGGAGCTTCATCTTCCGTGATTTCTTGATTTTTTCTCGTGACCATTTCATTCCAACAATTGCATTTCTCGCCAAGCCTCAGTCAATTGCTGATAGGCATCTTGGTGCTGGTGGTCATGGCATGGTTGTGCGGGATGGGATATCGACGCAGCGCCAGAAGTCGACGCAGCGCTGGTTTGGAAGTGTTGCGATTTTTGATTGCGTTGTTGGTCGTTGCCTTGCTATGGCAGCCCGAGTGGCGGACTGTGATCGAGCCCACCACTAAGCCACGCATTGCATTGTTGTGGGATGCTTCCCAATCCATGCAGACGACCGATGCCGAATTGCCAGCGGTTCTCTCTCCTCAGCGTGAAGTGGTGAAGCGTGCCGAGTTCGTGCAAAAAGTCATCGATGCGCCGTGGTGGAAACAACTCGCGGACGATGGTCGAAATGAAGTGGTCGTACGCTCCTTTTCCACCGTGCCCGAAGATCCTGCGGAACAGCAAAGTGCGGGGTCGGACTTGAGTGCGCCACTTGAAGAATTGTTAGAAAAAGAAGACAACTTGCGTGCTGCGATTGTGATATCTGATGGTGATTGGAACCAAGGGCAGCCACCGGTCGGAGTAGCGCAGAAATTTTCGCTACGCAACATTCCCCTATTTACGATTTCAGCGGGTTCTGCGCAGCGACTACCGGATTTGGATTTGCTCGCGGTGAATGCGCCGACCTATGGGATTGTGGGGGAGAACATGCAAATTCCCTTTTCCATTCGCAATAGTCTCGAGCGTGAAGTGCGCACGATCTTGCGATTGCGCGATGAAAAAGGGCGTGAGCGCAGCAAGACCATCGTGCTGCCTGCGAATCAGACGACCTATGATTCGATCTTATGGAAGCTCGAAGGAGAAGGCACATCGACCATGGAGCTTTCCTTTCCCATGTCACCAGGAGAGCTTGTGGCATCGAACAATGCACGAAAGTTTACGATTGCAGGAAAGCCTGAAAAAATTCGCGTATTGGTGGTGGAGTCATTGCCACGTTGGGAGTATCGATTTTTGCGCAATGCCCTGTCTCGGGATCCAGGTGTGGAGTTATCGTGTTTGTTATTTCATCCCCAGCTTGGGGTCGGCGGTGGGCCTGACTACATCGCGGCCTTTCCCGAGAAGATTGAGGACTTGGCGCAGTATGATGTGATTTTCCTAGGGGATGTCGGGCTTGCTGCCGATCAATTGAGCAAAGAGCAATGCGAATTGATTCGTGGATTGGTCGAGAATCAGGCATCCGGCTTAGTCTTCATGCCAGGCGCGCAAGGGAACCAGCTTTCCCTACGTGAATCGGCGTTATCCGACTTACTTCCTGTGGCGTATGATGCGACGAAAAAAACGGGCATTGTGGAAAACGCTCCATCGCCCTTGGCGTTGACGACCGATGGCGCTTCGTCGCTTTTGACGATGCTCGGTGATACCGAAGAAGATAATCCGCAAGTATGGCGAGGATTACCGGGCTTTTATTGGCATGCGGCTGTCGAGCGAGCCAAGCCTGGCACATCGGTTTTGGCAGTGCATGCGAATCGCAGTGTCGGAGCTTATGGTCGAGTGCCATTGATCGTGACCAAAACCTCAGGGAGCGGGAAAATTTTATTCATGGGCATTGACTCCGCCTGGCGTTGGCGGCGTGGTGTGGAAGACAAATATCATTATCGTTTTTGGGGACAAGTAGCGCGATGGATGTCGTATCAACGCAACATGGCGGCAGGACAGCGCGTGCGATTGTTTTACACGCCCGAAAGACCATCGCCAGGAGATACTGTTAGCTTTACGGCGAATGCGTTTGATCGCAATGGAGCTCCTTTGCAGGAGGGTACAGTGGTTTTGTCGCTGACATCGCCTGCAGGTCAAACGCAGGTGTTAGAAATGGTGAAGAGCGAAAACGCATGGGGAAGCTTTACGGGGCGAGCTCAGATTGCGGCTCCGGGCGAGTGGAAATTGCGTGCATCGATCGCGAACGATGATGCTCCTGCCGTGGAAGCCAAACTGTTGGCACAGAGTGAGTCATGGGAGAAAACGGGTCAGCCGGCGCGGCCGGAAGTGTTAGAAGAAATGGCGCGTATCGCGCGCGGTCGGATGATGGAGCCGGAGGATTTGCCGAAGTTGATGCAAGAAATCAGGGCGTTGCCCGAGCCGCGTCCGCTCGAAATGCGTGTGGCTTTATGGCAACATCCGCTGGTCATCAGCGTCTTGGTGTTGCTCGCCACATTGTTCTGGATCGGACGAAAGTGGAATGGGCAAATCTAACAAAAATTGATCTTACGCTTGGTGCTTGGCGATTTTTTTCAACAGCGATTCGCGGAGCGATTCGTTTTGATCGAGCTCATTCGCGAGTAGTGTGAATGCTTTGAGGCTTTGCGAAGAGATGTGGTGCTCCATGCCCTCAACGTCGCGATAGATCGTTTCTTCATCGACGCCGAAGTGGCGCAGAAGTCGCGTGAGGACTTCGTGGCGCTTGATGATGTATTGCGCCAAATCGCTGCCTTTTTCGGTGAGGATGACGCCGCGATACTTTTCATAGACGACAAGGCCATCGGTCCCGAGGCGTTTCAGCATCGCAGACACACTGGCCTGCGAGACGCCGAGGTTTGCGGCAATGTCCACCGAGCGCGCGTAACCTTTCAGTGCAATGAGCTGAAAGATTTGCTCCAAGTAGTCTTGCGAGGCAATCGAAGTGTCGGTGGGTTGTGTCACATCGCCAAACTAGCGGCTTCCGCGCTTTTTGACAAGCATGTGATGTGAGAGGGATGATTTCTTGGAGGGATGAGTAAGGTTTTTAGCGCCATTGCTTCGAGCCCTGCTTACGACTACCGTGTTTTTTTTGGATCATTTGCGCTTCGAGTCGACTGCTGCGTTGTTGGCGCAAGTGATGCATGCGTTGCTGTGCTTGATGGTAAGCCGTTTTGTGATCGAC
>JBDLWB010000046.1:0-9277 GCA_039804425.1 Verrucomicrobiota bacterium
ATGAGCATTTGTTGTTGGCAAGGTGCTCTTTTTTATGGCAGTTTCTGCTCACCGCATGCCTGATTCTGTGCCATTTCTCTCCGCGAGCAATCTGCTGGAGAAATCTTCTTTTCTGACGCCTAAGGAAATTTCTGCTCTCTCGGCGGCGGGCTTGAAGACGTATCACGATCTGCTCATGCACTTGCCCAAGCGGCATGAGGACCGACGCCAGTTTGATGCTTTTCCCATCATGCCCACCGCTCAACCGGTCTGCCTGCGCGGCATGGTGATCGATGCCCGTGCGATGCGCTATGCCGCTTCTTACTCGGCTTATGAAGCGATCATTCTCAATGGCAGCGGTGGCGTTTTTGGTTCGAACAAAATTACCTGTCGCTGGTTCAATATGCCCTTTCTCGCCAAAATGCTCGCCGCCGGGCATGAGGTGATTGTCTATGGCAAGGTGAAGGATTTTAAGGGCAAACTTGTCATCGATCACCCGGAGTTCGAAATCATCCGCGATGAGGGCGCGGAATCGATCCACATCGATCGCGTGGTGCCGATTTACAAAAACATCAGCGGTATCGCCCAACGCCGCTTGCGCGAGATCCAGCATACGTTGCTGCATCGCATCGAACCATCGAGCGCGGAGCTGTCTTTTTCCGTCGATCCACAGCGCACTCGCATGGCGGATCTGCAACTCGCTCATTTTCCGGAAAATCTGGAGCATGCCCAGCAGGCACGTCGACGTTTTGCGTTGGAAGAATTTTTCACCCTGCAACTCAATGTCGTCTGGCGTCGCGCCCGCCATCTCGATTTCGCGGGTCGCTCTCTCGGCCAAAAAACCACCTTGCTCAAGGCATTTTACCAATCGCTACCCTTCGATCTCACCAACGCGCAAAAGCGTTCGATCAAGGAAATCGTCGCTGACATGCGCAGTCAGCGACCGATGAATCGCTTGCTGCAGGGCGATGTCGGATCGGGAAAAACCTTTGTCGCCATGGCCAGCATGTTGCTCGCGATCGATTCGGGCTGCCAGGCCGCGCTGATGGCTCCCACGCAAATTCTCGCCGAGCAACACTACCTCACCTTTCGCAAGTGGCTGGAGCCACTCGGCGTGCGATTGTCACTGCGCACCGGCAATCGCGAGGAGCAATCTCATGCGGCGGAGGAAGACGCTCAAATCATCATTGGCACTCACGCCTTGCTCTACGATGCCAGCACTTTTACCGACCTCGGCTTTGTCGTCATC
Organism: Verrucomicrobiota bacterium; assembly: GCA_039804425.1. GTDB lineage: Bacteria > Verrucomicrobiota > Verrucomicrobiia > Verrucomicrobiales > Akkermansiaceae > UBA956. The sequence goes on from JBDLWB010000046.1 coordinate 1,229, forward strand.
GATGAACAACACAAGTTCGGCGTCGCCCAGCGCGCGCAACTGATTTCCCATGGCGTCAAACCCGATGTGCTGGTGATGACCGCCACCCCGATTCCGCGCACGCTGACCCTCACCCTTTACGGCGATCTCGATGTCTCGGTGCTGGATGAAAGGCCGGCCAATCGCGGCAAGGTGATCACGGCGCTGCGCAAGGATGCCAAAATCTCCGACATCACCGCCTTTGTGCGACAGCATCTGGAGGAAGGTCGACAAGCCTATCTGGTCTATCCGCTCGTGGACGAGTCCGAAAACGTCAAAGCCGAGGCCGCGACCGAAGCTTTTCCGAAATGGCAAAAACGTCTCAAGCCCCATCAAGTCAGTGTGCTTCACGGCAAAATGAGCGGCGAGGAGAAAGAGCAAATCATGCAGGCATTTCGTGCGAACGAAACCCAAGCGCTGGTGGCCACGAGCGTGATTGAGGTCGGGGTGGATGTCCCCAATGCCAACATCATGATCATCCATCACGCCGAGCGTTTTGGTCTCGCGCAGCTGCATCAGTTGCGCGGACGGATTGGTCGGGGTGAGCACAAGTCGTACTGCATCTTGCTCACCGACGGCAAAACGCCGGAAGCGCTGGAGAAACTTCAAGCTCTCGTCGATAGCCATGACGGCTTTGTGATTGCAGAAGTCGACCTTCGCCTGCGCGGCCCTGGCAATGTGTTAGGCACGGCACAAAGCGGCATGGCCGAAATGAAATTCGCCGATTTCCTTGCCGACACCACATTGCTGCGCGAAGCGCGCGCCCTCGCCGATGCGGTCATCGCCGAGGACCCGCAATTGCATCAACGATACTCCATGCTTCGCTCATGGATTACCGACGAACTCACCAGACAGGACCATCGAGATTGAGCGATGAAGCCACGCAATTGTCTTGTGAAGACAATGCATTTCGCTAGGATCAATTCATGGAAAGCCACGATGTGTTGCGCAAGGTATTCGAGCAAGTGAGCCCCAAGGCGATTGCTGCCGAAATGGGCATTTCGCTATCGCTTGTCTACAAATGGGCCGAGAAACCGACTACCGATGGTGGTGGCAGTCGCAACCCATTGGAAAGAGTGGCTACGCTGATGGCACTCAGTCAAGATCCCTCCATCATCGAATGGCTGTGCCAACAGGCTGGGGGCTGTTTTGTTCGCAATCCAGAGAGTTCCTGCAAAAGCGGTTTTGAAGTGCTGCCTGCGACACATGAGATCATTAGCCAATTCTCCCAAATGCTGCAAATGATCTCGCTCGCGGCTCTCGATAACTCGATTAGCCAAAAAGAAGCCTCTGAAATTCGCGATTCTTGGGACAAACTCAAAAGCTACGCCGAAGGCTTTGTGCGCTGCTGTGAAGAAGGAGATTTTGATCAAATGCGTCGACTCCCCAAGCCCGATTTCACCAAAAAGATCAACACCCACTAACCCACCCTTCACTCTTCTCCACCCGCTTGGATCTTGACAGACTGGGTTCTTTTTTTTACTACTTTTGCGTTATGAAAACACTAACGATTTTGTCGACTCTCTGCGTCCTCGTTGCAACATCTCTTTCACTTCATGCTGAGGATAGTCCTCTCGGCAAACAAATGGAGTCGATGAACTCGGCGTTCAAGGCGATCAATAAAGAAAAAGATCCCGTCAAAGGAGCTGAGCTAGCACGTAAAGCACAACAAGCGACTTTGAAAGGATTAGAAACCGTTCCTGATTTCATCTTGGACATGATTCCTGATCCCAAAGAAAAAGAAAAAGCCATTGCCGACTACCGCCGACTGATGGGAGAAACGTTTGTCATTTTCTGCAAAATGGAAACTGCTTTCCTCGAAAACAAAATGGACGAGGTGACAAAGCTAGCCGCTGCTGCGAAGGACTTGAAAAAAGAAGGTCACAAGAAATACATCGAAGAGGAATAAGACCATCGCAACTTTTCTCATAAAAAGCTCTCGGACTCCCGAGAGCTTTTTTTGTGCCGACGTTAGGGCAGGATTTGTGATTGGCAGGCTCGTCGGGATCAGAGTAGCGTGAGCAAGATTAACCAAACCCCAATGAAGTATTTCCTCGCTCTTCTGCTCGTCCTCCCCCTCTCGGCCATCCAGCCTCCCGCGGGCGGCACGCGCATTGCCACGCAGCCTCCATCGGCTTACGTCTTTGCATCACACGGCAAACAACAGTCATTGCCCGATGGCGTTGTGCAGATGCATGTCACGAAAGCCGATCCCTCCCAGCCATTTGCGGCACAACATTCGGTCACCGCGACCGCGCCGCAAAAAATCGCCAAAGGCAGCCCGCTGTTGGCCATCATCCGTTGCCGCAGTGTCGATTCTCCGCGCGCCACCTTGATCGCAAAATGGCAACACGGCGCCGCTCCCTATCCCGCTTTTTCGTCGTATTTCGAGCTCGCCCTCTCACGCGAGTGGCAGGACTATCCCGTGCTACTGATGGCGGAAAGCGACATTGCCAGCGACCGGTTGCAGTTCATCTTGCTCGCCGCCCAACAAGTGCAACGCGTGGAAATTTCGCGCGTCGAGCTCTTTCACTACCCGCCCAAAACCGATGTCAGTCACTTCCCGCGGACACGTCGCACCTATGAAGGTCGAGAGCCCAATGCTCCATGGCGCAAGGCAGCGCAAGAGCGTATCGAAACCATGCGCAAGGCCAACCTCAGCGCCACGTTTGTTGATGAAAAGGGCCAGCCACTCGCCGGAAAAAAAGTCACGCTCGACCTCAAGCGCCACGCCTTTGGCTTTGGCTCGGCGGTCAATGTCGATTACCTCACCCGCACCACTCCCGATGCCGAGCAATACCGCCGCATCGTTGAGGAAAATTTCAGCATGGTCGTTTTCGAAAATGACCTCAAAGATTTCCCCTGGGAGCCGCGGCTCAGCGCCGATCGCAAGAAGCAGCGCAATGATCAACTGAATGCCAGTTTCCAATGGCTCAAAGACCGCCACATCGCCGTGCGTGGACATTACCTCATGCAGACCGCTCGCCCGCACAATCTGCACGGCAAGGATGCCGCTTTCGTAAAGCAACATTTTCTCGACAGCACCAGAGAGCGCATGGATTTTGTCGGAGATCGCGTCTGCGAATGGGATGTGATCAATCACCCCGTCGCGTGGCAAGGAGCGGACTTGCTGACCAAACAACCTGGACTGGAACGACTCGACCGCGAGGTCTTTGATCTCGCGCGGTCACTCAGTAAAGGGCCGTTCTTTGTTAACGAAGACCAAATTTTCCGACCCGGACCGCAGTCGGACGGCACGTATGAGTATCTCGCAGCTCTAAAAAAAGACGGCTATCCGGTCGCAGGACTCGGCAATCAAGCGCATTTCGATGAATCGTTCTTACCCTCGCCGATGGAAGTATGGGCGATGACCGATCGATTTGCCCAGGTCGTGCCGAAACAAATCATCACCGAGTATGATGTCGTCACCTCCGCTGATGAAGAACTCGCTGCCGACTTCACGCGCGACCTATTGATTGCCACGTTCAGTCACCCAGCCTACCACGGCTTTTTGCTCTGGGGCTTCTGGGAAGGCTCGCACTGGAAACCACAGGCGGCCTCTTGGAATCGTGACTGGAGCATCCGCCCGCGCGGTCAGGTATTCCTCGATCTCATCAATCGCGAGTGGCACACGCGAGTAGAACTGACCACCGACAACAACGGGAAAGTCTCATGGCGAGGCTTTCCCGGTTGGTATCAAGCGGATCTCGGTGAGACCCGCCAGTGGATCGAGGCGAAGTGATTAACCCACCACTTCCACGGCGCTGGCCTTGGTCTCTTCACTCTCGCGGTAATCCGCCTTGTTGATTTTTGCCCACCACAGCACCAAGGCCGATGCGACGAAAATCGACGAATAGGTTCCGACGATGATGCCAATCAAAATCATCAGCGAGAAATCCTGCATCGATTGACCACCAAAAACATACAGTGCCGCCACGGAGAACAATGTCGCACCGGAGGTCAACACCGTCCGTGACAAGGTGGCGTTGATCGCCTCGTTCATGATCTCTTTCAAGCTCTTGGTGCTGTAGCGAAGCGTTTCACGAATCCTGTCGAAAATGATCACGGTGTCATTGATCGAGTAACCCGCGATGGTCAGGATCGCCGCAATGTGAATCAACGAAAGCTGATTGCCAAAAATCACCACCAAGCCGCAGGAGAGAATCACATCGTGGAACAAGGCTATGATCGCACCGACGGCAAAGGACAAGCGATAGCGCATGCTGACGTAGAGGAAAATCAGGAACATGCCCATCAACAAAGCGAGGCCGGAATCCATTAGGAATTCTTTGCCCAATAATGCGGAAACTTCTTCACGACTTGGCTGTAGCTGCTCCTTTTCGATTTCAGGAAAGGTCTTGGCCAAAAGTTCTTCGATGGCAGGAGCGTCGCTGTTATCGCATCGCACGGTAAGCAATCGACCCGTAAGCAGGTTGTTTTCCTCCAAGGGCACCGCTGCCTTGCTCAAGGTCATTCCTTTGATGGCTTTCTCCACGTCTGCAAAGGGTAGCGAGGAAGATTGTCCGATGTTGTAGGTGATGATGGTGCCACCGGTGAAGTCAATGCCCAGTGCTTGATCTTTTTTCACAAAAAACACACCGACAGAGGCGAAGATCAGCGCGAAAGAAATGGCCGCAGCCGCTCCACGCTTGCCCAAGAAGTCGATGCTACTTGGACGAATCAAATTGGCGAACTTGAAGGTCTTGATCATGTTCTTGTCCACACACCAGCGGAACAACACACGCGTTACGAGGATCGAAGCAAACATCGAAGCCACGAGACCAATGGTAAGTGTGATCGCAAAGCCTTTGACCGTGCCACTCGCACGCCAGAACAACAGCAGCGCCGTAATCAAGGAGGTGAAGTTGGAATCGAAAATCGCGGTGAAGGCTTTTTCATAGGCAATTGCCAGCGCATTTTTCACCGACTTGCCAGCCGCAATCTCTTCGCGCAGTCGCTCGTAGATGAGCACGTTCGCGTCAACTGCCATCCCGATGGTGAGAACAATCCCCGCGATCCCCGGCAGCGAGAACGCAAAGCCAAACATCGCCATGATGCCGAACAGCATGACCGTATTGATGACCAGACCGACCAAAGCGACGAAGCCGGCAAAACGATAGTAAATCAAAATGAAAACAAACGTCGCCGCCAATCCGATAAGACCAGACATCACGCCCTGCTTGACCACGGCGGCACCGAGGGTCGGCGAAACGGTGCGTTCTTCATCGACTTTCAGTGGGTTGTTGATCGGATTCATCAAGTTTTTCGCCAGAGAAACCGCTTCGCCAGGTGCGTTGAGACCCGTAATTTGAAATTGCTTGCCCAGTGGCACTTGTTGCACGACCGGCGCACTAATGCAGCGACCATCGAGCACGATCGCAATGCGATCACGTCCTGCCGCCATCGGCGAGGTCAAAGCAATCATTTTATCTTCGCCTTCGCCATTGAGCGTAATGTCCACACGACCACCGCCCATCATGTCGGGCGAGGCACGCACGATGTCACGACCCTGCACCGCAGGACGACGATTGAGCAGGATGTTGGTGGACATTTCCTTTTCTTCCGGCGTGCCTTCGTTGATTTTGTAGGTGTAGGGAAATACCTTGTAACCCGGCTCGATGTGATCACCAGCAGCCACTTGGTCTGCAAGCGTTTCGCTTTGAGGATGAACTTCACGCAGTTCCAGTTTCGCCGCTTCTTCGAGTTTGCGACGCACGCTCTGGGCTTCCTCAGGCTTCACGCCGGGCATTTGCACCACGAAACGATCGACGCCTTGGCGGAAAATCACAGGCTCAGCAATGCCGGACTCATTGAGTCGCTTTTCCATGATGATGATGGCATTGTCGGTGTCCTCTTGGGTCACCTCGACCTTGTTGCCATTTTCATCATCACGCGGCTGCACTTGCATGGTGAACGACGAGCCGCCTTGGATGTCGATGGCACCTTTGAGTTTTTTCTCCAAGGGCAAAAGAGCGACCACGCAAAGCAAGGTCACCAAAACAAGCAGAACTGTTCCGACATCGCGCTTACGGCGCTCGTGCTCCGTGGCAAAATACCAACCGAAGAGAACAAGCAGCAGCAATCCATAGAAAAATAAGGAAAGTGGATCAGTCGTGATTTTTTCCAACCAAGCTGGCAAAGCAGCCGTGAGTGCAAGAGAGGACATCATGTGAGGCGGTTGTTGTGAAACAGAAAGAGAGAATGCTTAGGCGTCTTTTTTGGTGACAATCGCGACAGCAGTTTTATCGAACTCGACCATCGTGCTGTCAGCAATTTTGATGACCACGGTTTTTTCTTTGATGTTGTGCACGAGGCCGTGGATGCCCGCCGTGGTGACGACCTTATCGCCCGTTTCCATAGAATCGATGCGCTTTTGCAATTCCTTGCGCTGACGTTGTTGTGGGCGGATCAACAAGAAGTAGAACATGACCACCATGAGTCCCATCATGATCAAGGGTTGTGCGCCGCTGGCGCCTCCAGCTTGGTTAGCGAGGATAGAAATAACGGATGAGTTCATGATTGTTTGAGGTAGCGTTTGATGAAGGAATTTTTGTAGGACAAAAAGGTGCCATCGGCGATGGCTTGACGCGCATCACTTACGAGGCGCAAATAGAAATGCAGATTATGGAAAGAAAGCAATCGTAAAGAGAGAATTTCTCCCGCACGGAACAGGTGGCGGATGTAGGCACGGGAAAATCGCGCGACGTGAGGGTGTGAGGTTTCGCACAGCGGTCGGGGGTCACGCGCGAAAGCGAGGTTTTTGATCTGAATCGGCCCATCGAGGGTGAAGGCGGTGCCGTGACGCGCCACTCGGGTCGGCATGACACAGTCGAACATGTCCACACCACGCCCAATCATTTCCAAAATCTGCGGCGGCGTGCCCAGTCCCATGGCGTAACGCGGCTTGTGCTCGGGCAAATACGGCACCGCATTGTCGATCGCCCGAAACATTTCCTCCTCCGGCTCGCCGACACTGACTCCACCGACAGCGTAACCATCGAAGTCCATCGCCGCCAGTTCGGTTGCCGATTGCGCGCGCAAATCGGCGTAGATGGACCCCTGCACGATGCCGAAATGGTGCTGTCGCCCCGCTCCCGAGCGCGGTTCGTGTTGCATGACCCAATCTTTGCAGCGTCGTGCCCAGCGAGTCGTCAGCGCGAGCGATTCCGCGGCGTATTTTTCATCGCAGGGATAAGGCGGGCACTCGTCAAAGAGCATCGCAATGTCGGAACCAATCGCCGCCTGAATTTCCATGCTGAGCTCGGGCGTGAGCATCATTTTTGAGCCATCGAGGTGATTTTGAAAACGCACACCTTCTTCGCTGATTTTGCGCAATTTTGCCAAGGACCACACTTGGAAGCCACCGGAGTCGGTCAAGATCGGTTTGTCCCAGCTCGCAAAGGAATGCAACCCACCCATCTCCCGCAACAGTTCGTGGCCGGGTCGCAGCCATAAATGGTAGGTATTGCCCAAAATGATCTGCGCGCCCAGCGCATCGAGGTCATCGGGATGCAAGGTCTTGACCGATCCCTGCGTGCCCACTGGCATAAAAATCGGCGTTTCTACCACACCATGCGGGAGCTCCAAGCGCCCCAAGCGGGCTTTGGTTTCGGTATCGGTCTTCAGTAGCTGAAATGGCACATGCCCATCCAAGACGAAAATCCCATGGGAGAAAAGACCGATTTTCGATGGACTCCAAACCCCGCGCTCACTGGCGCTCCATCCACTGCACGACTTTGCGACGGTATTCGCCATCGCGACGCGCCAGAGCATCGCTGTGCTTGCCACCCGCCACGCGGAAGAAGGTCTTGTCTTGACCCGCCGCGGCAAACAATTGTTCGCCTTGGGAAATCGGTACGATCTCATCATCGCTACCGTGCACAATCAGCAAGGGCACGGAAAGTTTCCCAACGGAATCCTTTGGCGCAAGTTCGTCCGTAACGAGTTTTTTGCCAAAATTCCCCGCCATGAAGTCGGCCATGCCGACGTAGGACGCGAAGGTGCCGTCGGTGATTATACCTCTCAGGCCCG
>JBDLWB010000047.1:0-3664 GCA_039804425.1 Verrucomicrobiota bacterium
TCCACTCACCGAGGAAGAACGACTGATCCTCGAACGCTGGATCGAGCAAGGCGCGGAATACCAGCCACACTGGGCCTTTGTCGCCCCGAAAAAATATCCGCTGCCCGAGGTGAAGCAACGCGATTGGTGCAAGGACGACATCGATTTTTTCACCCTCGCCAAAATGGAGGAAGCCGGCATCGCGCCCAATCCGCCTGCCGACCGCGCCGCTCTGCTGCGTCGGATTTCTCTCACCCTCACTGGCTTGCCACCATCGCCACAGGAACTGGATGCTTTCCTCGCAGATAACGCGCCGAATGCTCTCGAAAAACGTGTGGACGCCCTGCTCGCCTCACCGCGCTATGGTGAACGACTCGCGCAAGATTGGCTCGATGTCGCCCGCTTTGCCGATACTTACGGCTACCAAACGGATAACACTTGTTTTGTCTGGCCCTACCGCGACTGGGTCATCAATGCCTTTAACAAAAACTTGCCCTTCGATCAATTCGCCACATGGCAGATTGCCGGCGATCTGTTGCCCAACGCCACGCAGGAACAAAAGCTCGCCACTTTGTTCAATCGACTCCACCGCCAAACGCAAGAGGGCGGCTCGATCGCGGAAGAATTCCGCATGGAAAATGTCTCGGACCGCGTCCACACCTACGGTACTGCCTTCCTCGGCCTGACCATGGAGTGCTCGAAATGCCATGATCACAAATACGATCCCCTGCCGCAAGCCGACTACTTCAGCATGGCGTCGATGTTTGGCCAAATCGATGAAACGGGCCTGTATCCTTATTCCATCAACACCACCGCCCCGCCACCCTCCATGCGCCTGATGGACCCTTCGCAAGAAGCAGAAGCCGCGAAACGCCGCGCTGCTTGGCAGGAGGCGCAGAAAAAGGAGCAGTCGGTGCGCGGCAGCCGCGATGCCGAATTTGAAGCTTGGCTCACCTCGACCACCACTCTTGCGCCTACGGCACCCACCGCGCATTACCCGCTCGACTCTGCCGAAGGAGGGAAAACCGCCAATGCCATCGCCGGCGCCGCACCCGCCGCACTTGAAGGATCGGGCTACAAATCGGTGCCTGGTGCTGTTGGTCAAGCACTGGAGTTCGATGGCGACACCACCATGGTGCTCCACGGCGTCTCGGGCATCACACGTCATCACCCACTTAGCATTTCCTTGCGCATTTTCACCCCAGAAACGAAAGACCGCGCGGTGATTTTGCACAGTGGTCCGGCCATGTATTCGCAGTCCGCCGATGCCGCCGGTTTTGAACTCTTGCTGGAAAAGGGCAAACTCCGCTGGAGCTGCATCCACATTTGGCCCGGCTGCGCGGCCTCGATCGAAACTTCTGAACCGTTTCCCGTCGGCAAGTGGGTCCATGTCACTGTCACCTACGATGGCACTTCGCGCGCCGATGGCATGAAGCTGTTCTACGATGGCAAATTGGCGGCCACTCAGGTGCTGCGCGATCATTTGGATCAATCCATCGCCGCCGACACCTTCCGCGTGGCCTCTCGCCCTCGCGATGACCGCGGCTTTGCTCAAGGACAAATCGATGACCTTGCCATTTTCCCGAAATCCCTCACCGCTGGGGAAGTCGCTCATCTCGCCGGACATGACATCAACGCCACCCTCGCCGCTGCGAAGGCGGGTGACGGCGCGGCACGCTCGGTACTGAAGGATTTTTATCTCGATCACATCGATCCCGCTGTCGCAGCCGCTCGCCAAGAGGTCACGAAGGCGAGCCAACAGCTCCACGATGAATACTTGGAAAAACTCCCGCTCATCATGTGCATGGAGGAATCGAAACATCCTCGCCAATACCACATCCTCACTCGTGGCGACTACGCTTCGCCCGATCTCACGAAGCCTGTGCAGCCCGCGCCGCCATCGGCTGTGATGCCGTTTCCGGATCATCTGCCGAAAAATCGACTCGGCCTCGCTCAGTGGACGACGGACCCCCAAAATCCTCTCGTCTCGCGCGTCACGGTCAATCGCTTGTGGATGATGTGCTTTGGCAATGGCATTGTTCCCACCCAGGAAAATTTCGGCCTCCAAGGTGACGCTCCGACACACCAAGAGCTTCTCGATAGCCTAGCACGCGATTTCATCGCCTCGGGATGGGATGTGAAGAAGTTGCTCAAGCGCATTGTCATGAGTCAAACCTTCCAGCAGTCGTCCACGTTGACCGCAGAAAAATTGGAGCGCGATCCGAAGAATCAACTGCTTTGCCGTGGACCGAATTATCGTCTTTCGGGCGAAGCCATTCGCGATCAAGCACTGTTTGCCGCAGGTTTGCTGGTGGAAAAAATCGGCGGCCCCAGCGTCAAACCTTGGCAGCCGGCAGGCGTGTGGTCGGAAGCAGGTGCCTCGGGTGGCGACTACACTCCCGACCAGGGCGAAGGCCGCTATCGTCGCAGTCTGTATAGCTTCATCAAACGCACCGCGCCACCGCCGAACATGGTGACGCTCGATGCCGGAAGTCGGGAAATTTGCCAACCTCGTCGACTGACCACGAACACGCCTTTGCAGCCGCTGATTTTCCTCAATGACCTGACGTTCTTCGAATGCGCCCGTCATCTCGCCGATCGCACGATTAAGGAGCAGCCTTCTGGAGCCACAGCGCAATACCAGCACGCCTTCCGCATTCTCACCAGCCGCGCCCCGCGCGCAGGTGAATCGCAAGCGATGGAATCTCTCTATCAGGAACAAAAGGGCATTTATGAAAAAGACCTCGCCGCCGCGAAACAAGTTTGCGGCCACGAAGACGCTCACCGCGCGGCGATGACTACACTTTGCTCGACCTTGCTCACCTCGGATGCCGTGATCACCAATCGTTAATTTTTACCCACAGCCTTTTTTATGAAACCTACACCTCCTTCGTATGATCAACTGATGATGCAAACGCGTCGTCATTTCCTCGGCAGCACGGGTCTCGGACTCGGTGCCATGGCGATGGCACAAATGTTTGGCACGGGTTCTGCCTCAGCTTCGACCGCAGGCATCCTCGGCGCGCCGCATCACTTCGCCAAGGTCAAGCGCGTGATCTATCTGTTCCAAGCCGGCGGCCCCTCGCATTTGGAAACCTTCGATGACAAGCCATTGCTGCGCCAAGGCCACGGCCAAGCCTTGCCGAAGTCGGTCATTGGCAACCAGCGCCTCTCGACGATGAGTGGCAATCAGAGCTCGCTGCCGATGGCGGGATCGTTCACCGATTTCACCAAGTGCGGAAATTCTGGCATGTCGATCAGCAACATTTTGCCTTACACGCAGAAGATCGCCGATGAAATTTGTGTGATCCGCAGCATGCACACGGAAGCCATCAATCACGACCCCGCGATCACCTTTTTCTGCTCGGGCAGCCAGATCCCCGGTCGCCCTTCGATGGGTGCTTGGGCCTCTTACGGCCTCGGCAGCCTCAACCACAATCTCCCGGGCTTCATCGTGCTGGTCTCGAAAAATGCCCAGCGCGATCAACCGCTCTACACCCGCCTCTGGGGCTCGGGTTTCCTCCCCAGCGAACACCAAGGCGTGCAATTCCGCTCGGGCAAGGAGCCGGTGCTATATCTCACCAATCCCGAGGGCGTATCACCCCACGCACGCCGCAGCATGCTCGATGCTCTGGGCAAGCTCAATGGCGATCAAGCCGCGCAGGAGCTCGATCCCGAAATCAAC
>JBDLWB010000048.1:0-21895 GCA_039804425.1 Verrucomicrobiota bacterium
TTGAGAACCGTATCGCCCTTCTTGATCGTGCCCGAGTAGATACGGGTGAAAGTGAGAGCACCGAACTTATCGTCCATGATCTTGAACGCAAGACCGCGGAAAGGTCCATTGGGATCAACGGCACAAAGTTTGCCCGTCTCATTGCCGTGCTCATCCACTTCTGGTTGTGGGCTGACCTCGGTGGGGTTCGGCAGGTAATCGACCACGGCGTCGAGAATCAATTGTAGACCTTTGTTTTTGAACGAAGAACCGCAGTAAGTGGGGAAAAACGCCATGCTGATCGTGCCCTTGCGGATGCAAGCCTTGACCTCTTCGAGAGTAGGCTCTTGACCTTCCAGGAAACGCTCCATGATGTCGTCGTCCTGTTCCACAGCTGTCTCGATGAGTTCAGCGCGATATTGTTCCACTTTGTCAACCATGTCAGCGGGGACATCTTCGATCTTGAAGTTTTCGGGTTGGCCGGATTCGTCCCAGATGTGGGCTTTACGGCTGAGGAGGTCGACAACGCCGACGAAATTGCTTTCCGTGCCGATGGGGAGAACCATGACGAGCGGTTTCGCGCCGAGGATGTTCTTCACTTGCTCCACCACGCGGTAGAAGTCGGCACCAATACGGTCCAGTTTATTCACATAAATCAGACGAGAAACCTTCGACTCGTTGGCGTAGCGCCAGTTGGTTTCCGATTGTGGTTCCACACCGCCCGAGCCACAGAACACGCCGATGCCACCGTCGAGAACTTTCAACGAACGATACACCTCGATGGTGAAGTCGACGTGACCCGGAGTGTCAATGATGTTGAACTGGTGGCCTTTCCAAAAGCAAGAAGTGGCAGCGGACTGAATGGTGATGCCGCGTTCTGCTTCTTGTTCCATGAAGTCCATGGTCGACTCACCGTCGTGCACTTCACCGAGTTTGTGAATTTTTCCGGTAAGTTTGAGAATACGCTCGGAAGTGGTCGTTTTGCCGGCGTCCACGTGGGCGAAAATGCCGATGTTGCGGTATTTTGAGAGGTCCTTCATGAAGATCTGTGTCTGTGTGTTGAGTTGCGTGACGAGACGCGCGCATGTTTCAGCGCATTTTGGGCAAATGATCAATCGAAATCAGCCACTTGTGCAGAAAAAATCCGTTTCGGGCTTGCATGATGTCATTTCTCGGTGAAAGTAAGGGCTCTTCCCTGATTTTTTACATTATGGCACAATCGACATTACCTGCACTTGGATACGACTACAACGCACTGGAGCCCCATATTGATGCCCGCACGATGGAAATCCATCACAGCAAGCATCATCAGGCTTACATCACCAACCTCAACAATGCTGTTGCTGGCAAAGCAGGCGTGGAGGAGAAATCGGCTCTGGAGCTGATCAAAGATCTGGCATCGGTGCCCGAGGACATCCGCATGGCCGTTCGCAACAACGCCGGTGGTCATGTCAATCACAGTCACTTTTGGGAAATCATTGCTCCTGGCGGCGCCTCGGCTCCTTCGGGCGACTTGGCTGCGGCGATTGATGCTGCCTTTGGTTCCTTCGACGCCTTCAAAGAAGCATTTGCGAAAGCTGGTGCGACTCGTTTTGGTTCCGGTTGGGCTTGGTTGGTCGTCAAGGCCGACGGTGGCTTGGCGGTCACCTCGACACCGAACCAGGACAATCCGCTGATGGGTGCTGCTGCAGGTTGCTGTGGCAACAAGCCCATTTTGGGATTGGATGTATGGGAGCATGCCTATTACCTCAACTATCAAAACCGTCGTCCCGATTACATCGCGGCTTTCTGGTCCGTGGTGAACTGGGACAAAGTGGCGGCTCTTTTTGCTGCGGCAAAATGATCCGATACGGATTCGTCTCGATCAACCCTCTGCAGTTCGCTGCGGAGGGTTTTTTGTTGGTCGTGCGAGTCACGAAAAAAAGCCACGGAGCGAACTCCGTGACTTAGTGAGAAAATGCCGGAAAAAATCAGACGTCGAGATTCGGGCGGTTGGCCAAGGCGATGTCGATCGTCTTCTCCGCCACGGCGAGTTCTTCGCCGATGATTTCCAAACGAGGAGCGCGAACGCGATTGCTGCCCCAGCCGACCTTGTTTTGGATCAGTTTGATCAACTGGACAAATTTCACCACGGTGTCCATGCGCAGAAGTGGTAACATCCAGAGGTAAATAGGGATGGCTTTTTCAATTTGACCGGCGCAGCCGAGTTCCCAGAGTTTCACCGATTCCGCGGGGATGCCATTGACAGCACCAGCGATCCAGAACTTGGCACCCATGGCGGCACCTTCGAGGGCGCAGTCATCGACGCCGACACCGAGAGCGAGGCGATCACCGCACAGTTCGCGGATTTCTGCGATGCGCCGCACATCGGTCGACGACTCCTTCACTGCGACGGCATTCGGACAAGTGTCCGCAAGTTCCTTGATTTGCGCAGGGGTGAAATCGACTTTATAAGCGACGGGGTTATTGTAAATGATGCAGGGCAGATCCGTGGCATTCATCACAGCGACCATGTGCGTCTTCAGCTCGCGCCACTCGTTGGAGGGGTAAAGGTAGGGAGGAAGAACCATCAGGCCCTTGCAGCCATTGGCTTTTGCGGTTTGTGCGAGTTTGACGGCTTCGGCGGTGGTTAGCGCGGCGATGCCTGCAATGACAGGAGCGCGGTTGCCGAGAGCTTTGACATACGTTTGTTGCACGGCGGATTTTTCCTCGAAGCTGAGAGTGGCACCTTCGCCCAGAGAACCGTGGCAGACGATGGCCGTGCAGCCATGGTCGATCAGCCAATTGGCGTGACGGGCGAGAAAATCGTGATCAACACTGCCATCGGGCAGGAATTCCGTGGTGGTTGCTGGCATGACGCCGGTCCAAGTAATGCTCATAAGGTAGGGTAGTAATTCAGTTGCTTCGGTGTTTGGTTGGGGGAAGAAAAAATTCAAGTAAAAGAGGGAATGCCGTAGCGAAACGGGTCATTGGGTGAGAAAAAATACGTCGACTCGCCGATGATCCATGCGCGTCCTGTTACGGTGGGGATGACGGTATTTCCTTCGACAGGAGCGACGCTGCCTTCAAAGACCGAGTCGAGAATTCCCGCTTGTCGCCAAATGGTTCCGGGGGCTAATTTGCCATCGGCATAGAGGCAGGCAAGCTTCGCGCTGGTGCCTGTTCCGCAGGGTGACCGGTCGTAGGCATTGCCGGGGCAAAGAACAAAATTTTTCGAGTCAGCGGCATTGCGATCCGTGGGGGAGCCAAACGTTTCAATGTGATCAATTTCCCCGCCATCGGCTCCTGTAATGCCTTGATCGGCGAGCGCTTGTTTCACCGCAGCGGCGAATTGTGTGAGCGCGGGAATGTTCTCGCGTTGCACGAGAGGTCCTTGATCTTGGATGAGGAAAAACCAATTGCCGCCCCAGGCGATATCGCCCGTGATCGAGCCAAAACCTGGCACCTCGACCGATACAGCGTGGCGGTAGCGGTAGGATGGCACATTATTCACTGTGACCGAGCCATCGGCATTCAAATGCAGTGTGATGGTGCCGACGGGCGTTTCCACCAGATACGATCCTGTGGTGATTTTTCCCATGTGAGCGAGAGTCACGCCCAGCCCAACCGTGCCGTGAATGCACATGTTGAGCGTGCTGTGATTGTTAAAATAAATCACGCCACAAAGATGTTTTGGATCCTGTGGTGGCAGTAACAGCGCGCCGACCATGGCATCGTGGCCACGCGGTTCATTCGCCACACTACTGCGGAGCCAATCGAACTTTTCGCGGAACACTTGCGATTGCTGAGCCATGCTGCCGCCGCCGAGGTCGGGGATGCCATCAATGACAATACGAGTTGGCTCACCACCTGTGTGGGAGTCGATCACTTTTACCATGTGCTGGGAATCTTGCACGGCTGGAGCCTATCGAAACCGTCAGCGAATGCAAATCGGAATTCGCAAAGTAGTGTCAGCAAGTAAGATGAGAAAAGCGAGGGGGCTTAATGCTTCAGCTTGAGTTTTTTCAACTTTGGTTCAATGACAAATCGGCAGTAAGGATTCTTTGACTTGTTCAACTCGTAGTAATTTTGGTGGTATCTCTCGGCTGGATAAAACTTCGCTGCTTCGGTGATTTCCGTGACAATGGGTTTTGTGAAATTTGCTTGAGCCGCGGTTTTCGAAGCGAGAGCGACCGTTTTCTGTGCATCGGAATGATAAAAAATGGCTGAGCGGTATTGAGGACCTTCATCATTGCCTTGACGATTGAGGGTGGTGGGATCGTGCAAGTCCCAGAACCACGCGAGCACGCGTTCGGCGGTGATTTTTTTGGGATCAAATACCACCTGAACGACCTCGGCGTGGCCAGTCGTTTTGGTGCAAATTTGTTCGTAAGTGGGATTCGCGACCGTGCCGCCCATGTAGCCGCTGGTAGCAGAATAGACGCCATCGAGCTGCCGGTAGGCGGCCTCGATGCACCAGAAGCATCCAGCACCCAGCGTGATGACTTCGGCACCGGCGGGAATTTCTGGAGTCGCGGCGGGTTGTTCGGGGTGATCTTTCATATCGGTAACAGGATTCGCGAAGGAGAGCAGTGAGCTCATCAGTGTGATCAACAGAGTGCGAAACATGTTATGACGATGAGGGAGATTTTTCTTCTGTCAAGCCCGAGATGCAAAGCCGAGCTTGTCACCGGTGGGTTTGAGTGCTAGCCTTGTGAAGGAAATGTTGATGAATTCGTTGATCTCCTTACTGAGCCTTGCAACCATCGTCATGGGCTTTGCGCAAGAGCCTCATCGTTTGGCCTTCAATGACAAAAAAGCGCCGACGGATGAGTCTGACTTGCGCATGATTAGCGATGCGTTGAAGCGGGCCTTGCCTCAGGCTCAGAAAGCGACGGTATGCTTAGAATTGCAGCAGGGATCGGGTAGCGGAGTCATCGTTTCTGCTGATGGCTTGATCTTGACCGCTGCTCACGTCAGTGGTGGTGTGGGGCGCAACATGACAGTGATTTTGGCTGATGGTCGGAAGGTTGCATGTGTTTCATTGGGACTGAGTTCCGAGAGCGACTGCGCGATGGCGCAGATTACGCAAAAAGGCGAGTATCCGTTTGTGGAAATCGATTTCGATGATCGTTCGAAGTTGGGTGACTGGGTTTTTTCCCTTGGTCACTCCGGAGGATACGACGCCGCGCGTGGTGCGGGTGTAAGGATTGGGAGATTGGCGAAACGAGCAGATACGACCTTACAGAGTGACTGCACATTGATTGGTGGGGACTCTGGAGGGCCGCTTTTTGATATGAGTGGTCGGTTGATTGGCATTCACTCGAGGGTCGGGCAAAATTTACAGCGCAACATGCATGTGCCCATCAGCGAGTATTTGCGTCACTGGGATGAAATGAAAGATAGCCAGTTCATCGGCGATGGTCCCTTCGCCACGAGACCGGTCAAGGGCAGTGGATTTTTGGGCATAGGCACAGAAGATCGGAGTGAGGGAGGTGTGAAGATCATCCAGATCGGGCGCGAATCGCCGGCAGAATCTGCAGGCATACGAGTTGGTGACGTGCTGAAGCAGATCGACGAGCTGGTGATCCAAGACAAAAAAAGCATGCAAGCCTATCTCAAAGAAAAAACCGCGGGCGAGATGATCCGTGTGATTCTTTACCGCGGTGCACAAGAGATTTCTCTCAACATTCGCTTAGCAGAACAATCATCATGAATTCGATCAAAACATTGATGTTCTCTTTCCTCTGGTTTTTTGGGGCTCTGGCATCGCATGGCTTCGAGACATTGGCCACGGAGCAAAGACTGAATGGTGAATTGATGCACAGTGCCGTAGGTAAAGCACAGCAAGCATTGCAGCTTTGCAGCGCGGTTTGTTATGAGGGTCGGAATGAGATTGGTTACGCGACGGTGGTCTCAGCGGATGGCTATTTGTTAGGAAAATGGAGTGAGCTGCGAGAGCGGAAAAATTTGATGCTGCGCATTGGTCATGAGAAATATGAAACAGTTCAAATCTTGCAACAAGATCCGGTGTGGGATGTGGTTCTGCTGAAGGTCGATGCAGTGCATTTGCAGCCTGTGGTCTTCGCATCGACCAGCAATGTGGGCATTGGCACATGGGTTGTGGCGAATGGTGTCACAACTCGCGCCAAGCGGCGGCCGATGGTGGGGATCATCAGTGCGCAGACGCGCAAAATTCCGCTGGAAGGTGGGGCGGTGCTTGGAGTCGAACTGCTTGAAAAAAAAGGCGCTCTCATCGTCGGACAAATTGCGGAGAAAAGTGGGGCCTTTCGAGCGGGCTTGCGCGAGGGAGATCGGTTGGTATCCGTGATGGGAAAAGATCTGAAAAAGCGTGAGGATTTGCTTGATTTGATGAAAGACCGAGAAGTGGGTGAGAAGGTAGTGATTGTTTTTGATCGTCAGGGAAAAACGCAGAAGGCGGAAGTCATTTTGCAGTCGCGAACAGAAACATTTGGTCTGGAAAAAAACCGGAACGACGAGATGAGCGGTGAATTTTCTCAGCGGCGGAGTGGCTTTCCGCGCGTCTTACAGCATGATGTCTATGGTAGTAGTCGAACTATTGGCGGGCCTTTGTTGGATCTGGAGGGGAAGTGTTTGGGGATGAACATTGCTCGCGCCAACCGTGCCGAGAGTTTTGCCATACCGCTGGAAGAAATGCGTGGACTGGTGCAAAAGCTCAAGCAGCAGAGTCAAGGTTTGTGAGAACTGATGAGTTGTGCTTGCTTGGATGAAGAAGATTTGAGAAATTGCGTTATGAATGATGAAGAAATGATGCATTGCGATGAGCCGGAACGGCAGATCCAACGTTTGCGTGCGATCATGCATCGACTCCGTGCACCGGGTGGTTGTCCGTGGGATGCGGAACAAACGCATGAGTCGATTTTGACCAACATGCTCGAAGAAGCCTATGAGTGTGTTGATGCCATCCGGAGTGGTGATGTGGCTCACATGAAAGAGGAGTTGGGTGATGTGTTGCTGCAAGTGGTGTTTCACAGTGAGATTGCGCAAGAGCGTGGCGCGTTCGATTTTGATGATGTGGCGAAAGCGGTATCGGACAAACTGGTGCATCGTCATCCTCATGTGTACGGAGATTCTGCGGTATCGGATAGCGATGCGGTTTTGGCGCAGTGGGACGCCATCAAGCGTGCGGAAAAAGGTGATGAACCCAAGCCCTATTTGCATCGTGTGGGTGAAGGGCTGCCGGCATTGATGCGTGCGGCGAAGTTGCAAAAAAAAGCTGCGAAAGTGGGTTTTGATTGGCCTGAAGAGAAAGGGGTGATGGAAAAAATTCGTGAGGAGTTCGAGGAACTAGCTCAAGCAGATCGCAGCGGTGACGAACAAGCCTTTGCAGAAGAGCTTGGCGATGTGTTTTTTAGCATCGTCAATTTGGCTCGGTGGCGTGGTCTTGATCCAGAATTGGTTTTGTCGCAAACGAATGAGAAGTTTTTTCATCGATTTGGTTGCATGGAGCAACTGCTCAAACGCCAAGGAGTATCTTTGGAACAGGCAGACTTACGGCAGATGGAGTCTGCATGGCAAGAGGCCAAGCAATCCCATGGCACGATTGAAGGGGCTTGATGGAGCGAGGTGGGTTGATTCTTTTTTGTGATCGAGGGATTGTGGATTGAATCCTGAACATGGCTGTGAGAAATTGTCGCTGATGCTGCCACGTGTAATTCTTCTTTCAATCGGCTTGTTCCTCGCAACGGGCTGTGGTTATGGGAAATTTTCTCGAGGGCAATCGACGCTGCAAATTCATTCACCTCAAGCTTGGCTTGTTGTTCAGCGAGTGGATCAGCGGCAAATTGCGCAAGGATGGTTGAAGGAGTTTCATCATGCGCCGATGCAAGCTGTTGTCCGTGAAGCGTTGCAAAGCAATCAAGATCTGCAAGCGACGGCATCGCGATTGCGGGTGGTCAAAGAGTTGAGCATTCAAGCGCGTGCCCAACGATTGCCACGGTTGAATGCCTCCAGCACATCGGCATGGACGCAGGCAGATGGGGTGGAACATGAGCGCTATGGTTTGTCCTTGGGCGCTTCATGGGAGTTAGATTTATGGGGGAGATTGAGGGATCTCCATCGTGCGACAGTAGCAGATTTGGATGCCGCGGTAGCCGATTTCCGAAGTGCGCAATTATCTTTGGCGGCAGCGACGGCAAAAAGTTATTGCAATATGATTAGTGCTCAACAGCAGTGGCAGTTGGCGGTGACGACGCGAGATTCTTTTGAAAAAAATTTACGCATCATTGAGAGAAATTATAAAGCAGGCGTGCCCAATGTGCGCGCACTGGACGTTCAATTGGGACGAAGCAACGTGTCTCAGGCTCGTCGATCGGAGAAGGCGCGAGCATTAGATCGCGACAACGCAATTCGCAGTTTGGAAGTTTTATTGGGTCGCTATCCTGCCACGGCCATGCAGCCTGTTTCTCAGCTGCCGCAGCTTGATGCCAAAGTTACAACCGGACTTCCCGCGGCTCTGCTTGAGCGTCGGCCTGATCTGCAAGCCGCTCGCTCGCGCATTCTATCCAGTGCATTACGCACTGATGCGGCAAGAAAAAATCGATTACCAGGTGGGTCGTTGCTGGGGAGTGCGAGCCTCTCAGAAGGGGAGTTTTCTCGCGTCATCAACCCTGCCGATCTGGCATCGAACGTTCTCGTAAATCTCAGTCAAGTACTGTATGCGGGAGGGGCACTGGAAGCGGAAGTCAACATCGCACTTGCGAGAAATGAAGCAGCGATTCATGACTATGCCCAGCAAGCGCTGACGGCGTTTCGTGAAGTAGAGTCGACGCTTGCTGCGGAAAAGTCTTTGTCGGAGCAGGAGTTTGATCTGAAAAAAGAGGTCGAACAAGCAGCTCTTGCCGAGCGTCAAGCCGAGCGCGATTATTCGGAAGGCATTGATGGTGTAGACATTCTTTCGGTTCTCGAATCACAGCGAAGAGCAAATAATGCTCGATCGGCTTTGATCCGACTGCAAAACGAACGATTGCAAAATCGAGTGGATCTTTACTTGGCCTTGGGTGGTAGCATTTGATGAATCCCGACGGGATTCGTGGGATCGATGCTAATGCCGAGAGTTTGTTCCCATCACTTACTAGGATCCTTGTTGATGGCGGTAGGCCTTCATCGTGATCTCCAATCCTTGTGTTAGAGAATACTCTGGCTGCCAGCCAGCAGATCGCAATTTATCAGACGAAGCTCGCGAGTGGCGGACGTCGCCAGGTCGCTCTGGTGCGTGGAGAATTGTCGATGTACTGTTTGCTAAGACAATCATCTTTTCCGCAAGTTCTTGAATGGTCATTTGTTCGCCATAGCCGGCATTGAATACCCCGTGGATGGGATTTTCTGCGGCAAATGTGAGAGCGCCGACAATATCTTTAACAAAAATGAAATCGCGCGTTGCTCCACCATCACCAAAAATGGTCAGCGGTTCACCAGCGAGAGCTTTTTCGATAAAGATCGGAACTGCTGCGGCATAAGCTCCTTTCGGATCCTGGCGCGGGCCAAAGACGTTGAAAAATCGGACTGAGGTGCTATTGATTTTTCCTGCCCGTCGATAGAGTTCCAAATAATATTCTCCATCGAGTTTGCTAATTGCATAAGGACTTTTGGGTTCGGGCACCATCGTTTCCATTTTGGGAACCGTGGGATTATCGCCATAAATCGCAGCCGATGAGGCTAAAATGATTTTTTTGACGCCAGCACGCGACGCTTCTTCCAATACATTCAGGAGTCCTAAAACATTGATCTTCGTGCAATCGATAGGGTTTTCCATGGATTCAGGTACACTCACGAGAGCTGCCATATGGAAAATGAGATCGACTCCACACACCGCTTCTCGCACGAGAGAAGTATCCTCAATGGTACCATGAAAAAGAGTGTAGCGCAGTCCATCAAGGTTGTGAAGGAAGCCCGTACGAAAATTATCAAGCACGCGAATTTCCTCTGCAATGGATTGATAGTGTTCGACAATATGAGAACCGATAAAACCGCTGCCGCCTGTAACGAGAATTTTCATGCAAAAGAAGTCGGTAGTTGTGAGGAATGGACGATATCTTCGAGTTGATTCATTTCTCTTTCGAGAGCGGCAACCAAAGCAAACTGATTGCGGGCGCGAAACAAGTTCTGTTGTGGGTGAGTTGTTTTGAAATAGTGATCTCCCTCGAGAAAATCTGTCAGAAATCTGATGCCGCACTCGAGAGTGATGAGTTTGCCCGAAAAGGCGAGCCAGTTTTTTTCGGTCTCCGTAAGAAAGTGGGCTCCTTGCAAATAGCCTTGCACGAGTCCTTGAAAAAAGTCCATGCGCAGAGCCATTTTCGGGTCCGCTTTGGCGTCTTCTGAGGCGTCAGCAATGATGGTGCGAACGAGGTCGCCGAAGTCGTATAGGGCGCATCCTGGCATGGTGGTATCCAAGTCGATGACGCACAGGCCTTCACCGCTCGTTTCATCTAGCAACACATTATTGATTTTTGTATCGTTGTGCGTCACTCGTTCAGGAATGATGCCACGTTCGAGTAGATCAACAACTTTCGAGCAATCGGTAGCGCGCTCTGCGACAAAATCCAATTCAGCCAAAACTTGTTGTCGGCGATTCATGACATCGTCCTGCGCCGCGGCGATCAGCGACTCGTAGCGTTTGCGTGTGTGATGAAAGTGGGGGATCGTTTCATGCAATCGAGGTCCATCAAGCCTTGCTGCGATGGCTTGAAAGTCGCCAAATGCCTTGGCCGCCTCGTAGGCGATACGTGGTGATGAGACGCTTTGATGGGCAATCGCGCCATCGATGAAAGCGCAAGATCGCCAGAAATTTCCTTCTTCATCACATGCGTAAGAAAGGCCATCGTGTGATGGAAAAAAATGAAGACAACGTCGACTGGCGTCCTGAATGTTCTGATCGTCTAATGTTTTTGCGTGATGCTGAGTGATGCGAGTGATGTTCTCCATCAGCTGAGCAGGATTTTGAAAAACGTGAGTGTTGATGCGCTGTAAGATGATGCGCTGAGTGCGATGGTCATGCTGCCATTCTGTCAGATAGGTATCATTGATATGGCCCGATCCGTAGCATGTGGCACGCACCATGTCGCCAGGGATCGCAAAAAGACGGGAAACGGCATGCAGCTGGTCGCTCATGGAGATTCGAGAGAAGCGGGGTAATCTCCCGCAGCAATCAGTTGGTTGATGCTCGCGACCACATGAGCTTTGTCTTCTGGGTAAGTCACGCCGAACCATGAGCTACTGGTCTCAAGAACCTGACAATCGGCCCACCCTTGTTGAATCAATTCATCGACAACCGAGGGAATGTAGCATTCGGACTTTTCTTCGTGGCCGTGGCGTTCGAGAAAGTGGATGAAATGATGTTCAAGATGAGCTAAGAATGATGGTTGAAACGCCCAAAAATTCATCGATACCAGCGAGTGTTCTTCCAAAGTTTTTCTTGATCCATCAAGAGCTGTGCCGCGAATGACGGAATCGGTTTCTCTTTCGATTTTAACGACCTCTTCAACGGACTGCAAAAAGCCATGAGAATCGCATCGACAAATGCCACGATTGACATCGCCGTGATCCGACAGGGTGTTTCGCAGATTGTAGCCGACCATGGCGTGATGGGCTTTTGTCTCATCCATGGGCGTGACTTGCAAAAACTTTGATGCTTGTGCGTAGGCATCACGCCCATAAAAATCATCTGCATTGATGACAGCGAATGGTCCATCGATCAAATGTCTCGCGGCGCGAATGGCGTGGCTAGTACCCCAAGGTTTGACACGATGGCTAGGAGCAGTAAAGCCTGCGGGCAAATCGTCGAGAGATTGGTAGGCGTATTCGACGATGATTTTTCCTGCAAATCGAGAACCAATGTGGTTTTCAAAGGTCTCGGCAAAGTCCTTGCGGATGATGAAAATCACGCGCGTAAAGCCCGCGCGAATCGCGTCATAAACAGAGTAATCGAGAACCGTTTCTCCGTTTGGTCCCATGGGATCCATTTGCTTCAGGCCGCCATAGCGAGAGCCCATGCCGGCTGCGAGAATCAGTAGAGTAAGAGAATTCATGTGAGAGAAATGCGAGTTGTATTGCTCGATGAGATGTGACCAGGAAACGTTGGTTCGTGAAAGGATCACGAACATGACTTGTTAGAAGAGCTGCTTGGAAAAGCACAGATGGAATGGCATCAATACGTCGGAGCACCGTATGGATCCGAGGAATTTCCCGATTTTTCTTGGATTTTGTTTTTTGTCCAGATCACGCCTTGTTTGACATCGCGATAAATCCCAATGGCGGTATTGCATGAGGTGAAGGCGAGGCACAGTAGCAGCAGAAAGTAACGTATCACGGTGAAAAATTAGCAAAGCGAGCAGGTGCGACAAGTGTAAAATGAGGCAAAACAAGCCCGTGCGATCAAGCTAGGGTGAGCATCCTCCATGATAGGAAAGCAAGCGGGCTGTCGAGACTGGTTTTGACAGAATTTCAGAATTTTTCAGAATTTCGCTATGGCAATCATCCCGAGATCCAGTATTTCGATCCCTTTTCGTTCAGGTTTTCCGAATCTTGGTTCATCTTCTTCTCTGGTCATTCGGAAAATTCTCAAATTCTGTCAACTCGGCTTCCCTAGATCGAGAAAAACCGTTCCTCTTTGTCTGGCTTACAGAGAATGGCTTTCCTTCGCTTGATGGCTGTGCAAAACAAACTAAGGCGGAGTCGTAGAGATGAGGCGAATTTGTGCGGTTGGGATGAAAAACAAAAAAGCCGCAAGCTTGGAGGCTTGCGGCTTGGGAAAATCAACCGAGTGGATTAGACAAAAGTTTCCTTTTGATGGGTTGAGTCAAGAGAATGGACTTCTTCGACAACGCCATCGACCTCCGCGGTTGCCAGCGGGAGTTCCACTTGTTCTGTAGCAGCGGCGGGTGCTTGCTCCTGCTCTGGAGCGACTGCGGGCTCGGAGTGAGTCACAGGTGCTGCACTCACAGCAGGCGCTGAAGAGGCTGCTGCGGCGTCTTGTTCTTTTTGCTCGCGTGCGATACTGGCAGCTTCCGCTTCCTCGGCATTCTTCGCTTTCGCGCCAGAGACAATCATTTGGCGGCCCATGAAATGTTGGTCATGAAGCACTTCGACAGCACGTTTCGCTTCATCGATGCGGAGCATTTCCACAAAGCCATAGCCTTTCGAGCGGTGAGTGTGTTTGTTGTAGACCACTTCCACGCTGCGAACGGGGCCAATGCCTTTGAAGAGTTCCTCGATATCCGACTCGGAGGCGTCATAGGACAAATTGCCGATGTAGAGACGGCATGACTCGACCTGGTTGAGGCTTGGCTCGCGCTTTTCTCGTGGGGCACGAGGCTCGCGCGCTGGGCGAGGCTCTGCGGAGGTGCGTGCATCGCGAGTGTGAGAACGTGGTGGATTTTTTTCCGAGCGAGATTTTGCCGTGGACTCTTGGCGACCGCGAGTGCTGTCTTTCTCACCCTTACGCGTTGGGCGTTTGGGGTCCTTGTAAAGGCCGATGAGTTTAAGGAATTTTTGCCAGATGCTGAGTTTTTTGGGACCTTTGCGGCTGACAAACGATTGATGTTGGGACATCGGCCGTGATTTCCCTTGATGGGCTCCTTGTTGGCGACTGCGATTTCGGTTGCGGTTACGATTGCGATTGCGGTTTGGGTTGTGTTCCTGTGTTCCGTTGGACATGGTATTGGTGTTTCTGTGTAATAGGCAGCAGTCTCGGCACGCGGAACCAAACGAATGGTAGGCTCGCAAGAAGTCTGGAGCTGAATAGCAAGCAAGCGTGAGCGACACGCTCTCCCGTCATACCCAAGTGGAAAATGGGGTGCAGAGGAGTGCTTGAGATGGGCCGTAGTGCTGCCATGATTGCGGGGCAGACGAATCAAAAGTGTCTGCGCGCGCATAGGGTAGCGGATTTTCGAGGGAAATCAAGACCAAAGCGATATTAGGGGTAAATCTCCCAAGAGACCCTTGTTGCGACTACGATTCGATCGAGCTTGCGCCAAAATAAGGCACCAGCGCTGGAGGGATGAGGATCGAACCATCTGCTTGTTGGTATTGTTCTAGCAATGCTACATAAAGTCGAGGTAAAGCGGTTCCAGAGCCGTTGAGAGTGTGAGGAAAACGATTTTTGCCTTCATGATCCTTGAAACGCAATTTCATACGACGAGCTTGAAAATCGCTAAACCACGAGCAACTGGAGACCTCGAGGTATTTCCCTTGGCCAGGTGCCCAGACTTCAATGTCGTAGGTTTTTGATGAGTTTGCGCCGAGGTCGCCAGTGCACAGTTCGATGGTTCGGTAGTGGAGTCCGAGTTTTTGTAAAATCGACTCTGCATGGGCCGTAAGCTCCTCTAGGGCGGCGAGTCCGTTGTCGGGATGAACGACTTGCACCAGTTCGACTTTATCAAACTGATGCATGCGGATAATTCCCTTATTATCACGGCCAGCAGAGCCAGCTTCGCGGCGGAAGCAGGGTGTGTAAGCGCATAATTTGAGAGGGAGTTGCGATTCTGAGATGATGGTATCGCGATAAAGATTGGTTACGGGCACTTCCGCCGTGGGGGCGAGGAAGAGTTGATTTTGGCCATCTTCTCCGCGTTCGGTGCCATACATGTCATCTTCGAATTTCGGCAACTGACCTGTGCCTTCCATGCATTCGCGTTTGACGAGGTGGGGCACATTGACCTCCTCATAGCCGTGGCCGGTTTGGGTATCGAGGAGGAAATTGATGAGTGCTCGCTCAAGTTTCGCGCCGCGACCGCGGTAGACTGCGAATCCCGAACCTGACACTCGAGTCGCATCGTCCCAATCAATCAGCTTGTGACGTGTGGCGAGAGCGACGTGGTCGTGCGGATCTGCTATTGTTGGAGCAGTGCCCCAAGTGCGCACGATGGGATTTTGCGTTTCATCGGTGCCCACAGGGCAAGCTTCGTGCGGGAGGTTGGGGATCATCATCAGATGCTCTTGCTGGCGCAGCGAGGTCGCTTCCGCTTCGGCATCGAGAGCTTCGATTTTGGCATTAATGGTGCGTGCCTCTGATTCCGCTGCCGCAGTATCTTCGCCCTTGCCCTTGGCCATGCCGATTTGTTTGGCAAGCTGTTTGCGTTGAGATTGCAAAGCTTGTTTTTCGGTTTCCGCAGCGCGGCGTTTTTCATCGCAGGCGAGGACATCCTCGATGAGTTTCCAATGATTGCCACCACGGAGCTTCAAGCGTTCTTGAACTGCGGCGGGATTGTCGCGGATGATGCGGATATCGAGCATAAGAAAAAATTATGGTTGGGATGGCAGGGTGGGCAGATTGTCCGGATTGACACTCCCATGGTCGCTGCTTGCTTCAGGTTGGTGAGGTTGAGGGAGAAAATCGTCGGACGTCGGTGTTGCGACATTGGTCGCATTAGGCAGAAGGGGATTTTCGGGATTGAAGTCAGGAGGTAGGTCGCTTTCCAAAAACATGGGTGAAGTTTCGGGGCGGTTCAGTCGATGAGCTAACACACGGGGCCAAGCTTGGGCATCGATGAGTTGACCTTTATAAGTGAGCTCGACGACTTGTCCGTGGTATTTTTTTTGGCCAAAAAGATGTGCTTGTTGGACATCGAGGGGTGGGGAGGTGAAGGTAACTTGGAGGAGTTCTTCACCGCTTGACCAGTCCAGTGGTTCTGTCGTCCAGAGATATTCCACTTTTCCGAGGCTGGTGTCGGCGGGCTGGACTTCCTTCTGAGCTCCCAATTCTTCAAAAAAATTGACACGAACTTCGAGATCTCGACCTTCGATTTTATCGCCTGGTGGGCATTGGATGGGAATGGTTAAAACAATTTTTTCGCCGTTTTTGCGTCGTGAATCTTGAAAAACTCGAATGCGTCCTAGCACCAAGCGATTGATCTTGTCTTGGGGTTGTTCAAAGCCTGACTTGAGCTTTTCTGCGGCTTGTAGATAGAGTTGTCCTGCTTGTGTTGTGCCGAGTTGAAAGACTTGGTGATAGTATTGTTTCGCGCGATCGTAAATTCCCATGTCTTCATGACAGAGACCTAGCTCGAAGAGAATGTGGGGTTGTTGGGGAGATTGTTGCAGAGCCTGCTCCAATTTGGTGATAGCCGTCATCATGTCTTCCGCAAGACGTGCCGTCTTGGCTTCTTTCCACAATCGCTCGGTGATCGGGTCGCCGATGGTGGGCATGGCGAGCGATTGAGCTTTGGGCAGTGGCGCGGCGGTGACAGGGGTAGAGATGGTTGGTGGAGGCTGAACGGGAGGAACTTTGGGGGCTTTTTCTACAGGATCAGTAGGCGTAGGGAATGATTTTGCCGGAAATTCATTGATTGCTACCCGTGGCAATTCGGGCCGCATGGGTGGTTCTGTGGCTCGCATGTGCACCGTTTCCAAGCGGATTGCGAGAGCAATGGCGGCAGTCACCAATTGAGCAAAAGCCATGATGGCGAGCAGCCAGCAGGAAATGCGAAATGTCAATTGATTCGAGGAAACGTGCACCATAGTGGCTGAGGGATCATCGTGAATTAGACTGCAAAGTCAAGTCGCATTCAGCCCATGAGCTGATCCAGAAGCGGCATTTGTGACGTGTTTTCGTGTTCCATGAATCGATCCATCGAACTCCCACGAGATCTGATGAGTCACATCTGAGGTGTTTCTTGGAGGGAAGAAGTCTTTGATTACTTCATGTCAGCCAAACGATGATTCATCGAGATCGAAATGCGCAGTAATCTCATCACTTCGACCATCGTGCGTTGATCGTGGGCAATTTCCGCACATTGAGGATTGCGTTTGTGATAGCGGCTGATGTAACGACCGACATCGGCTTGCAGCAGTCGGATTTGCGCATCGCAATTTCCGATGAGCGATCGGAGCTCCGAAAGCTTGCGATTGATGTTTCCCATTTCTTGGAAAACAACAGCGGCACGTTCACGTTTTAATTGTTTGAAAGATTGGATTTGGGCATCGAGGGCATCCAGTTTTTCGTCGCCTGCCTCAAGCTCGGCAGCGACCTTTTCTCTTTCGCTTTTGAGTTTGCGGAATTCATTTTTGAGATCAGCAATCTCATGTTTGACCAGATCAATCTCCGACTCGGGAAACGAATCGCGCTTGAGGACTTCGATCTTCGTTAGATAGCCTTCATGAATGCGTCGGATTTCGCGCGCGCGGCGGACCAGCAAATCGCGCTGGTGAGCAAGCTCCTCGAGTTTCGAGAGCAACTCTGTTCTCTCGAGTTCAATAGCATCTTGTTCGGGGCTGGACTCATTCAAAATGTCAGCCCGCTCATCGTGGAGAATGCTGAGTTTTTGGTTGAGCTCACTCATCAAGTGGGTGTGCTGTTCGTGCTCCTTGATGTATTTGCGGAGATTCCAATATTCCACCGACAATGCATCGACATGCTCCGTGCGATCCCAAAGTAGCATGCCCAGTTGGTATTCCGCCTGACGCAACAAAGACATTTCCGATGAGGCATCAGCGAGTCGCTTCGCTCTTCGTTCGATGCCAAACGACTTGGCGATGAGTGCTATGTAGTACTTTGTGGGGGTCATCGACTTACTGATTGAGCTTCATGCTGGCCACGAGATTAGCAATCACATTGACATCGTCAAGCGTTGTTACATTGCCGGTAATTTTTCCATGTGTTACCAGTTCTTTAAGCAGACGTCGCATGATTTTACCAGAACGCGTTTTGGGCAAAGCGGGGGCAAAGTAAATGTCATCAGGTTTCGCAATCGCGCCAATCGACTTGCCGACGTGATCGCGCAATTCTTTGAGAAGTGCGGCCGAGCCTTGGTGAGATTCTTTGAGGGTGACAAAGCAGACGACCGCTTGACCTTTCATGTCATCGGGACGACCGACCACAGCGGCTTCCGCAACAGCGTTGTGAGCGACCAGCGAGCTCTCGACTTCGGCCGTGCCGAGACGGTGTCCTGAGACATTCAAAACATCATCAATGCGGCCAACGATCCAAAAATTGCCATCTCGATCCCGTCTTGCTCCATCGCCTGCGGTATAGATGCCGGGGTAATCCGACCAGTAGGTTTTGTGATAGCGTGTTTTATCGCCATAGATGGAACGAGCCATGGACGGCCAAGGTTGGCGGATGACGAGTTTACCTCCCTCATTGGCGGAGCATTCCTTGCCGCTTTCGTCGAGGATGGCGGCATCGACGCCAAAAAACGGTAACGTTGCCGTTCCGGGTTTGGTGGGAGTGCAGCCTGGGAGCGGGCTAATCATGATTGCGCCGGTTTCCGTTTGCCACCAAGTGTCGACAATCGGGCAGCGTTTGCCGCCGATGTGTTTGTGATACCACATCCAAGCTTCTGGGTTGATGGGTTCGCCGACTGAGCCGAGCAGTCGCAGCGAGGAAAGATCGTGATTGGCGGGGAAATGGTCGCCTGCCTTGATAAAAGCCCGAATCGCGGTGGGAGCGGTGTAAAAGATCGAGACGCCATGTTGTTCGATGATTTTCCAGAAGCGCCCGAAGTCAGGCTGATTCGGAGCGCCTTCATACATCACCTGCGTCGCGCCATTGGCGAGTGGTCCGTAGACAATGTAGGAGTGGCCGGTGATCCAGCCGACATCGGCCGTGCACCAATAGACGTCCTCTTCGCGGATATCGAAGATGTATTTGAAGGTTGAGGCTGTGCCTGTGAGGTACCCGCCGCTGGTGTGCAAGATGCCCTTAGGTTTGCCCGTGGAGCCAGAAGTATAGAGGATGAAAAGTGGGTGCTCCGAGTCAAAGGCCTTGGCCTTGTGAGTGGCTTTGACCTGAGCAACTTCCTCATGCCACCAGAGATCGCGTTCGGGAGTCATGGAGATCGGTTGGCCACAGCGTTGAAAGACGATGACTTTTCGCACATGGGGGTATTTCTCCAGAGCGGCGTCGACATTTTCCTTGAGAGGAACAATTTTTCCCCGTCGCCAACCACCATCGGCAGTAATCACCAGAGAGGCGCCTGAGTCTTCGAGTCGGTCCACAATCGAATCCGCAGAGAAACCGCCGAACACCACGGAGTGGATGGCACCGATTCGTGCGCAAGCGAGCATCGCAATGGCGGCCTCGGGGATCATCGGCATGTAAATCAGCACACGGTCCTTCGATTTGACGCCTTGTTTCTCCAAGACATTGGCAAAGCGATTCACCTCGCGCTCCAATTGCGCATAGGTGATCACGCGTTGATCGCCCGGTTCGCCTTCGAAAATGATTGCTGCTTTATTGCGACGGTGGCTGCGAGCATGGCGGTCGACACAATTTTCAGCGACATTGAGCTTGCCTCCGACAAACCATCGGGCAAAGGGGGCCTTCCAATCGAGGACCTGCGACCATGGTTTTCGCCAGCATAATTCGCTAGCTTCCTTGCTCCAAAAAACATCGGGTTGCTGGATCGATTGCCGGTAAAGCTTTTTGTATTGTGCGAGGGAAGAAATGCGAGCTTGTGCGGAAAATTCTGCAGAGGGCAAGAAGACGCGGTCTTCTTGGAGATGGCTTTCGATTTTTTGGCTCATGGGTTGATGGCGCGGACTGGCGAGAGCATAAGCCACATGGTTGGTCGTGTAAACGGTAAAAGCGAACGGCTTTTGTGATTGCGGGAGTGAATGAGAAAGATAAAGTGGTGGAATGAAAGCACTGACCATTGCCGAAATGCGAGATTGGGAAGAGGGCATGAAAGAGCGAGGCATTGAGGAAGAAGATCTGATGGAACTGGCGGGCAAGGGCATTGCTGAGGCGATCAACAAGCATTTTCCGCAACCGGGTCGATTGGTGATGTTTCTTGGCAAAGGCCACAATGCGGGGGATGCTTTCGTTGCGGCGCGCCATCTGCAGGAGCGTGGCTGGTTCGTCGAGGGTCGGGCGATGTATCCAGAAATCGAGTGGTCGGTGCTGACGCGGCGGCAGCATCGCTTGTGGCAACAAATGCCGCAACCTCGCGAGCCATGGGTGGGGCCCACGGTGATCATCGATGCGCTATTGGGGATCGGCGCGCGAGGGATGTTGCGCGAACCGATTCGACAGGCTGTGGTGGAGATGGTGGCGATGAGGCAAGACAGGGGAGCTGTCGTGATTGCTTTAGACGTGCCGACGGGGTTGGATGCGGATACGGGAGTGCAGGATGATGTGGTTGTTGAGGCTGACATGACCTTTGTGATCGGAGCGCCCAAGCTCGGCTTGTTGGAGGCCAAAGCGGTCAACGTGGTGGGCAGGATTGAGTTGATTTCATTGGGAATGGAGCAGGATGATGGAGGTGATCAAGATCATTGCCTGATTGCCCCTGCGGCAGGAATGGCAAAGCTTACGCCGCGTCCGCATGATTTTCACAAAGGACAGGCAGGCCGACTGAGCATCGTGGCAGGCTCAGAAGGCATGGAAGGTGCGGCCGTTCTTTGTGCCAATGCGGCCCTGCGAGTGGGTGCGGGTTTAGTGACACTGTGGGTGCCCGAGACAGCCTTATGGGGTGTTTTGACACGTGTGAGTCCTGAGGTAATGGTGCGGAGTTTTCGAACGATGCGCGAGATCGATTGGAGCAAAGCCGATGCCTTTGTTATGGGGCCCGGTTGTGGGCAGGGCTTAGCGGAGGATTTTGTTCACATGGCGGATATGGTATTGCGCACGGATGTGCCGGGAGTGCTGGATGCGGATGCTCTCAATGCCATTTCGGCGAATGAGGGGCAGCATATCTTTCGCGAGCATCACGTGCTGACGCCTCATCCGGGAGAATTTTTGCGTTTGTTGCCCCAGATGGAAGGGATGGCGCGAGACGAGATGTGTCGGAATTTCACGAATCAACATGATGCTGTTTTGCTGCTCAAAGGAGCGAGGACCTTGATTCACAGGCGTGGTGATGCCATGTATCACAACAGCACGGGACATTCTGGCATGGCGACAGCGGGCATGGGGGATGTGCTTTCGGGGGTGATTGGCGGATTGCTGGCACAGGGCATCAGTCCGATGAATGCGGCATGCTTGGGGGCATGGCTGTCGGGACGAGCGGCAGAATTGGCTGTGCCGCGCGGGACACACTCACTGCGTTCCCTGATCGCAAGTGATCTGTTGGGTCAACTCGGACCTGCTATCGCAGAGTGGGAACGTGCGTGATCCTTGCTTTCGATGGCAGGAAAAACTTTCTCTCGATCGCGTTATTTACTGACAAATGTGCGATTCTTTGGTGTTACATTGGGTGACACGATAAATTCTATGAATACGATCCACAAAAATTCTCCTTCTTTGTATCAGCGCCGGCTTCGCACACGCCGCGGATTCACCTTGCTTGAAATGGTGATTGTATTGGGCATCATTGGTTTGATCATTGGTGGTGCCATTGGAGTCATGGGCAAGGTTGGTGATGGTGCGGCGATTCAGCGTGTCAAAGGTGATTTCAATTCCTTAGGTAGCGTCTTGAAAATGTATAAGATCAACAACGGCTTCTATCCCTCGACCGCACAAGGGTTGAATGCCTTAGTGACACGTCCGAGTGGCTCTCCTGCTCCCAAATCTTGGACGGCCTTGGCGGACCGTGTGCCGGTCGATCCTTGGGGCTTGGAGTATGTCTATCGTTTTCCTGGCAGCAAAATCGCGACAGAATTTGAACTCATCACTCGTGGCAAAGACGGTCAAATCGGCACTGCGGATGATATTTCCAGCCAAGATTGATCTTGCGCTGATCTCATTATGATGTTCCCCGTCCGTGATCCTCGAAAGCAGCCACTACGGCGCGGTTTTACCTTGCTTGAATTGGTGATCGTGCTGGCTCTCATTGGGATGGCGATGGGCGGGGCCATGACTTTGTTTTTGAACAACTCCGCAGAGCGTCGGCTCAGAGGCATTTCGGCGGACATCGAGCTTCTCGCCAAAAAAGCGCGTGCCTTGGCCATGGTTCAGCAGATTCCTTATGCCATTACTTTTACCGAAAGTGCCGCGACTTTAGGACCTTTGGTCGAGGCG
>JBDLWB010000049.1:0-43571 GCA_039804425.1 Verrucomicrobiota bacterium
TGGGATTGCTTGTATTGTGCTTGGTGCTGATTTTCGCCTAAGTATGGCATCGCTCAGAATGCCGCGCAGCAGAGATAGCCATTGAGCAAGCCATAGCCGATGGCGGGTATCATTTGCCAGAAGGTATCGTGGATCTTGATCCGCACCATCACGCCGGTCAGCATCATCAGCGCTAATCCTGCGGCGGCGGCCTGCCCTAGCCATGGGACGGCAAAGCCGATCAGCAGTGAGATGGCGGCGATGAGTTGTAGGCAGCCAATCCAAGGTCGCCAGCGGTCGAGGCCGTAGCGTTGGAACTCGATCTTCATGCGGGAGGAAAGCAGGCAGGCAAAACCAAATCCGAGAAAGGAGAGCGATGAGAACAAGATGAGGATGATGGTCAAGGTCTGTTCCTACCACAGATTGCTCAGCTTGCACGGAATGATTCGCAGAGGCGACGAAAAACTTTGTGAATTCGCTGTATCGCAAGCGAGAAAATCGATTAGTTTCACTCCATGCATGTTCTTGTGACTGGAGCCAATGGCTACATCGGCTTGCGCCTGATTCAGGAACTTCTGGCGGCGGGGCATGAAGTGACTGCAGTCGTGCGGGACCGTCGGCGCTTTCCGACGAAAAATTTTGGCGAGCAAGAAACATCGCTTCATCTGGTAGAAGCTGATTTTTTGCTGGCATCGTCGCTGAGTTCCTTGCCGCGCGACATGGAGGCAGCGTATTACCTGATCCACTCGATGGGTGCCAGCGGGGACTTTGCGCAACAAGAAGAACAATGCGCAAGAAACTTTGCGGCAGCAGCGCATGCGGCCAACTGGAAACGCATCATTTATCTTGGTGGTTTGGCCACGGCGGAAGGGCCACTCTCGGAACATCTCGCATCGCGTCGCACGGTGCAGCAGATTCTGGACGATTGCCCCGTGCCTCTGACCACGCTGCGCGCTTCGATCATCGTTGGTTCGGGCTCGGCCTCGTTCGAAATCATTCGTGATCTTGCTGAAAAATTGCCGGTGTTAATCACGCCCCGTTGGGTGCATACGCATTGTCAACCGATCGGGATTCGTAATGTGTTAGATTATCTGGTGGCGATTTTACAACATCCGCAAACGGTGGGTGCGACTTACGACATCGGTGGTCCAGAGGTGATGAGCTATCTGGATTTGATCAAGCAATACTGCGAAGTGCGAGGCCTGCGTCGATGGTTTTTGCCGACGCGATTGTTGAGTCCGCGTCTGTCATCGGGTTGGCTATGTCTTTTGACTTCGACCTCTTTTCCGCTGGCTCGCAGTTTGGTGGATTCTCTGACGCACGAGACGGTATGTCATGATCAGAAACTGCGTGCGATCGTGCCGCTGGAACTATTAAGCTACCGTCAATCGGTTGAGCGGGCTTTGGCGCGAATTGCGCAGAATCATGTGCCATCGAGCTGGATCAATGCGCTGACGGCAGGCACGCTGTCGCCCGGTTTTTTTGCGGCAATCAAAGTGCCGGAGCATGGTGTGTTATCGGATACGCGTCGAGTGCCGTTGACCGCTCCACGCGAGGAAGTATTGGAGCGCATTTGGTCGGTTGGTGGATCGGCGGGTTGGCCATCGATGAACTGGGCGTGGCGATTGCGGGGGCTGATCGATCAATTGTTTGGCGGCATCGGCCTACGACGTGGTCGTCGGCATCCGCACGAACTGAATGCGGGTGAAGCTCTCGACTTTTGGCGAGTGTTGC
Organism: Verrucomicrobiota bacterium; assembly: GCA_039804425.1. GTDB lineage: Bacteria > Verrucomicrobiota > Verrucomicrobiia > Verrucomicrobiales > Akkermansiaceae > UBA956. Next base: position 1,714 of record JBDLWB010000049.1, read on the forward strand.
TCGCTGATCGAGCGAATGGGCGATTGATGTTGTATGCGGAGATGAAATTGCCGGGTGAGGCATGGCTGGAATTTGCGATGGAATCCCATACGGGTGGCGGTGAGACACTGAGACAAACGGCGACCTTTCGACCGCAGGGATTACTCGGGCGTTTGTATTGGTATGTAGTGCTGCCCTTTCACTGGATCCTATTTCCGAAAATGGCCCGTCACTTGGCAGCAGGGTCGCGATTGCGTGATAAAGCAAATGGATGATGAGTTCTATTGGGGAAGGGGGCGAAGAGATTTTTTCCGTGCGTAGCCACCGATTCTGTGACAGTGTAACGAAGGCATCATGGCAAAGCAGGAGCATCGCAAAGAGTCCGCAGCGCGGTTAATATTCTTGGGCACGGGAACATCCACGGGGGTGCCGGTGATCGGATGTCGTTGCGCGGTATGTTTGTCAGATGATCCGCGCAATCAGCGCTTGCGCTCGTCGATTTGGTTGCAGAGTGAAGAGGCTCATTTGCTTGTTGATGCGGGACCTGATTTGCGTCAGCAGGCCTTGCGCGCGAAGATGGAGCGGGTCGATGCGGTTCTTTATACGCATGGGCACATGGATCACGTTTGTGGCTTTGATGAGCTGCGGGCTTATTGCTGGCATCGCGACACACCCTTGCCGATGTATGCGAATGAAGGTTGCATGGAGATTCTGCGGTCCATGTTTGCCTGGGCTTTTGCCGAGACCAATGTCTACCGAGGATACATCAAGCCCGGGCCTGTGGTGATCGATGGACCATTTGAAATCGGTGCTTGGCGCATCACGCCCTTGCCCGTATTGCATGGCACGGTAGAAACCAACGGCTATCTTTTTGCTCGTGACCAGTGTCGCAGTTTGGCCTATCTTCCCGATGTGAAATCGATTCCCGAGAGCACCATGGCGTTGTTGCATGGTGTGGATGTTGTGGTGATCGATGCCCTGCATCATCGCTCACATCCGACGCATTTGACGGTGTCGGAGTCCCTGGAAATGATCGAACGAATCGCTCCTGGTGAGGCTTATCTGATTCATTGTTCGCATGAATTGGATCATCAGACCTTAGAGGATTCTTTGCCGACAAATGTGCATGTGGCACATGATATGATGATACTTGAATTATGAAGCGAGTAATTTTATGGTTAGCTTGTTGTGTGAGTTGGGCGATTGCTGGTCCCCCAGCGATTCTGCCATCGCGTGTCGTCGTGGTCTACAACGCATCACTGCCCGAATCGGAAAAATTGGCCAAGGTCTATCAGAAGGCGAGGTCGATTCCGACAGCGAATTTGGTGGGACTCGAGTTGCCAGATCGTGAGGAAATTACGCGACAAGAATATGATGAATTGATTCGTAAGCCGCTACGAGAGGAATTTGAAAAACGGGTTTGGTGGCGTCTTGGGGAGGTCGATGCGGGGCGCGAAGTGGCTGTGGAAAATCGCATGCAGGTGATGGTGTGCATGCGTGGTGTGCCACTTAAAATCGCTCGGTTGGCCGCTGAGCCAGGTTCGACAAAGGCTAGTAACAATGGATCGATTCCGGCGAATCAACAGCCACTGGCAGAGGCCAATGAGGCATCGGTTGATAGCGAATTGGCGGTGTTGAGTTGGTCAGGTCAGCCGTTGAATGGTCCGTTGCGAAACGCTTATTTTGAGTCCCAACAAGGCATTGAAGCGGCGGCGTTACCGGATTTGCTTTTGGTGGGACGCATAGACGGTCCATCCTATCAGATCTGTGAGCGAATGATCCGTGATGCGGTGTCGACCGAGACCCATGGTTTGTGGGGTCGTGTTTATGTCGACATGGCGCAATTTTATCCTGAAGGAGAAGCATGGCTGCGGTCTTGTGGCTTGCAGAGTGCTAACGAGGGAATTCCCGTGATCATGCATCCTTGGAAAGAGGTATTTTCCAAGCATTATCCGATGTCCGAAGCAGCAGCTTATTTTGGTTGGTATGAGTGGAATGCTTGTGGTCCTTTTGCGAATCCGACCTTTCGCTTACGACCTGGCGCAGTGGCGGTGCATTTGCATAGTTTTAGTGCGGCGACAGTAAGGAGTGAGACGATGAATTGGTGTGGGCCGCTATTGGCGCGTGGTGCTGCCGTGACTTTGGGCAATGTGTATGAGCCCTATCTTGGGATGACGCATCATTTGGATCAACTGCAGCAGCGCTTGTTGCAGGGGTTTTCTTGGATCGAAGCGGCGTATGCGTCGATGCCAGTCGTTTCTTGGCAAGGCGTGGTGTTAGGCGATCCGTTGTATCGTCCGTACTTGCACATGGATGGCACGGGGGAGAAGCGTCCGGAAGATCGGTCCTATCGTGCATTGCGGGTGGCGAAGTTGCTGTATCAGGATCAAGATCGCAAAATGCTGCATGAGATTGAGCGCATTGGCCGTGATAAGAAAAATGCCATCATGATGGAGGCGTTAGGGTTGCTGCATCTCCAGCGCAAGCAAGAAGCGCAAGCATTGCAATTCATTTCCGAGGCGAAAACCTACTATCCATTGCCGGCGGATCGTCTGCGGTGTGATTTGCATTTGATTGGCATGGATCGCGATGCAGGTCGCACGGGCATGGCGATCAAGCAAGTGCGTGAAGCGGAGATTCTTTACGCAGAAATGCCCGAAGTGGAGAGCATCAAATCACTTCGTGCGATTCTTGACCCACCACCACCACCACCGCCTGCAGCGGGGCAGGCACCTAAAAAGTGACAGTCATGGATTCCGAGATTGATTGATGAGAGCGACTGGCTATGTTTTCGCTCCTATGCATCTTGGAATCGACAGTTCTACGCAGTCGCTCAGTGGTTTGGTGATCGACGCCGCCTCGGGAAAAATCATGGCGGAATCCTCCGTGAACTTCGGAGCGGATTTGCCCGATTACCAATCGCCGAGCGGATTTTTGCCCGGTGGTGAAGCGGGAGAGGTGCATGCGAATCCCTTATTGTGGCTCGCGGCGTTGGATCGGATGTTGGCGGATCTAGGGCAAAAGATTGCGCTTGGGGAGATTCGTTCGATCGGTGGTAGTGGCCAGCAGCATGGCTCGGTGTATGTCGACGCAACCTTTGCCCCGAAAGTCGCATCGCTTGAAGCAGAGCAAGATCTCGTCACTGGTTTGCATTCCTGCCTGAGTCGTGCGACCTCGCCGATTTGGATGGATACTTCCACGGGAAGCCAATGCCGCGAGATCGCTGCGGCGTTGGGTGGGGATGAAGAAGTATGTCGTCGTAGCGGGTCGCAGGCCATTGAGCGTTTTACCGGCCCACAGATCCGGAAATTTTGGCAGCAAGATGCTGCGTCGTATGAGCGTACCGAGCGCATTCACTTGGTCAGTTCCTTTCTCTGTTCTGTTTTGGCGGGCGTGCACGCACCCATCGATTTTGGTGACGGTGCGGGGATGAATTTGATGAATCTTCAGCGCTTGGATTGGGATGATGCATTGGTGGCGGCGACCGCTCCTGGGTTGATGAGCAAATTGCCTAAGCTTGCTGCAGCGGCAAGCCCTGTAGGACCAGTGGCATCGTATTTCGTGAAAAAATACGGATTTTCACCCAACTGCCAAGTGGGGGTATTTACGGGCGACAATCCTGCATCATTGGTGGGAATGGGTGCGACGACTCCTGGTCAAGTGGTGATTTCCTTGGGCACGAGCGACACGTTTTTTGCGGGGATGAATCAAGCGCTGACCGACCCGCGGGGCTTTGGCCATGTTTTTGGTAACCCTGGTGGCGGCTACATGTGTCTCGTCTGTTTCCGCAACGGCTCCTTGTCACGTGAGGCATTGCGCGACCAATATGGATTGGACTGGTCGGACTTTGATCGCGAGGCGCTGGCGAAGACGCAGCCTGGCCAGGATGGCAATGTGATGTTGCCCTTTTTTGGTCCCGAAATCACACCGCGTATCGACATTGCCGCACCGGTGCGTTCGGGAGTTGCGTCGTTCGTCCGAGGAGAAAAACCTGAAACACAAGTGCGGGCGTTGTTGGAGGGGCAATTTTTGAACATGAAGCATCACACCGATTGGATCGGGATCGATGTCGATCGCATTCGTCTCACAGGCGGTGCGTCGCGCAACGATGGGATTGCGCAGATTGTGGCCGATGTGTTTGGTGCGCCTGTCGAGAGACTTGCGATTGCCAACTCAGCAGCACTCGGGGCGGCCATTCTCGCGGCGGTCACAGCGGGAGAGTCGATGGAAAAAATGCAGCAAATTTTCTGTCAAAGCGCTCCTGGAAGCGGCTTGCATCCGACTGCTGGTGTGAACTACGCGTCGACGCTTGCGTCCTTTGTCGAGTTGCTCGACAAGACCAAAGCGGTTCACTGAGAGGTCATGCTTTGATAGGGCTGGGCGAGTGCGCTGTAATCGTAGTCGCCGAGTCCCTGTTGGCATAGCTCAGTCATGCGGCTGGAGACAGCCTGCATGGCCGGCAGGATGAGATGTTTTTCTGCGGCCAGTGCGAGAGCGTAGGTAGAGTCCTTGCGCATGTTATCGAGCGAAAAGTGAGTTTCGTAATCTGCGTTGAGCATGCTGGGCAACTTCAATCGAGTGAGAGGTGATGTGGTGCCGTGAGATGCGAGAGCTGCGGCAAATTCCTGAGCTTGGATGCCATGATGAAGGCATAGCGCTTGTGCTTCAGCGAGAGCTTGAACTTGGCAAGCGGCGATGAGATTGGTGGAAAGCTTGAATACTGTTGCTCGACCGATCTCTCCCATGGCAAGGCATTGGGTCGATGTTGGTTCGAGAATCTGGGCAGCTTTTTCGATGTTTTCCGTCGATCCAGACAAGAAGTAGCAAAGCGCACCATCTTGGGCAGCTTGTTTGGATCCCGTGAAAGGAGCATCGACAAATTGGCAGCCGATTTCCGCGCATTGCGCTGCAATCCATTGTGTTGTGGCAAGATCGACAGTCGAGTGATTCATCAAAAAATGGCGAGTGTGCAGTGCGGACTTGATGCTCGTGAATACTTCGCGGAGTGCTTGAGAGTCTTTGAGGTAAAACGATAGGATGTCGGAAGCACGCGCAGCATCCAACGCATTCGAGGTGAATGCATCGAGATCTTTAGGAGTTCGGTTCCATCGAGTGACCTGATGTCCTGCTGTTTGCCAATGATCGGCACAGCGCGCGCCGATGATGCCCATGCCCAAAACGGTGATTCTCATGGGGCAGAGCTTAGTCGACTTATTGTCCGTTTTCCAACTGCGATTTGGATTTGCGCCGAAATTGTTCATCGCGAACCCGTTTGAGGTATTCGAAGTAGCGCTGCTGAGCGTCAAGATTCGGCAGGGCGGTATCATTTTTAGCGATGGCTCCGTATTTTTTCCAAGGACCAAAAGGCACCTGGGATTCTTCCACAAAGCGCCAGTGAACTTTGCTGGAGTTGGTAATACCGAGGTAGTCTCGGACAGCTGGCGAAATATCGATCCCGGCACCTTGATTTTTTCGATTGATGGGCCGGCTATTGCCGAAAACGTAGCGCCAGTCATCGACTTCAAACGGACCAACATCTTCCCACTGAGCGTAGCAAGATCGATTGTTGGTGTAGATTTGCAACCATCGGCCTTTCAAAGTCGAGCGTTGATCATGTTTTGGGATCCGATGAAACCATGGGATGACCTTACTCGCTTCAGGTCGATAACCATTTTGTTGTTTGTCATTGTAGGGTAATGCGACGTAAAAAGGATTCAGTTTCGGAACGAAATGTTTGGGGCGGAAATCACCTGAGTTGTGGGAAGCAACTCGTTTCATGGGATCAGGATCATCATAGCCACCGTAATTTTCGACCCAGTTCCTATCCCATGAAGAAACATCATTTGGGACAGGATTATTTCTTGTCGGTGTTTCACCAATCCAGAAGGCCGTGGAAGTAATGTGAAGTTTCCATGGATAAAGCGTTCGCGCGACTGTTGCCGAGGTGGTGGGAGCGATCCGAGAAGTAGGCGGTGCATTTCTCGATGTGCTGGGAATGATCACACGCGGTGAAGTGCTCGACTGTTGCGCAGAGGTCATGGAGGCAAATCCAAGCAAGCAAAAAACCTGAACCATCAGGTGCAGTGAGGCAGGAATTGCTGGATTTCGACGTGCCATACAAAATCGTAAAAAAGACGCCCTAGATCGAGCACGCGCAAACTCGCACATCAGCCCCTGAGAGGCAAGATGGAAATGTTGGCGTGATCGTGAGGTGATCAAGCTAGGGAGAGAATCTTCCATGATAGCAAAGCAAGCCGGCAATCGAGACTGGTTTTGACAGAATTTCAGAATTTTTCAGAATTTTTCCATATCAATCATCCCGAGACACCCCATTCCGATAACGCTTCGTTCAGGATTTCCTAATATTCTTTCATCTCCTTTTATGGTCATTCGGGTAATTCTGAAGTTCTGTTCACTCAGCTTCCCTCAATCAAGAAAAACTGATTCCCTTTGTCTACCATACTGAGCACGGTGTTCCCTAACTTCGACCTATAATTTCTCGAATCTGTCTGCGGAATCCGCTTGGGGCGAGAAATCACAGGCTCTGGGAGAAAACTGTGAAGAGACAGCCTTGTTATCAGCATTCCCCCTTGCCAGTTTTCAAGGAAAGGGGCATGTTGGCGGCGTCTATGGCTGTGTCTGCATTTCAATCGTTGCCGGGATTTCGGGATTTTTTGCCGCGTGATTTTGCGGTTCGTCAGTATTTGCATGAGACATGGCGCACTACGGCCCGACGCCATGGTTTTGTCGAGTATGAGACACCTCTTTTGGAAGATACGGGTTTGTATTTGAAAAAATCTGGCGGAGAGCTCTCGACGCAGTTGTTTCGTTTTCAAGATCAAGGTGGTCGAGATATCACCTTGCGACCTGAAGTGACAGCTTCTCTCGCACGCTTGGCGGCCGATCACCAAAGGAATTTTCCTAAACCCTTGAAGTGGTTTGAGATTGGTCAGTGTTTTCGTTATGAAAAACCGCAAAAGGGTCGGGGTCGTGAGTTTTTTCAATTCAATGTCGATGTTCTCGGAGAAAGTGCTGCGAGTGCCGATGCCGAATTGCTAGCCGTGGCCATCGATACCATGCGAGCTCTGGGTTTTGAGAAAGACGATTACCAAGTTCGGGTGTCGGACCGACAGGCTTGGGCGAATTTTGCGAGTCAGCGAGGATGGGATGCGGAACAATTGGCGCAGTTCTTGCAAATTGTCGATAAACTGGAGCGCGAAAAACCTGAGGTTTTGCAAGAGAAACTTGCGACATTGGATTTGTCGCTGGCGGAGGTTCAGGCATTCATTGCCGACCCCACGAACACATCGGAATCCTATCGTGCGTTGCTTGATGATTTGCAGGCGCGTGGTTTGGGCGAGTTGATTCGCTGGGATCTATCCATCGTGCGTGGTCTCGCCTATTACACGGGTCTCGTTTTTGAAGTATTCGACGCCAAAAACGCCATGCGAGCGGTCGCGGGTGGTGGTCGTTACGACACCTTGATCTCAACGATTTCAGATGGCAAAGTCGATTTGCCCGCAACGGGCTTTGCGATGGGGGACTATGTCATTCGCAATTTGATTGAAGAAACGCCGCATGCCTTGATGCAGATGGAAGTGTGGTTGCAGCGCAATCAAGCGGGCTGCGATGTGTATGTCGTGGTGGATCGCGAAGAGCGAAGGGCTGATGCTTTGCGGGTGATCACAGAGTTGAGAGCGGCAGGTGCATCGGTTGATTACGCACTGACTCCTACCAAATTTGGCAAACAATTGCAGCGAGCAGAGCAATCGGGCGCTCGTTTGGCTTTGATTGTGGGAGAAGACCCATCGCGTTACACAGGCAAAATTCTCTCCAGTCGGAGTGAAACATTTTTCCCTGCTGACAGCATTGCTTCATCGGTCCTGCAATTTTTGCAGGGACCTGATGGTCCATTGTTGGCGTAAAAAAGTTCGGATCAAATGGAGCGTCAGGGCGCATCGGACATGCGCGGTTGTGGCAGGGTCGGCACAGTCCGGCGATTTGCGGAATGGGGTTCTGCTGTCGGACTTTGTTTTTTTTGCAAAGAGCGTTGCAAGGCGTCGAGCCGATCATGCCATGCAAGTGGAATCACACTCTTGGCGCTGCTGGTGTAAGGTCCGTCGAAAATGGTGACGCCTTCTGTGTCAATGATGGACAACCAAATCCCATCATCGCGTTTCTCCATCTCGAGCACGGCTTGGGCGTCTTCTAAGCGCGCGATGCGAGAGTTGTCTGGAAGACTTTTTTGGAGCGCCATGGGGGCATCGGCCGCGATCGTGCGTGGCTGCGGCATGGGAGATGAAAGTGCTGCACGGGGCGATATGGGAGAGGAGCCGAGAGTGATCTCGAAGGTGTGTTCTTTTCCTGCGCGGTAGACCGTGACGTTGATGCGATCTCCGACTTGTTGGAGGTTGAGCAATGTGGCAAGTTGGGCTTCATTGATGAGCCACTGGTCGTTCCATTTCCAGAGTACATCAAGCGAGCGAATGCCTGCCTGATCGGCTGGGCCTTGGGGGGTGATGTGGTTGATGACAAAGCCGACGCCTTGGGGCAGCTTCGGCAACTGAGCGCGAACGGTCGCATCGGCGCGAGTTACTTCCAACCCCAGCCATGGCGAACTTTTGTTCGAGGAGCTGAGGGGAACCGTCGGGCTTGATGGGCTTGCGGGCTCGCTAGCTTGAGCGATGGAGGCAAAGCCCATGCCGATGAAAAAGATCAGCCGCAGATGAGATGGGGCGAATGCTTTCATGATCGAATCAAAAGTCGTTTTGAGGCAAGTAGACCTTTTCATGGTGCGTCTCAGAGATGGTGATCAGATAGCCCTTTTGGGCATCACGGTAGCGCTCATGAGAATGAACACTGCGCTTGACTTGCTGGATCATGAAGCCATCGGTATTGGCGATGGTTTTCTCGACCGTGGGAGCATCCGTCACCAGCAAGCGGTCGACTAGCATGGGGGGAGCGGGGGGGATTTGCTTTGAGGAGTCGATGAGAGAAGCTTGGGGCGCGATGGCGATAGCAGGCGGAGAGTGAGTCGGAAAAAGCTTGGACCAGACGATGCTGCCTGTGCTGAGCAAAACGACGGCTGCGGCCGACCATGAAAGAACAGAGCTTCGGTTCAGAGGCGGGCGGGACGCCGAAGATGTGATCGACTTTGCGGCAAGATCGGAAAGCATGGACGAGACATTCGACTTCGCACGATGGCTGAGATCCGTCGGTGCAAGGCGACGGAGGGCTGCTTCAATGGCTTCAGGCGATTTCATGGCGATCCTCCTTGATTCGTTGAAGTTCTTGGGCGAGTTGAGTCAGTGCATAGCGATAGCGAGATGCGCAGGTGTTCGCGGGGATGGCAAGTGCGATCGCGATTTCTTGGAATGTGAGATTGCCCCAAATTTTCATGGTAATCACATCGCGCAGCTTGGGTGTGAGTCGCTGAACGGCATCACGCAGCAGCGCTGCTTCTTCGTCCTCTTCGAGAGTGGGGTCCAACCAGACATCTTCAAAGTCATTGAGGTAAATGATGGCTTCCTCACGTTTGCGTCGTCGAGAATCTGTGCGCTTTTGATTGAGCCCACAGAAGCGGATCGTAGAAAAAGCCAGGGGTAGATCGGGCGGTTGACCGCCGCGGTCGGCTTGATAATGCCAGAGTCTCAGCATGGTTTCTTGGACTAAATCCTCGGCGCAATCCTTCGATACGCTCCAGCCACGGGCAAATAGCAAGAGCCTTGGTCCGTTTTCATCGAACCAACGTTGCCATTGTTCTGCCTGCGATTGTGCCATCAAGAGAGTAAATGCCACACGACACAACATTTGTCGCGAAAAATGCAATATTTTCCGTTTTTTGGAGAAAATCATCCGACAAGGGTTCATGGCTCATTTGCGACTTGGCAATCAACAAACTCGGCGCAAAGTAGGGCGCATGAACCGACGATCATTTCTTTGGCAGACTGCTGCCGCAACGAGCTGGATTTGGGCAGGGCAAGCAGCAGCGGCGGAAGAGGCGATGGCAAAATATCGCAAAAACATCGGCTTGCAGCTTTACACTCTGCGCAATCCCCTCGGTCAAGATCTTACGGCAACCATGAAGGCCGTCGCTGAGGCGGGCTATGGACAAGTGGAGCTCTATGGATTTCCGGACAGTGAATTGATGATGAAGGCGGCCCGGGATGTGGGGTTGATGGTGCAGTCGACCCATTTTGCTTGGGACTCGGTAGTGAGTCCGAGCGATGCGAGTTATTCGGATTTTGCCAAAATATTGGATCAAGCGCATGAACGCGGACTGAAGCATTTGGTGGTGCCATACTTGCACGATGGGCAGCGCAAGAACCTCAGTGACTATCAAAAAGTGGCAGCCCATTTGAGTGCCGCGGCCGCGATGTCGGCCAAGGCGGGCATTCGGTTGGCCTATCACAATCACAACTTTGAGTTCGCGCCGATGGAGAATGGCCGCACCGGATATGATGTGCTAATGCAGGAGTGCAGTGAGCAAGTTTGTTTCGAGCTCGATGTATTTTGGGTGGCAGCTGCGGGCTTAGATCCTGTGGCATTGATGAAAAAACTTCAAGGACGCGTGACGCAGTTGCATCTCAAAGACTTGAAAAAAGGCATCGCAGTGCCGACCTACAACTCTCAAGTGCCTGCAGATGCTTTTCAAGAATTAGGAGATGGCATCATTGCGATGAAGCCTTTGATTGAAGCTGCTGCAGTTGTTGGTGTGGAGCATTGCCACATCGAACAAGACCAGTCTCCGGATCCTTTGGCGAGCGTTCGTCAGAGCATCCGCTATTGGCAATCCATCTAAGAGAAATCAGGGGGATTTGGTTTGCTCAATCGCAGCCTTGATGAGCGCTTCGGCATTTTCCTCGCGAGGCAATCGATGGCGCATGACGGGTGAAAAGAGTGACTTCACATGATCGGGGTGCACTTCCGATTGTTGATGAAGAAATGCCATCGCTCGCGCCGCCTGCATGAGGTGAAGCATTGCGCGAATCGAGATGCAAGATTCCCAACCAGAAAGTCGGCGTAAGGAATCACAGAGCTGAGTAAGATAGTCAGCGAGATCCTGATGCAGAAAGATTTGATCCACCTTCGATTGTAGATCGAGCAACTCCGTAGTGCTGATCAATGGTGTCCAAGCATCGGGTTGACTGTTTTTTTGGGCATGATGCAGGAGAATCGAACTCTGCAACGCGGTGTCAGGTAAGTCCATGCGCAGTGACAGGCAAAAGCGATCGAGCTGTGGCTCGGGCAGAGGAAAAGTGCCACTGCTGTGCAAGTCATTTTGCGTCGCGATGACCTGAAAGGGTGAGGGTAAAATGTGCGTGATGCCATCAAGCGTAACTTGTTGTTCGCTCATGCATTCGAGTAGTGCCGATTGCACGCGCGGAGACGTGCGATTGATTTCATCCGCTAACAAAAAATGGGTAAAAACAGGTCCTGGGATGAATTGAAAATCGCCCTGTTGCATGCGGTAGAGTGAATAGCCTAACAAATCAGCAGGCAGCAGATCAGGGGTAAACTGCACGCGTTTGAAAGAACTGCCAATCGACTGAGCCAAAGTAGCAGCAAGTGTGGTTTTGCCAATGCCCGGCGGTCCCTCTAGCAGCACGTGGCCGCGCGCGAGAAGAGCAACGAGCAGCAGTTCGGCGACTTCATCGTTACCAAAAATTGTTTTTTCTAAGCGCTGGCGGAGGGCGGGAAGTGACATGTTTTAGTGAAGAATGAGTCGTACTGGGCAGTGATCCGAACCGTGCACATGAGCGAGAATGTCTGCTTCCGCAATCTGGTATTTCAGTGGCGCTGAGGTGAGGAAATAATCCAAGCGCCAACCGACATTGCGTTCGCGAGCACCGCCGCGGTATGACCACCACGAATAGGCGTCGCGTTGATCCGGATAAAGGTGGCGGAAAGAATCGACAAATCCGGCTTCTAACATCTTCGAAAAACCCGCGCGTTCTTCATCACTGAATCCGGGATTGCGACGGTTTTCCTTGGGACGTGCGAGGTCGATTTCTTGATGCGAGACATTGAGGTCGCCGCAGAAAATCACGGGCTTGTTTTTTTCTGCTTCGAGATTTTTCACGTAAGCCAAAAAATCAGCATCCCATTGTTGGCGATAATCGAGTCGCCGCAATTCATCTTGAGAATTGGGCGTATAGACGGTAACGAGTGAAAAATCGGCAAACTCCGCGGTGATGACTCGTCCCTCGCGATCGTGGTGTTCATGACGAATGCCGTATTGCACGTCAAGAGGTGCCACGCGGGAAAAAATCGCGGTGCCTGAGTAGCCGGGTTTTTCTGCAGAATTCCAGTAGCTGTGATAACCTGCCATTTCCAAAGGCAACTGCACTTGCTCGGGGCGAGCTTTCGTCTCCTGCAAGCAAAGTACATCCGGTTGCTCGGCAGCAACAAAGTCGGCAAAACCTTTGTTGATCGTGGCACGGATGCCATTGACATTCCAGGATATGAGTCGCATGGGAATTAGCTCAAACGTTTCATCACTGCTTGTGAAAGCGTGCGGCCATCGGCACGACCGTCGACCAACTCTTGTAGCGCTTTCATGACCTTGCCCATGTCTGCCTTGCTCGTTGCACCGGTCTCGGCGATGGCTTTTTCTAACAGATCAGCAACTTCTTGTTCTGAGAGAGCGGCGGGTAAAAATTTTTGCAACAGGGCGAGTTCGAGTTTCTCATTGTCGGCGAGCTCGGCGCGTCCGGCTTTTTCAAATTGTTCGATCGAGTCTTGGCGTTGTTTGATTTGCTTGCGGACGATGGCGAGGCATTCGGCGTCGTCGAGGGCGGTGCCGAGGCCACCTTTTTCAATGGCCGCATTGGTCAAAGCGCTTTTGAGGGCTCGTAAGGTATTGAGTGCCACGCTGTCCTTGGCGCGCATGGCGTTTTTGATGTCTTCTGAAAGGTTTTCGACAAATGTTCCCATGGCCGAAAGATGGACGAGAAACTCTGAGCGGACAAGGACGAACTTTTCGGACTGCGATGGTTTTTGCATTGGATTTTTTTGTCCGCCGCGTGCATGCTGGCCGAGTGAACATTGAAGACGAAATGAAGGAAGAAGACTACACGAGGATCGAGTCGTGCTTTGTCAGGCATCGTAATGCACTGATGATCCGCGCCTCGTTTACGGGTTTGTTCACAGATTACTACATTCATTTGATGGATCACCAAATCCGTCATCATCCCGAGCTCGATCTGATGCTCAAGGAGCATTTGGCAATGCTCAGTCTCTATCTGACCACTCGTCCATGGGCTGAAACCACAGGATGGACGGTGAATCTGCGCGCTCCACGGGTCAATCTTTTCGCCACAGGCGGATGCACTCAGGAAGCGATTGTAGGACGACTTTTCACCGAGGATGTGCGTGAACCAGATCGCAATTATTTTTATTCGCAAACCACTGATCCGTATCAAAAAGAGCCGCGACTTTCGACGATGGAAATGGATTCGCGCCAGCCATTGGAATGGTTTGAAGCATTTTATCATCAATCTGAGCAGCGACCCGGTCGAGCTTTTCACATGGGCGACGACGATTACACCGTGGTTGTGGCGCAGCCTGATTGTGATTTGGACTGGCTAGCTAGTTTGAATGTCGACGCAGTTCGTAACATCGAACAGAACGAAGAAGTGAAATTGTTAGAAGTGAGGCGCCTGCGATTTTTTTGTGGCTGTGATTTGAAAAAAATCTTGCCGCTGTTGTCATCATGGAAAAATCGTTTGGATGTGCTATTTGAAGGCGAAGAAAGGATTAAGGTTCAGTGCCCTCGTTGTGCGGCTGTCTATCCTGTGACGCGAGAGATGGTCAGTGATTTTCAGGAAGATGCATAGTGCGATGGCGGCCATTCGAACATACCACCATCGTGATTTTGATGTCGCTGAGCTTTGCCGAAAAAAGGTCGACCTGGGCGAGACGGTCAGTGTGGTGATTCCCACCCTTGATGAGCAATCAACCATCGGCGCGATTGTGCACATCATTCGTCAGGAGTTGATGGAACATCAGCCATTGGTGGATGAGATCATCGTTGTCGATTCAGGATCGCAAGATGACACCGTTGCGCGCGCAAGAACTGCGGGGGCTACAGTGCATCAAGCCGCAGAAATTCTTCCGAACTTGGGGCAATATCGTGGGAAAGGGGAAAACTTGTGGAAATCGCAATCAGTCACGCGTGGCAGCATTAGCGTTTTTGTTGATGGTGACATTTTGAATTTTCACGCGGGATACATCAGCGGCTTGGTGGGGCCATTGCTTGAGCAATCAGCGCTGCAATACGTCAAAGGCTTTTATCAAAGGCCCTTGTGCACTCAGCAAGGTGATTTGCAGCAAGAAGGTGGGCGGGTTTCCGAGTTGTTGATGAAGCCCTTTTTTTCCTTGTTTTATCCTGAGCTGCGAGCTCTGCATCAACCCCTCGCAGGTGAGTATGCAGTGCGGCGGACCTTACTCGAGAGATTGTCTTTTCCCACGGGTTACGCGGTCGAGGTGGCTCATTTGATTGATGTGTTCGCTTTGTATGGTTTGGATGTTTTTGCGCAGTGTGATCTTGATTCTCGCCGACATCGCAATCGGCCATTGAGTGAGCTGAGTGATATGTCGTGTTCGTTGATGCAAGCTTTGTTGTTGCGCGCGGCTCGCGATGGTAAATTGCAATTGTCGGATAAGGTGTGCGAATCGTGGCGAATTGATTCTGCATCGAGCGACGCCGTAGAGATCGAGCGAGATCCATGGTGTCAAATCAACTCAACATCGATAGCGCCATGAAGATCCGTCGATTAAGCATCCAGTCAATGCCCGAAATTTTGGACTTGTTGTCCTTGATGAACCCCGCGATCGAACGCGAAACGTTGCAGCGTCGATACGAAAAAATTCTTCGCGAATCCAATCATTACCGCATTCTTGGGTGTGAGTATGACGGTCGACTTGCTGGTCTAACAGGTTTGTGGATTGGGACGAAAATGTGGTGTGGCGATTATGCCGAAATTGACCATTTGATGGTTCATCCAGACTATCGCAATCGCGGGATTGGCACCGCGTTGATTGTTGCTGCAGAAGACCTGGCCCGCGAACTCGATTGCAACATTATGGTGTTAGATAGCTACACCGACAACCATGGGTCGCACCGACTGTACCATCGGCTGGGTTGTGAAATTTGGGGGTTTCATTTCGTCAAACCGTTGAAGCCCTTTCAGCATTAAAGGCAGGATCACATGGCCTCGAAGTGGATGAGAAGAAAAGTCATTCGTGCATCCGCTCAACATTTCGCAGATAAATGCCTCGAGACTCCTCTTTTGACCAAGGAAAAAATTGCAGGGTGATGTTGGTTTTTCTGGAGCATTGGCCGTTCGCGGTATCTGTGATGAAAATGCCATAACTTGCGGTCTCGCGTATGAGGTTATCGGCGATCACAAAACCAAGGGCGTCGAAGCAGGGTTTGGTGTCAGGATTCCCTATGCGAATGCCTTCTCCGCCGTGCCACTCATCTGCTTCTGCGAGCTTGGTTCCGCGGATGTGCGAGATGCGATTGCGGCGAATGAAAAACTTTGTGCAGCCCACCATTTCTATGCCCGAACCACCATCCACGTCAGTGATTTCGTTGTCCTCTACGACGACCGCATCGGCATGATGCAGCAGAAATGCAACGCCACCGTGTCGTGATGCTAAATGCGGATGATGGACGTCTTTGGTGATCTGGCTGACGCCAGCAATGGCCTGATGATTGTGTCCCGCGCGTGCCCGTGAGTGATGGTTGAGGATCGTAAGCCCCTGAATGCGATGTTGGGGAGAAGTGGCGTTATTCTCATTTGCGTTGCGAAAAATGCCAACCCTGACGGCATGGCGGGCCTGGGAAAGTCGATTTTCTGCAATCAAGATGTCGCGGATCAATGCGCGTTCTCCACGACAATCGACCTTGCCCTCCTTGTCCCATTTTTCGTGATAAAAAACATCGATGCATCCTTGGCCGATCCACTGCTCGGCGAGATCATGTCCGGTCACAAGATTCTTTTCGTGAGCCGCGCTGTTCGTAGAAATGTCATTATTCAACACACGGATCTGGCGAGAGCCGAGATTTCGCATCGTTTCTCCGTGCAGTGCATACCAGTTCCAAGCGGGGTTCGCTTCGATGGAAATGGCCGAGTCTTCACTACGGATGGTATTCCATTGAATGATGGCATTCACCACATTGACCAAATGCAGGCCATCTTGGGATTGGTGGCAGTGCATGATTCCTCCCGCCTGATCGGTATGTCCCATCCACGTGGTAGAAAGACGACCGGTAGTGATTTGATTGTGATGAAAATGCACTTTCTTCACCTGCCCAAAATAGACGCACCATCGATAGCCATCTTGAAATTCCGCATGGTGAATTTGCATGTCGTGCGAACGCTCTATCGCGACCGTATGCAGATGAGAGCCATCGGGCTCGCAGGTGGGAAATTGTGGGCTGCCAGAGCTGATGAATCGATTGCGATCAAAAGTGCCGGGCCCCTTGATTTCCATGTGCTCAGCATTCCCGTCAAAGGTGATACCTGAGAGCTCAAAGTTGTCCACTTCCTTGACGTGGAGAATGGCAAGACCGGGAAACAGGCCTTGCGTGTCGTTATCCCATCGCTCCGCGTGACGCCTCAAGAGAGTCTTGCCCGCACCCGCCCCGCGGAGTTTGATGTTCCTTTTGCCCGTGATCAGCAGATTTTTCACGAGAAAGCTGCCTGCTGGGAGGAGCACGACATCGCCATCTCGACACGCATCAAGCGCTTGTTGCATGACGCGGGTATTGGTCACTGCGGACTCGTCCCTGACCACGTGCGGTGCGGTGATGACCAAATCTTGCTGAGGAATTTCGATGATTGCAGCTTCAGCGACTGGCGCGGCCAACAACCACAGGAAGAAGGCCATAAAGTGCAACAGGCAAAGGAAAAAAAGTGGGCGATGGAAGGAAACTGGCATGACGGTGAGTCGAGTAGTGCACGCGGCCTGAGTATCATCGACCGCTGCGGAAGCGTTGTCGATAGAGTGCTGGTGATACACCATTGAGTTTCTTGAAAAAACGGCTGAAGTAGAATTCGTTCGCGAAGCCCAATCGGTCAGCAACTTCTTTGATTTTGAGATGGTTGTTGAGCAATAGTGCGATCGCTTCTTGATTCAGGCGTCGGTTGATGAACTCTTTGGGGCTCATGCCGACATCATCGGTGAAGGCTTTCGAAAAAGCGCGCAGTCCCGTGCCGTAGGTTTGGGCGAGTGTGCTGACACGCAAGTTGGCACTGAGTTGATCTTCGACTTGGTCAAAAACGTTTTTGAAAGTGCTGTGGCTCTTGATGTGATGTTTGACCAAGGTCGAGAGGTCAGGAAGCATTCTTGCCATCCACATGTTGATTTGTGCATGCAAGAACAGCAATTGGTTGGCGCTGATCGAATAAGGGTCTTCTTGCCAAGGGAGCCAATCTTCAGGATTAATGTCGCCCAATGGAGTGGGGCAACGATCGGGGCGATCGAGCAGTGGGTCGATGCCGCGCAACCATTCGCAGCGGATTTTGATGAAAAGAAGTCGACAGTCCATGGAGCAACGTCGCTCCACAGGGGTATTGCCGGGTAAGTAATAGGCACGGCCAGGCATGATGTCGAGAACCCGACCTTGATGTACTACTTGGCGGTGACCGCTGAGGGGAATGTCGATGTGATGAACATAGTCCGTTTCCTGAGCGCCATCACTGCTCCACTCGGGTCCAATTTCGGCAAAGTACATGCCTAACAAGTGAAAGTGCAAATTTTCTGCGAGTTCCAATTCGTGTTGGTGAGTCGATTCGCTCCACAAAGGATAGGCTTTTTCATGGGCTCTGGGGTTGGTTGTCTCGATTTTTTTCATGATGGCCAGAAAATCCTTACACAATTCCTAAGGGAGATGGGAAAAAGTACATGCTTTTTCCGCTTTCGTCTATGGCGAAATGAGGATTTTTTGAGTAAATTTCTAGCGTTGCATTCATTGCGACTCTGCAACAAATCAATCAATTACAACAAACCCACATCATCCAATGAAAATCAAAAATTCATTACTTCTGGTTCCACTAGCCTTGGTTGCTATGAACACACATTTGCAAGCTGCCGTTGTCTTCAGCGGAACAGCGCAAAGCACCCCATTTACGGTTGATGCCACGACGCCCTTAACGATTGTTAATGCAGATATTGCCTATAATGCAGGAGAAAATAATGCTGTTGGAGGATTTTCTTGGCCTATTCTTGATGATGGATTGGTTCAAAACGCTACTGTCATCAGCGGCGATGCTTCCCCTAATGGCTTACTCTATCGTCTGACGGATGGTGCTGCTTCGATTGAATCGATTTCTGTTTATTCAGGTTGGGCTAACACTGGCAGAATGGAGCAGTATTACAGCGTGTATTACACCACCGATGCTACAGTCAACGGATCATCGACCTGGACTTTATTGACTACCGTGCAAGGAACAACTCCTGGAACACCAACATCTTTCGGAAGTGGTGTGAACAACCAATTGAAAGTGACAATTTTCAATGATTCCAGTTCTACTCTCATCGCAAATGCAACTGGTCTTCGTTTTAACTTCGCTGGTGGGCAACAAAATGGCGGTTCTGGATACAAAGAAATTGATGTCAAGTTAGTCCCCGAAACCTCGACGACTCTCCTTGGTGCGTTGAGTGCGCTCGCGCTGCTGCGTCGCCGTCGCTGCTAATTTTTTTACGTGGAGTGTGGAGCGATGGGTGTGAGCCTGTCGCTCCTTTTCTTTTCGAGATTTTTTCATGTCATTCACTGATCTTTTTTGCTGATTTCTTACACCTATGATACGCCATCGACTCAAACAACTCGTCTTGCTCTTGATGCTCAGCGCTCCGTCGCTCAGTCCCTTGCATGCTCAATCGACACCAGCGGAAAATTTCCGTGCCATGAAATATGGTTTCTTCGTTCACTACGTGTGGGGCGGTGAGGCCTACACCGTGACCGTCAACAAAGATGGCACCAAGCCGAGTGGCATCGAAGATCTCACCAAGCGTTTTGATGCCGAGCGTTTTGCGTCCGATATGAGTGCGATGAATGTGGAGTATGTGCTCTTCACCGCATGGCACGCCAACATGAATACCCTGTATCCCAGCAAAGTCATGGACAAGTGGCTGCCAGGGCATTCTGCCAAGCGCGATTTGATTGGTGATATGATCAAGGCCTGCAAAGCCAAAGGCATTCCCGTGTTGCTCTACACGCACCCACGCGATGGACATGACCTAGGACCAGAAGACATGGCCAAAACAGGCTGGCATCCCGGTCAGTCGCCGAATCCCGATTTCAATCAATGGAACAAGGACAAATGGAATGACTTTGTCAACGAAGTCTACGGCGAGCTCGTCGAGCGTTATGGTAAAGATATTCTCGGTCTTTATCTCGATGAAGGCAGTGCTGCGGCGGACAGCTATCGCGTCGTCGATTATCCCCGCCTGCGCAAAACGATTACCGCCAAGCATCCGCATCTGATCATGATGCAGAACGACTACGGAAATCTCTACACCGCTGATATCGGCAACAAAGAAATTTTCTACAACAATGGCTTTGAGACCAGCAATGGCGACGCATGGCCATCGTTCAAAATCCCGATCACGATTGTCGCGGGCAGCATTTTCTGGGCGGCCTTTCCCGAAGGAAAAATGGCACCTCTTAGCCAGAGTCCGAAAGTAGGATTTAACGCTTGGGTGCAGTATAGCCCCGAGTCCATGTTGCGCTACACCGTTTTCCAAGCAGGCGCCAACATCGACGGCGGTGGCACCCTATGGGCGGCAGGTCCTTATCCCGAAGGGGGCTGGGAAGTGAATGTGTTTGAGCGCATGAAAAAACTGGGTGAGCTGGTGAAGCCGATTGAAAAATCGATCAAAAATACGTTCCCCAGCACCTCCTATCCCACCAAGGCCGGCGTCAACATCGCGTCGTTGACGTGGGGCGTGGCAACACAATCGACCGATGGAAAGATCGAGTACTTGCACGTATTGCGTCCGCCGACGAACTCGAAGACTCTCAAGCTACCTGCTCCAGCGGATGGCAAAAAGTTTGCCAAAGCCATTTTGCTCAAGGGGCTGAAGCCCGCGAATCTGCGTCAGACCGCCGTAGGCTTGGAGGTTTCCTTGCCTGTGGGAGAAACATGGGATGCGCTTGATACGGTGTTTGCTTTGCAAGTCGCCGCAGACTCTCCTTCGCAAAATCTGGCTCTTTACAAAACCGTGCGGGCTACCTCGCTCGTAGACAAAAAATACGCCATGCTTGCATCGGACGGAGATCGCAATACGGCATGGATCAGTGCTCCCGAAGATGCGAAGCCCTCGTGCTTTGTCGATTTCGGCACGGCGTTGACATTTGATGAAATCAAAGTCGTCGGTCGTATTCCGAGTGGTAGCGTGCTGGAAGCATCGGATGACATTCATTTCGGCAAAACACAAACGCTAGGCGCATCACCTGAGGTCAAGCCATCGCAATTGCAGATTGTCAAAGCGAGCTATGGCAAGGGTGAAACTTGGATGGACGTGACAGAAAAATTGCAAGCGATGGTGAAGGATGGAACCATCCAAGCTCAATTGGGCATGGCTGTGGCGGGAGTCGATCCCGTGCCGAACGTGCTGAAGGAGACGAAGGTCGACTACATCCTGAATGGCAAGAGCGAGAGCATTACCGTGACGGAAGATGGAGTGTTGAGTCTGGGCAATGATCAAGAGTGGTCCATCAAGCTCAAGTCGCCCGTGAAGAGCCGTTTCCTGCGTCTCGCCAGCAAAAATGAGGGGAGCTGCATCGTGTCGGAAATCGAAGTGCGTGCCTCTGCGAACTAAAGCCATCATTGAGAGAGAAACGATATGTTCGATCAAAGCTATCCCTTGCGCGTTGGTTTGTTTGGAATCGGCCTCGAAGCCTATTGGCCACAGTTTCCGGGATTAAAAGAGCGATTGGAGGGTTATGTAGAAATCGTCGCCTCGCACATGGGGCGTCCGGGCGTAGAGATCGTCAATTTGGGGCTGATCGATTCACCGCAAAAGGCGATGAAAGCGGGCCACGATTTCCGTCGTGCCGATGTTGACGTGATTTTCCTCCATGTAACGACCTATGCTTTGAGTTCCACGGTGTTGCCTGTAGTGCAGCGAGCCAAAGTTCCCGTGATCATCTTGAACTTGCAGCCCATCGCTGCGATGGATTATGCGACCTTCAACAAACTGGGCAATCGCACCAAGATGACCGGCGAGTGGCTGGCGCATTGCGGTGCGTGTCCGGTGCCAGAAATTGCGAATGCATTCAATCGCGCGGGCATTGCCTTCCACCAAATCACTGGCGTACTCGAAGGGGAGCACGCGGTCTGGGAGGAGATGGGTGAATGGATCGATGCCGCGCGCGTCGCTCATGTGATGTCGCACAATCGACTCGGTTTGATGGGGCATTACTACAATGGCATGCTCGACATTTACACCGATCTCACTCGCATTGTTGCGTATTTCGGTGGCCACATGGAAATCCTTGAAGTAGAAGAATTGGCTGCATTGCGCCGTGGGGTAACGGAAGAAGCTGTCGCTGCCAAGATGCGCGAGTTTGCAGAAAAATTCGACATTCAAGCGGATTGCTCCCACGAGGAATTGCACCGCGCCGCGCGAACGGCTGTGGCGTTGGATTCTCTGATTGCGGAAAAAGAGTTAGGTTCCATGGCCTACTACCACATGGGCACAGGCCAAGATGAGCATGAAGATGTGATGAGCTCGGTGATCCTGGGGAACTCGTTGCTCACCGCGCGCGGCATTCCCGTGGCAGGGGAGTACGAAGTGAAAAACGTCCAAGCCATGAAGATCATGGATTCCTTTGGTGCAGGCGGATCTTTCACGGAATACTATTGCATGGATTTCGATGACGATGTCGTGCTCATGGGGCACGATGGTCCTGGTCACATTCGCATTGCTTCGGGGAAAACCAAAGTGCGTCCGCTCGAAGTGTATCATGGAAAAGTCGGTCGAGGTCTGTCCGTGGAAATGAGTGTGCAGCATGGTCCTATCACTTGTCTTTCCGTTGTTGAATATGCCGATGGCTCGCTCAAACTTTTGGTTGCAGAAGGTGAATCGGTGCCAGGTCCTATCCTCGAAATTGGCAACACCAACAGTCGCTATCGATTCCCGATCGGCGCGCGTGCTTTTGTGGAAAACTGGAACGTACAAGGTCCTGCTCACCACTGCGCTGTGGGAGTCGGGCATATTGCTTCAAAAATCGAAAAGCTAGGCAAGCTGCTGGGCATGGAAACCGTTCGCGTTTGCTGATGGGATCGCAGTCCAGCCTGTGAGTTTTTTGGTATCCAAATCGGCGATCTGCCGTTATTTCTTTTTCGCATCCATCCCACTCCGCTTTGAAAAAACATTCTTCTTCCCAAGACCATTTTGCTGAGTCGACAAAAACGTTATCGATGAGTTCTGCTATGATTGATCAAGATCGGAATCAGTCGCTACGCGATTCATTTCTCAATCCTCCGTCGACTCATGGACCGATCCCGTTTTATTGGTGGGTAGGAGAACCCTTGCAACGCGAGCGAATTTCCTGGCAGTTGGATCAGCTCGCGGACAAAGGAGTGAAGCAGGCGGTGATTAGTTATCCGCACGATGAGAAAGGGCATACCGATCTTGGTGATCCTGCGTTATTTTCCCCTCAGTGGTGGGATTTATTCCGCTGGTTTCTCGGGCAATGCAAGCAGCGCGGCATGACGGTGGGGTTCCAGGATTACACCCTGGTGGAACCGATTTTGTTAGCGATCGGGCAAAGCACGCCGGATATGCAAGGTGGTCAGATGGATTGTCGATCGCAGAAGGTTGGTGCTGCTGAGGCGCTTCGACTCAGCATCGACCCCGGGTGTTCTGCTGTGGCTGCCTGGGCCTATCCCTTGGTCGATGAGGTTGCTCAGATCGACGGTGCGATTTCGCTACTCGAACAAATCGACGAAAGCGTTTTGACGTGGCAAGCGCCTGCGGGTGACTGGCTTGTAGCGCTGGTTTTCGTGCGTCCCAATGCTTTCGACCCCATGCACCCCGATGCGGGAAAACTGGCGATCGATCAACTTTATGCTCCCTTTGAGAGAGAATGTCCTGGGGAAGTCGGCAAGACGCTCAATTTGTTCTTCCAAGACGAGCTCGGTTTTGGTTGTCGAATGCCCTTTTGGTCGAATCGTTTGATGGAGCGTTTTGTTGCTCAAAAAGGCTATGATCTGGCTCCTTTGTTGCCTGCATTGTGGCATGATGTGGGTGCAATCACCGAGAAAGTTCGCATCGATTATGCTGATGTTGTGGTGACGACGTTAGAGGAACGGTACTTTCGACCTGTTTTTGAGTGGCACGAGCAGCGAGGGGTCATGTTTGGTCATGATAACTCGGGGCGAGGGCGCATGGCACAAGGTCGGTCATTTTATGGAGATTACTTCCGCACCATGCGGTGGTTTTCGGCACCTGGATGTGATGATCCGAAGCTGCATGGAGCGCGTGCGTTCAAAGGCTTGAAAGTGAATAGTTCGATTGCGCATTTGTATCAGCGTCCTCGGGTATGGATCGAGGCCTTTCACTCCAGTGGTTGGGGGACCCAGCCGGCGGATGTGATGGCGGCATTGAATGAAGACTTCGCGTATGGTGCGACCGTTGTGAATCTTCATGGGCTTTACTATTCGACTCGTGCAGGTTGGTGGGAGTGGGCTCCTCCTGACTTCCATTTCCGTCAGCC
Source organism: Verrucomicrobiota bacterium (assembly GCA_039804425.1). Lineage (GTDB taxonomy): Bacteria > Verrucomicrobiota > Verrucomicrobiia > Verrucomicrobiales > Akkermansiaceae > UBA956. Next base: position 25,430 of record JBDLWB010000049.1, read on the forward strand.
GTATTGGCAGCATGCCAAGGTCTGGAATCAGGCGTTGACTCGATTGAGTTGGATTCTATCGCAAGGAGTGCATCGTTGTGATGTTGGCATCGTGTATCCCATCGAAGCTCTGGATGTGGAAGCCGTTGATCCGTCGATGTCGGGCGTGGTGGCTCATGTCGAAAACGAGAATGTTGGTGCGGATCAGCAAGATCCTAGGGGGGCTGAAGAAACGGCATTCGTGATCGGCAAGCACCTATTCGATCATGCTTGTGATTTTGATTTTGTGGACTTTGAATCCATCGCTTCAGCGCAAGTAAAAGATGGCATCATGTTCGCGAGAAATGCGCAATACCGGGTGTTGGTGATCCCCGCGATGCGCGCTTTGCGTTATGCTTCTTTGTTGAAAGCACGAGATTTTGTTAGAGAAGGTGGTCTAGTGATTGCCTTTGGTTGCTTGCCAAAAGCAAGCGAACGCGCGGGTCGTGACGATGCTGAGTTGGATGCGTTGTTGCTGGAAATTTTCGGTTCCCGGGAGGATCGTGAGGATTTACTCAAACGGCATCCCTCTGGCGGCATGGGAGTGTTTTTGGCGAGTGATTTTAGACGTGTATTGAGTCAAGTCTCGCAGGTGATCGATCGCGCGGTTACTTCATCCAAACCGCTACAAGTTTTGCATCGAGAAATGGGTGAGAGCGATGTCTATTTCATCAACAACGCATCCGACGATGTCGTGACAAGCCAGTTGCGTTTTCGGTCGCAGGGTCGATGTGAGATTTGGGATGCGATGAGTGGTGGCATGGAACCCTTAGATTTCGTCGACGAGTTGTCGTTAACTCTTGCGGCACGCCAAGCCCATTTGTTGGTGATTCAACGCGGGGAAACATCAAATCCACTGCAGCAAATTGACCAGAGCGTGCAGCAGCGCGAAACCATCATTCCCCTTGAGGGGGCGTGGGACTCATTGTTAGAGCCGACGCTCGACAATCGATATGCCGACTTTTCCTTGCCTGCCTCATCGGAGTTGTTAGGGGCACAAACGCGTCGATTCCGATATTGTGAGGAGCACGAAGAGAGTCATGGATGGCAAGCGGTTGACTTTGATGATGCCGCTTGGTCACAAACGAGTTATTCCTACGGTCCTCAAATGGAGGTGATAGGCCCCTTTGCGCCAGAGAGTGACGAGGCGAAGCGCGAGCAGCTTGTGATAGGGAAATCCGACAAAGAGTGGCATGAATATCATTTTTCCCGACGTTGGGGCATAGAAAACGATCCCTTTCTCACCGACTGGCTGAGTGGGCCTCATGGACTGAAGGGTGTTGTGCCAGACGATTATTTGGATTTTTACACGGAGGTCCCTGGCAGTGTTTGGTATGTCCGAGCAAAAGTTGTCGCACCTATGGCTGGTGAATACCAGCTCGTGACAGGTGCGCGCTGTCGTTATCAAGTATGGATCAACGGAGCGTCTGTGTTAGAGCAGACAGAGGAATCAGGGCCTGGACGCCATGCACCTTGGAACATTCCCCACTACGAATGTGAGCATCGTGAGACTCGCGTTTCACTGGTCGATGGCGAGAATGACATTTTGCTCCAATTGGTTCAGCCCGTTGGTCAGAGAACTCGCGCTTTCTTGGCTTTCAATCCGCCGCAACATGATCGTAGTCGACTGGCGTTGCGATGGTTTACGGATTCGTCGTTACCACGACCCTGCTATCTCGCACCTGCATCGCGCCGTGCCATTCGTTTTCGATTTGTTGCGCCTTCAGGGGCCAAAGAAATTTCCTTTGTTTCGCGTGGTCCGTGTCGTGCATGGGTGGATGGCCTAGAGATCCCGCTGCAAGTCATCGAAAAGATCGATGGAAATGGCATTCGCTACCGCGGCGTGCTGGAGTCGGCTTCTCTGCAAAATGCCATCGTAGCATTGCGAGTCGAAGCACCGCGTGATTCGCATGCGGGGGATGCATTGCCAGAGCCTGTGACATATGTTTGTGTTGCTGGTCAAATGGAGTGCGGTGATTGGTGTGCGCAAGGGCTCGCGAGCTATTCGGGCATGGTTCACTATTCGCGACGCCTGACTGTCGTTGAGCCCTTTAAGCGTGCAACGCTTGACCTTGGTCACGTTGCGGCAACGGCAGAGGTTCAGGTCAATGGTTGTGTGGTGGCGACTCTGCTATCACCGCCATGGACCTGTGATCTGAGTTCTCATCTCCACGTAGGAGAAAACGAATTGACGGTTACTGTCGCGAATACGCTTGCGAATCACTACAGTGTTGGTATTCCTTCACCCTACGCATTCACTCATCAAACTCCCTCAGGCTTAATCGGTCCTGTGCAATTGATCCTTCACTCCTAACCATTTCCATCTGAGCATTCATGGGATTCGTCATTTTTTGATCGGATGCCTTGATTGCGAAAAAACTCCACCACAATCCCAATTCTATGACATCAAAAAACAAAACTTGCGGCACTGGAAGTATGTTCACCTACTCGTTAGGTGAATGTGCGAACTCTCTGGTGATGAATGGAATTTTTGGCTTTGCCATGCTATTCTATACCAAATCACTCGGGTTGAATCCTTCATGGGCAGGTTTCGCCATGTCGCTCTCGGTGTTTTGGGAGGCCATTACGGAACCAGTGATGGGGCATATTAGCGACAACACTCGCAGCAAGTGGGGGCGTCGTCATCCTTACATGCTTTTTGGAGGATTGTTGATGGCCCTTTGCTCTTATTTGATCTGGACTGTGCCGGGATTTTGCCGAGGCAGTCAGATGTCGATTTTTTGGTATCTGGTTACGATGAATCTCTTGCTGCGCACTGGATTAACGATGTTTTTCATCCCTTACATGGCGCTTGGATTTGAAATGTGTACCGACTATGAAGGTCGCTCGCGTCTTCAAGGCATTCGTCAAATTCTCAATATGGCAGCAAACTTTGCCGGTCCAGCGATGGCTTGGGTGATTTTCTTTGGGGGCGAGGGCAATCATCAAGCAACGACTGTTGAAGAAAACTATCATCACATGGGTGCTGCATTCGCGATAGCAACAGCCGTTTTTGTGTTGCTTGTCGTGTTTTTGACTCTTCGCTGGCGTGAAGATACCCGTCATGCTACCATCACCAGTGAGCATGGGTGGTTTCAGCAATTTTTCATCGAAATGAAACAGATCCTTGCAGATCCCAATCCGCGATGGGTGTTTGTGTTTATCTTCATTGTTTGTTGCGGCATGGTCATCGTCGGTTCCTTGCAAATGTTTGTGTATGATGACTTCATGAAATTTCCCGCTTGGCAGAAGTCGATGGCTCACGGTGGCACGATGGTCGGGATGGCCTTGGGCGCAGCGTTGTCAGTGGGACTTTCAAAGAAATTTGACAAAAAGGGTGCGGTTCTCATTGGTGGCGTCATTAGCATCTCTTGCAATGTGATGTTGGGTGTTTTATTCCTGACCGGATGGTTGAAGCCTGATGCGACGACGTTGTTGGGTGGAACCAAGGTGCCGATTGCATTCATCTTGTTCGTTCTGTTTCATGCGACCTATTGGTTAGGCAACGGCATCATGCTGCCAGTTTCAACCGCGATGATGGCGGATGTGAGCGAGGTGCGTCGACTGGAGACGGGCGAGGTTCGCGATGGTGGTTATTCATCGGTCTTTAGTTTGGCCATGCGCATGGCCATTTCATTCAGTCTTGTGGTGTCGGGTTGGTGCTTGAGTGGGATTGGTTATCAAGTGCCGGCCCCGGATGCTGGACAAACACCTCAGGCGATTTGGAACCTTGGCATGATTACCTTTATCATTGGCGCGTTGATTTGCTTCTTGTCCTTGCTTGCCATTCGCCGTTATCCCATTACGCGTGTGGTATTAGAGAAAATGCGCGATCGTGCGAAGTAGAAGGCAGGTTTTTCTGCGATCGATGCCGAGAATGTTCCTTGCTCTGAGGTGAGTCAGGAGCTTGAATGCACCAATGCAAAAGCTGCTTTTTGTTTGGGTGTTGATGTGGGTGCTTCCGCTCCATGCTGTGGAGTGGAAGATGCACAAAAGTTCCATCTATCCTGGGACCGTTCGGCAATATGGGGTGCACCTCACACCGGGGAATGATCCCCAAAAGCCTGCTGCTTTGATGGTGTTTCAGGATGGGCATGCGTATGTGAAGGGTGACTTCAAAGCGCCGCAAGTCATGGATCGCTTGGTAGAACAGAAAAAGATTCCTCCCATGGTGCTAGTGTTTGTCAATCCCGGCATCTTTGCGGATGAGTTGACGAGCGAACCGGGATGGAATTTACCCAAAGATCGAAAAAGCAATCGTTCGGTGGAGTATGATACGCTCTCCGCGCAGTATGTGACGATGTTAGAAAAAGAAATTCTGCCCTTGGTCGAGAAAAGCCAAATGTTGAGCAAAGATCCGCAACAACGTGCGATTTGTGGCATTTCTTCGGGGGGCATCTGTGCCTTTACGGCAGCGTGGGAGCGTCCGGATTTGTTTGGCAAAGTCATGAGCCACGTGGGAAGCTTTACCAACATTCGTGGTGGGCATGTGTATCCTGCTTTGATCCGCCAAGCGAGCAAACGTCCGCTACGAGTGTTTTTGCAGGATGGCAGCAACGATCTCGACAATCAGTATGGCAATTGGTTTCTCGCCAATCAACAAATGGCTGCGGCGTTGAAATTTCGACAGTATGATTTTCGCTTTGTCACCGATGATACGGGGCACGGAGGCAAGGGTGGGGGAAAGATCTTTGCGGAGAGCATCGAGTGGTTGTGGCGTTGAATTCTGACTTGTCCGCTGCGATGCTTTGCTGCATCTTTGGGATATGGCCACACCACATAAGATTCGTACCGTCAACGCCATCACCGTGGGGGACTTTTTTGAGCGTCACAAGTCGTCTTTGGGGCTCGAGTTGCTCAGCGAAAAGCATGATCTCAAGCGCTTGATTCGCGAGCCAGCAGTGAATCGTCCGGGCTTAGCTCTTGCGGGATTTTTGACGTATTTTGCCCGTAAGCGCATTCAAATTTTAGGGAATTCGGAAATTTCCTATCTTGAAAAACTCACCCCGATGCGACAGATGGCGCGTTTTCGTCGACTGTGCAAAGAGGGAATTCCTTGCTTGGTGATATCGCGCAGTCGAACCTTGCCACAGCATTTGATCGATCTCGCGGCGGAGTTCGAGCTCCCCATTTTTGGCACGACGCAGGTAACGATGAAGTTTCTTAACGCTGCCACCTTGCGCCTAGAAAATGATTTTTCGCCCAGCACGACATTGCACGGGTGCATGGTTGACGTGCGCGGCATTGGCGTGTTGATCATGGGTAAGAGTGGCGTAGGAAAATCGGAAACGGCGATTGGTTTGATTGAGAAAGGTGCATCGTTGGTGGCGGACGATATGGTGCGAGTCAAATTTTCTGGTGGTGAGTTGATCGCATATTCGCCTGATCTGTCACGTGGTTATATTGAAATGCGCGGCATTGGCATCGTCAACGTTGCGAACCTTTATGGTCTTGCTGCCATTCGACCAGAAAAACGTTTGGATTTGATTGTTACCTTAAAGTCGCATGCGGATCTCAACAATGTTGATCGTGTGGGGATTCAGACCAATACCATCGATGTCTTGGGGGAGGCCATTCCTCATGTGGAAATTCCTGTAGCACCGGGACGCGAAAATGCCCGGATGATTACCATCGCTGCTTTGGATCAGCAGTTGCGACGATTGGGATACAACATGGCTGATGAGTTCAATCAGCGATTGCTCAAGCACATGAGCGAAGGAGGTAGTGCTTCTTAAGTCGGCTTATTGCGGTGTGATCGGCCAGTTTTTTTGAAAATAGGCGAGTGCCTGATCGCGATGGAGCAAGCGTCCTTCGAGTTGCTCGGTTTGGATCGTTTCCAAAATTTCTGCAAACTTTGGTCCTGGCTTCATGCCTGCGGCAATGAGGTCTCGACCCGTGATGAGCGGTTGAGGAATCAGTGGTTCATGAGCGAACTCTTGCTGCTTATTGAGCAGATATGTCCAGTTGTCGGTAAAGCCATTGCTTGACGCGCAATCGACGCGATGCAGTTCCATTTCATCGGCAAAACGCGGAGAAGACATGAAGCGTTTGAGTTTTGCCGTGCGCATTTGCTGCACATTCATGAATTGCATGTGCCGTGCCACCATGGGAACGACGGCATCGATGATTTCATTGGAAAAGCGCAAACGACGCATCATGTCTTCGGCCATTTGCGCTCCTACCGCATCATGCGTATTGAAACGAATGCGTCCGTTTGCAGCGGCATCAATGGTCCTTGTGGGGGGTTTACCGATATCATGAAGCAGCACGGCAAGGGCGAGTTCCAGTGAGGCATCGGCAGGTAGCATTTCGAGCATGATGCGAGTATGGGTAAAAACATCACCTTCAGGATGCCATTCTGGTGGTTGTTCACAGCCGATTAGATCCATCACTTCTGGCCAGAAGGCTGCGAAAAGTTGCGTTTCTGCCATCATCGCAAATGCGCGTGCACGCGATGGATGAAGAAGCATGCGGCACAATTCTTCGCGGATGCGTTCTGGTGAAATGCTGGCTAGCAGCGGTGCGCACTCGGCGATGGATTGGAGGGTGGTTGCTTCGACCGTGAATCCGAGGTTGCAAGCAAAGCGAATCCCTCGCATCAGGCGCAAATGATCCTCACGGAACCGTTGATAGGGGTCGCCAATCGCACGGATGATCCCTGCTTCCAGATCCTTTCGTCCGCCGACTTCGTCGATGATTTCTTTAGTGAAGGGATTTTCAAAGAGTCCATTGACGGTAAAATCGCGGCGCTGGGCATCGGCCTCAGGAGTTGCAAAAACAACATGTTCTGGACGTCGCCCGTCTTGGTAGCTGCCATCGGTGCGAAACGTTGCCACTTCGATCCAATGCGAACCCATGCGAACCAAGATGACACCAAAGTGAGCGCCAATTTCATTGCCCTTCGGAAATTGCTGCAGCACTTGCTCGGGTGTGGCGTTGGTGGCGATATCGTAATCCTTCGGCTCACGTCCCAGCAATCGATCGCGCACGCATCCACCTGCGAGATACGCGATGTATCCCGCATCGGCGAGGCGTTGAGCGACCTCTTTGGCAGCGTGCGCGGCAGTCATAGTCCATCTTTAGCATTCTCCGCGGAGAAGTGCGAATTTTGTTAGAAGCTCCAGACCATGGGGATAATGACGGAAGTCGCAATCCAAGTCAGTAGATTCATGGGTAAGCCGATGCGAATGAAATCGCCAAACTTATAGCCACCAGGGCCGTAGACCATCATGTGTGTTTGATAGCCCATCGGCAGCATGAACGCGCAGGAAGCAGCGACGCAGATGCCGATGATGTAGGGCATGGGGCTGACACTCAGCGTTTTGGCAAGATTGATGACAATGGGTACCATCATCAACGCGGTTGCATTGTTGGAAAGCACCTCTGTCAGAGTAATGGTCAGCAAAATGACTGCAGTGAGTGCGAAATACGGCAGCATGTCGGGAGTGGAAAATTGCCGAGAAATGTTGACGAAAAGTTCTGCCAGGTATTTTGCTGTGCCTGTTTGATCCATGGCCATGCCCAAACCGAGCATGCCATAAAGCATAAAAATGATGGCCCAGTCGACACCGGCGTAAGCTTCGCGCATGGTGACAATGCGCAGCCATAAAATCGCAACTGCTCCGATGAGGCTGGCGATGTGCATAGCGACTCCGGGGATCAGGGTTACACTGAGCACAACCGCCAAAAGCACGGCCCACGTCAGTGTTGCTTGAGAGCGCCAACCGGGTGCTGGCATCGAGTCTGCGCGGTCCGTGAGCACAAAATTGTCGCTATCCTGCAATGTGCGCAAATTGTTACGAGGCGTTAGAACAAGCAGGGTATCGCCATAATCAAGCTCCGTGGAGGCTAAGCTTTGCGTGATATTTTTTCCACTGCGGTGCACGGCGAGGACCACGCAGTTGTAACGCTGTCGGAAGTCCGTCGCGGCCAGCGTTTGATTCAGCAAATCGGATTCTTCGGAAATCACCAACTCCGTCACAACGCCGTCGATTTTTGAGAGGGTTTGGATTCCTAAATTGGGTAGCAGTTCTTCGGCGGTGTTGACATTTTTTCTGCGTCCATGAATGCCGATCAAAAAGCGATCATTTGGTTCGATGACCAGTTGGTTGACTTGTGTCATCACACGCTCGCCGTTGCGGCGAATTTCCATGAGATGGATGCCGGATTTGGGGTCAAAAATGGGAGACTCCAGCAAACGCAGTCCGATGAGAGGAGAATCTCTTTCGACGAGAATGTGAAAGAGAGCACTGCTGCGTTGTTGATCATTGAGAACTCCGATCACCGAGCTGCGGTTGGGCAGAAGTTTAGGACCAAAGGCAATCACGTAGGCAAGACCGAGCACACTCATGGGGATGCCGATCCATGCGAGTTCGAACATACTGAGTGGAGGCAGTCCGTATTTTTCCAAAGCACCACTGACCACGATATTCGTCGATGTGCCAATCAACGTACAACAGCCGCCGAGAATCGAGGCATAAGAAAGTGGGATCAGAAGTTTCGAGGCCGGAATGTCCTTCGAACGAGCTAGTCCGAGTGCGACCGGCAGCATGATGGCGACAATTGCGGTATTGTTCATGAAGGCACTCAAGAAAGCCGAGGCACCGCAAAAAATCAGGAGTGTCGAGCGCAGGCCACCGCCTGCCATTTTTTCGATGATGCCGGCAATTTGGCGCACGCCTCCCGATTTTTCGAGAGCAGTTCCGATAATAAAGAGAGCACCGATGGTAAGGGGGGCTTCATTTTTGAAAACATCAAGAATCGACTTCGAGTCCACCAGCCCGAGCAGAACTGTGGCGCAGAGAATGGTTAGCGCGATCAAATCCGCAGGAGCGATTTCTTTGATGAAAGCGTACAAGGTTACCACGATGAGCAACAAGGTGAGGATAATGGGTGCGGAAAGTTCCATTGCGCCAGCTATTAGGGGCCAAGTCGAGGAAAAGACAAGCGCCGATTCCGACAGCGAAGCTGCGAGTGAGAGAATTGGTCTGAAATCGGCAGTTGGCCCATGGCTCACTGAGGGCGACTAGCGCTCCTGGAGCAGGGTCGGGTTCATTTTGAGTCGAGAGCAAAAGATCAAAGAGATGACACAAGGCGTCAGTTGGTCGGGTGCTGAAACAGAGCGAGCCAGCGATCGACTGATTTTCCCGGAGCATCCGCTAAGGGTCGAGAAAGGGCATGGCGCATGTTCAGGCAGAGATGTCCGCCCAGGCTTTTCAGGGCGGCGAGCGCGAGTTCGTGTTCGCGATCAAAATACGAAGTCAAGAACAGCCGACCTGAGGGCTTGAGTCGTGCCAGGGCGTGGCGAAAAATTTGATCCCAAATCGCAGGGGCATCCCAGAAATTCTGGTGGCGCAGGAAAATGACATCAAATGGCTCACTCGGCCACTCTTGGGAGATGGAGGCATCTGCGACGCGGAATTCCACCCGACCTTGCGGTCGCCATGAGTGAGTCCAGCGACGGCGTGCTTCGTCGATTTCGCGCGGGCGAAGGTCCATTCCGAGATAAAAGCCTGCGGTGTCGGGCCAGGCGAGGGTTTCTAGTAAAACACCCGTTTCATCAGCCCGGCCACAGGCGACATTGAGCATGTTGGGTTGTTGCCACGGTGGGAGAGAAAGCAGCTGCATCGACTGCTGAAGCAGCCGTTTCAAGCGTTGCGCATCCTCGGCATTGCCATCGAAGGAAAACGGCATCGCAGGGTTCACAGGCGGCATGCGAGGAGCATAAACGCATGAAATCGGGGTGCGAAAGCTCAAATCACTTGAAATTTCAGAGAAATCAAGAAAACGGCGAATTGGGCTTGTCAACAGTCACAAAAATGGGAACATTGTGGCAGTTAATTCACGGACAATCACCCTATGAAATTTCGTATCTCCAAAGAAGCTCTTCTCGAAGGTTTGCAAAAAGTGCAACACGTTGTCAGCAGTCGCACGACATTGCCAATCTTGTCGAATGTATTAATCGTGGCCAAAGGGGATCGCTTGCAGTTCACGACGACCGACCTTGATGTTGGTATCACAGGTTCCGTTCTTTGCAATGTCGACAAAGAAGGAGCCACCACCTTGCCTGCGAAAAAGATTGTCAACATTGTGCGCGAGCTTCCCTCCAGCGAAGTAGAAGTGACGGTTGATAGCAAGCATGTTGCGACCATCGTCAGTGGTGCGGCTACCTTCAAAGTGAATGGTTTGAGCGACTCGGAGTTTCCTCCGTTTCCGGATTTTCAAGGCGCTAAGGAGTTTACGATTTTACAAGACGATTTGCGCGACGGCTTGAAAAAAACTTCGTATGCGATCAGCAATGACGAGACTCGCTATGTGTTGAACGGCATTTATACTTCCTTCCGCAATGGCAAAATGACCTTGGTGGCCACGGACGGCCGTCGTTTGGCGATGGCCGAGAGTGATCTCGAGTTCCCGCCATCGCATGAAACCGACGTGATCATTCCAACAAAGGCTGTGCAAGAGCTGCAGCGTTTGCTGGGCACGGAAGGTGATCTCAAAATGCGCCTCAGCGAAAATCAAGTGTCCATTTCCATTGGGGATTCCTTGCTGGTCAGCAAATTGATTGAGGGCAACTACCCGAATTACCGCCAGGTCATTCCGAGCGATGCGAACGAGCGTGTGGAATTGCCGCGTGAAGCGCTGCTTGACACCGTGCGTCGTGTGTCGCTCTTGTCCTCCGATAAATCGAGCTCCGTAAAACTGTTTTTCGCCGACAACAAAGTCGACATTTCCGCGACATCGCCCGATATCGGTGAGGCTCGTGAAGAAATGTTGGTCAAGTATGAAGCCAAGCCGATTCAGGTGGCGTTCAATCCCGAATTCATGATGGCTCCCTTGCGCAACTTGGAAACTGAGACGGTATATCTTGATTTGATCGATGAAATGAGCCCTGGCGTGATTCGCATCGACGGTTCATTCCTTTACGTGCTGATGCCGATGCGTGTGACGGCGTAACGATTTCCTTACCTGATACGACGCGCTTGCCCTTTGGGTGAGCGCGTCATTTTTTTGCATTTTTCCCCGTAAAATATCCTTTTTCGGTTGTCAGACAAATCGTGATCTGGCACGGTGATTGGCATGACAGATATGAATCAGCAGGGCAATTGGTGGAGCGGATTGAATCGCTATCAAAAGCTCGTTTTCGCAGTGGCGACATTGGCGTGGATGTTCGATTGCCTTGATCAGCAATTATTCAATCTGGCGCGCACTCCGGCGCTGAATCAATTGATGAAAGATGCTGATCCTGCATTGATCAAAAAAATGGCGGGCTACATGACCTCCGTATTTGTTCTGGGCTGGGCGACAGGGGGGATGATCTTTGGTTCGCTAGGTGACCGATATGGTCGGGCGAAAATGCTAGGCATTACGGTCATGCTGTATTCTGTGGCGACAGGATTGTCTGCATTAGCGACGGGATTGTTCGATTTTGGTGTCTATCGATTTTTGACGGGTTTGGGAGTTGGTGGAGTCTTTGGTTTGGCTGTGGCTCTGGTTTCTGACACCTTGACGCACGAAGCGCGTCCGCGCGCGCTCGGAGTCTTGCAGTCATTTTCTGCGGTGGGCAACGTGCTAGCAGGTTTCATTGGTTTGGGCGTATGGGCGATGCAAGCGGGACCGGGGCATTGGAAATGGCTGTTTTGCATAGGTGCCTTGCCCGCTTTGTTGACGGCGACGATTCAAATGCGCTTGAAAGAGCCTGAGGCATGGGTGAAGGCTCGTGACAAAGCAACAGCCGAGGGGCGGAAGGCTGGTTCGTATCGTGATTTGTTCCGTCACCCCGTTTGGAGAAAGCATGCGATTCTCGGCATGTTGCTGTCTTGTGCGGGCGTGATCGGTCTTTGGGGCATTGGTGTGTTTTCGACGGATATGGTCGGCGATATCATTGCCAACAACCTCAAAGCCTCAGGAGTCGCTGAAGCAGAAGTAGCATCAGGTAAGCAGAAGTGGATGTCGATCAACCTACTCTGTTTCAACGCCGGCGCATTCCTCGGCATGCTTGCCTTTACTCGAGTGGCGGTGAAAGTGGGACGTCGCACGGCCTTCGCCGTCTTTTTCACCTGCGCCGCAGTGGTGACGGTGTTTGTCTTCCAAAAACTCCAGACCACCACGGATGTGCTGTGGATGGCTCCGCTTATGGGCTTTTTCCAATTGTCGGTATTTGCCGGTTTTTCGATCTACCTCGCCGAGCTTTTCCCCACCAGCCTGCGTTCGACGGGAGTTTCGTTTTGCTACAACGTCGGTCGCTACTTGGCCGCTGCGGGCCCCTTGACCCTAGGAGCACTGTCGGCGGAAATGGCGAAAAACGCGCCAACCGTCGAGCTGAAGATCGACGCCTTTCGCGATGCCGCATCGTGGATGTGTTTGATTTTCCTCGTGGGAGTGTTGGTCCTACCCTTCCTTCCTGAGACCAAAGGTAAGCCCTTGCCAGAAGATTGATTGAGATCGATATGGTTTTTTACGGATATCGCAAGTGCTCCACCTGTCGGCAAGCGCAGCAATTTCTGCGTGAGCGAGGGCTAGAGGTACCAATGGTGGAGATTCGCGACACACCACCGACTGTCGCGGAACTGCAATTGGCGCTGAAACTACTGGGTGGTCAGCGCAAGTCGCTGCTTAACACCGCTGGTGCGGAATTTCGTGCGATGGGTTTGAAGGAAAAGCTCGATGCTCTGAGCGACGAAGAAATTTTCTCGCTGATTCAGCAACAGGGGAACCTCTGCAAACGGCCGTTTTTGCTCGATGAAGCGAAAGGAGTCGTCCTCACAGGCTTTCGCCAAGATGAGTGGCAGAAAGCTCTGTGAGAAATCTGACGAAATCCTCTTAGGCGAGGATGTCCTTGATCACCTTGGCAGGTAGCACACCCGTGAGGCGGTTATCGAGACCTTGGTATTTGTAGCTCAAGCGTAGGTGATCGATGCCCAACTGGTTCAAGATGGTGGCATGCAAATCGCGCACGTGCATTTCGCCCGAGAGAATGTTGAAGGACATTTCGTCGGTTTCACCGTAGTTGAAGCCTGGCTTGATGCCGCCGCCTGCCATCCAGATTGAGAAGGCGCGGGGGTGGTGGTCACGTCCGTAGTTTGTTTGTGTTAGTGTGCCTTGTGAGTAGGCCGTGCGACCGAACTCTCCGCCCCAGATGACGAGAGTGTCATCGAGCATGCCGCGTTGTTTCAAGTCTTGGATCAGACCGTAGCAGCCTTGGTCGATGTCACGGCATTGTGCCGCAATGTCGTGCGGGAGGTTGCCGTGCTGGTCCCAGCCGCGATGGAAAATTTGGACAAAGCGAACTCCGCGTTCGAGCAGTCGGCGCGCCATCATTGTCGAGCTCGCAAAGGTTCCAGGCTTGCGCGAGTCAGGACCGTAAAGTTCATAAGTCGCTTCTGATTCTCGGCTGAGGTCCGAAAGCTCAGGAACGCTGGCTTGCATGCGGAAGGCCATTTCATACTGCTGAATGCGCGTCTGAATTTCAGGATCGCCCACGGCTTCGTAGGATTTTTGATTCATGGCAGCGAGGCCATCGAGCATCTTGCGGCGGATTTCTCTGGGAACACCGGGTGAGTCTTGCAAGAACAACACGGGGTCGCCCGCGGAACGCAGCGCTACGCCGGCATACTTGCCGGGCAAGAAAGCCGATCCCCACAGACGCGAAGAAATCGCTTGCACGTTCGATCCTGGATTCGAGTGCGAGGCGTGAAGCACCACAAAGGTCGGCAGGTCCTGATTCATCGAGCCAAGACCGTAAGACAGCCATGATCCGATCGAGGCTTTGCCGCCGACCATGTTGCCGGTATACATCAATTGGTTCGCCGGTTCGTGATTGATCGCGTCGGTATGCATCGAGCGAATCACGCAGATGTCATCAGCCATTTTAGCGGTCCAGGGCAGCAATTCCGAAATCCAAGTGCCAGCTTTGCCGTGTTGGGCAAACTTGTAGATCGACGGGGCCGCAGGGAATTTGGATTGGCCTGCGGTCATGCCCGTGAGACGTTGGCCTGACGCTTGCAAAAATCCTTTGAGGTCCTTGTTGAATTCAACCTTGGGTTTGTAGTCAAAGGTTTCGAACTGCGACGGGGCGCCGATCATCGAAAGATAAATTGCGCGTTTCGCCTTGGGGGCAAACTGGGCCAGTGCTGGCGGGATTTCTCCTGTCGCAGCGCCCATGGCGTCTTGCCCCAGCAGAGAGGCGAGAGCCGCATAGCCGAGACCCGTGGCGTTTTTACGGAAAAATTGGCGCCGTGTGACGGCCGAGTTGAAAAGTTCAATGTCGTTCATGGTCGTGAGAAAAAATGGTTACTTGGTGAGAGCTTCATCGAGGTTGAACAATTGGCTGGTTACCACCGTCCAAGCGGCCAATTCCGCAGCGGGTAGGCTGGCATCCGGCTTGGTAGAGCCAATGCTAATCAGCTTCATCGCGTCGTCGGCTTTGGTCTGGTAGTGATCCAGTGAGGACTTCAGTGTTTCTTGCATGGTGGCAACTTCTTCGTTCGCAAGCGGACGAGCGAGAATGCGCTCGGCAATGAATTGCAGTCGCTGTGTGGCATCGGACGATTGCTTCATCGACAACTGCGCGAGCTGTCGGTAGCCCTCGACAAATTGTGGGTCATTGAGCGTCACAAAAGCCTGCAAGGGAGTATTGCTGATTTCTCGGCGGACGCAGAACAATTCGCGAGAGGGGGCATTGAGAATTTCCATGCTTGGTGGCGGCGCGGTGCGTTTCCACAAGGTATACATCGAGCGGCGATAGAGTTTGTCACCGGAGTCTTGTTGATACACACGAGTGTTTGATTCTGGCATCGCTACCGCTTCCCAGATGCCGGTAGGTTGATAAGGCTTCACCGATGGTCCGCCGACCACTGGGGTGAGCAGTTCGGCTTGTTTGAGGATGGTGTCGCGCAGCGGTTCGGCCTCTAAGCGGAAACGTGGCGCACGGGCGAGGAGACGGTTGAGCGGATCTCGTTCTAGCTTTTCCTTGCTGATGGTGCTCGATTGACGATAGGTCGCAGAAGTGACCATGAGTTTCGCCATGTGGCGATAATTCCAACCGGAATCCATGAACTCCACAGCGAGCCAATCAAGCAATTTCGGATGTGTGGGGCGAGCGCCCATGATACCGAAGTCCTCCACGGTTTCGACAATGCCGGTGCCAAAGATGTAACCCCAGAGTCGGTTCATCGTGACGCGTCCGACGAGAGGATTTTTCTTATCCACCAGCCACATGCCGAGGCCGAGACGATTTTTCGGCATATCAGCCGTCATCGGATGCAGCACCTTCGGTACGCCGACACCGACTTTCTCTCCTTTGTCCGAATAGGAACCGCGGTTGAGAACGTGCGCAAACGGCTCTTGCTTTGGTTTTTCCTGCATGATCAAAGTCATGGCACCACGCGCCTTCAGCGATTCAAATTCCTGACGGAGTTTGACCATGCTCTCGCGCAATTGTTTCGTTTTTGGGTCGTGTTGATCGAGATAATACTGAAACAATGCCTTTTGCTGTTCCGGCGTACGACGGTCCGCAGCGATGGCGAGAATGTTTTGCATGGGGGCACGATTGGCGAGATTCGCCACATCTTGGGCAGAAAGCGCTCGTTGATAGATGCGCAGATCTTGCAATGCGGTAGTGGCGCTGAGGTTACTGCCGCCTGTGCGCGCGCCGATGGTGAAAGGCACGGCCGTTTGGATATTCGGTCCGACCCCTTTTGCGCTGTAAGTTTGTGCTGCGGGTTTGCCATTGATGTAAATGGTGATCAATTGATCCGAAGGTTTCGAGCCATCGCAGACAACCGCGACATGATGCCATTTGCCGGGAGCGAGTGCTTCATTCGCCAAAGCCTTCGTGCCAGCGTTCGTCCAATTGTCGACGATGTGCATCGAAGGTCTGCCACTTTCTAACCAAAAATCCCAACCACGATAGTCTTCTGCATGATTCATGCGAGCGAAAACAGCACCGTTGGGTTGACCTTCGACGTAGAGGAAAGTCGAGTAAGAAAACGAATCCGAGCGTTTGAAATTGCCGATGTCACCGACATTGAGTACTTGGGCATTGGCGACAAGCGCGTGACCATTCGGGCCGGGGCGGCGCTGAACGGTCGCTGCATTTTCATAGGGCTTGCCGAGCAATGTGCCGCGCACTGGGCCCTCGGATTCATTCAGAGGCAGATAAAATACCAAAGTAGGATCAGGAGACTCGGGAGATGGGGCTGGTTGAGAGGCTGACCAAGCATTGAAATCTGCTTGCGCATGTTTCGCGCGATCAGCGAGTTGTTTTTCTTCAGCGGCCAGTTGTTTTTCAATTTGCGCCATGCGAGGCCGATCGGCGAGTGCCGGGGCGAACATGCTGGGCGGATGCTGCGCGTTGTTGCCATCCAGAGCCGACATTGGAGTATTGCGGAAGAAGGCGGTCATTTGATAAAATTCCTTCTGCGAGACGGGATCGAATTTGTGATCGTGGCAGGCAGCGCATTGTGTCGACAGACCCAGCCAAAGAGCTGATGCATTGGCCACTTGGTCGCCCGCGTAAATGGCATAGTATTCTTCGGCAATCGCGCCACCCTCTCCCGTAGTGGGCATGCAGCGAGCATAGCCGGTGGCAATTTTTTGTTCGAGCGACGGCTTAGGCAGAAGGTCGCCACCCAGCTGCTCGATGGTGAACTTGTCCCAAGGCTTGTTGTCTTTGAAGGCCTGAATCACCCAATCGCGGTAGGGCCAGATCGAGCGGTAGTTGTCAAAGTGAATGCCATGGGTGTCGCCATAGCGTACGGCATCGAGCCACTGGCGAGCGAAATGTTCGGCGCCTTCGGTCGATGCAAGCATGCGATCTGCGGCTTCGGCGATGGCTTTATCGGCATCGAGAACGAAGGCATTTTCAAAAGCTGCGAGATCCTTGGGCGAGGGAGGTAGGCCGGTGAGGTCGTAGCTGAGACGACGGAAAAGTCGGCGTGGCGACTCTGTGGCATTGGGAGCCAACTTCTCCTGTTCCAGGCGAGCGAGAACAAAGGCATCGATGGGATTTTTAACCCAGTCCTGCTTTTGCACGGTCGGCAGTTCAGCCTTCGCGGGCGGGATGAAAGACCAGTGCTCTTCATACTTAGCACCTTGTTCGATCCATTTTTCGAGTAGGGCGAGTTGGCGTGGAGAAATCTCTTTATGCGCCTCAGGTGGTGGCATGCGGAGGTCGGGATCCGTTTCTTTGATGAACTGGATCATCGTCGAGTTTTTGGGGTCGCCGGGTTTGATGACTTCGAGGCCATCTTCGCGTTTGGCAAAAGCGTATTCCGGTCGATCGAGACGCAACGGCTCCTTTTTCGGCTCGCGCGTGCTGGAGTCGGGACCGTGGCAATGAAAGCAAGTATCGGCCAAAATGGGTTGAATGTGTTCATTGAAAGAGACCACCTCTGGGAGATTGGAGGTGGAATCTGTTGCCGCTGCCACAGTAGTTTCAGCAGGCTGCTCGTTTTTTGCGTGAGCTGATGTCTGTTTGGAACAGGCTGTCAGCGCCACGGAAGCGATGAGCAAGAAAAGAGTCTGGGTGAGTTTCATGGAGGTGGGTGAGTGATCAGGAATACGGGGCAGGAGTGGCATTTCTTTCAGTGGGTGAGCAGTGCTTTTCACGATGTTGTGTCATGCGGCGGCGCTGTTTCGCGGGGCTCCGACATTTCGTTGAGGTAAATGTTGAGCGCGCCATTCGAAGCGAGCACTTCCCATAGCGACAGCAGCAGCGACACAGCCATGCTGGCAGCACTGAGTGTGAATAAGATAACGCCGCTCGTTTGATGGTCAAGGAGCAAACTTAGGATGGATGCCAAACAGCCGATCAGGCTGATGACGCCCGTCGCTTGGCACCAGCGGATGAGTTCGATGCGTCGACGGATGTTAATGATTTGCGCTCGCAGACTCGGTTCGTGTCCATAAAGCCAGTCGGAGTGAAGTTTCCGTACCAATGAGCTGAGGTGGAGGAAGCGATTGGTGTAAGCGAGAAAAATCAGTGAGATGGCGGGAAATAGTGCGGCGGGGCTGGTGATCGTGATTTCCATAGGAGTGATTGGGGATGGGGCGGAGAGATGGCGAGCTCCGTGGCAAAAGATAGCGGAACATCCGCGTCATGGCAAACATCTCACGAATGATC
>JBDLWB010000050.1:0-4731 GCA_039804425.1 Verrucomicrobiota bacterium
TTCAAAATGCCCTGCGTGTATTCGCCGGGAGACTCGATGTAGAGTGTTTCGAAAGGTTCGAGCAAATTGCCACCTTCATCGCGACGGTAAATCACCATCGGGCGAGAAACAAGGACTTCGAAGCCCTCGCGGCGCATGGTTTCCACGATCACGGCAATCTGCATGGCACCGCGAGCGGAAACGAGGAACACGCCTGAGGTATCAGTGTCTTCCACTTGAATCGAGATGTTGGTTTTCAACTCGCGCATCAAGCGATCGCGGATGGCGCGGGAGGTGACGTGCTTGCCTTCGCGACCAGCGAGGGGGCCGTCGTTGATCGAAAACTGCATCTGCACGGTCGGTGGATCGATTTCCACGAAAGGCAGTGGCTCGGCATCGGGTGTGCCAGAGAGAGTTTCGCCGATGTCGATGTTTTCAATGCCTGCGGCCACACCGACGATGCCACCGGCACCGCAACCTTCCGAGTCCTGCGTGGCGAGACCGGAGTAGGTGAACGTTTTCATCACCTTCGAAGCGACCTTGCTGCCGTCCTTGCGGATCAGCCAGACGTTGTCGCCTTTTTTCACCGAACCGCCGAGCACCTTGCCGACAGCGACACGCCCAACGTAGTCGTCCCACTCGATATTCGAAACCAACATGGAAAACGGAGCCGCAGGATCTGCTTTGGGCTCGGGGATGTATTCGATGATCTTGTCGAGCAATGGCGCGCAATCGACACGCTCGTCATCGGGGTGAAGCATGAAATAGCCATCGCGAGCGGAGCCGTAGAGGAAAGGAGCGTTGAACTGCTCTTCCGTGGCATCGAGATCGAGGAAAAGTTCCAGCACCATATCGCGCACCTTCAGCGGGGTGGCGAGGGGTCGGTCGACCTTATTCACCACGACGATGGGAGTGAGGCCTTCTTGCAGAGCTTTGCGAAGAACAAAGCGTGTTTGCGCTTGAGGGCCGCCAGAGGCATCGACTACGAGAAGCACGCCGTCGACCATTTTCATCACGCGCTCCACCTCAGCACCGAAGTCGGCGTGGCCGGGGGTATCGACGATATTCACCGTAAAGCCTTTCCAGTGAACAGCGGTGTTTTTTGCTTTAATGGTAATGCCCTTTTCCTTTTCCAGGTCCATCGAGTCCATCGCGCGTTCCGCGACAGCTTGGTTTTCGCGATAGGTGCCGCCGGCTTGGAGCAATTGGTCAACGAGGGTAGTTTTGCCGTGGTCAACGTGTGCGATGATGGCAAGATTGCGGATATTGATGGACATAAGGATAAGAGTCGAAGACAAAAAATGGGGGATGGACGCGGCGGCTATGCCTTGAATTTTCCATAAAGGCAAGGAAAACTGCGTGAAAATGGGAAAAGATTCTTGTAACATGGGTTACGTGGCTTGAATGAGGCCGCTCGCGTGGTTTGTGTCATATGACATTTTTTGAAAGACTTGGATCATAACGACGTAACGGTAGGCAATGTTTCGTACACTCATAGGAAAAGGATTGTTGGCGCTCATGGTGCTAACACAATGGCTCTCCGCTGCAGGCGTTTGCTGGATTTGGAGCAGCGATCGTGCAGGGGAGAAAGAGCGTGTGCATTTTCGCAGAGATTTTGAGGTTCCCGCGCAAGTGGTCGCGGCGAGCATTTGTTCGACCGCCGACAACTGGCATGCGGTGTGGATCAACGGCGTCAAGCTCGGAGCCAGTGCGCGGTGGGAGGATGTGCAGACATTTGACGTCAAAAAGCATCTGAATTTAGGAGGTAAAAACGTCATTGCGGTAGAAGCGGCTAATGATGGGGCGATTGCGGCGATGGCGTTGTATCTGCAAATGGACCTGCCGAATGGGAAGTCGATCCGGATTTGCAGCGATGAAACATGGAAATGGTCGAGCAAGGTCGATCAAGGTTGGCAAAAAACCTTGGGTTCATCGGCAAGTTGGCAGTCGGCCGTGGTGATTGCGAAAATGGGGCAAGGGCCGTGGGGGGAATTGATGCAGATCAACAGTTCTGGCGAGTCACCAGCCGTAGACATGACGGCGAAGTTCAAGGTCGCCAAGGGGTTTCGTTTAGAAAAACTTTATGACATTCCCCAGCCGCAAGGCAGCTGGGTCAGCATGACCTTAGTCGATCACGGCAATTTCATTTGCGCGGATCAATACGGTAAACTGTACTACGTCCGTCCGCCCGAGCTCGGCAAGCCCGATCAAGGAACCATGGTCAAGCCGGTGGAAACAGATATCAGCGGAGCGCACGGACTGTTGTGGCATCAGGGAGCGCTTTACGTCACCGTCAACGAAGCGGTGGGCTATGAGGCTGGGGTCTATCGACTTGTCTACGACAAAAAAAATGGCACCTATGGCAAGCCCGAGTTATTGAAAAAAATGAACGGTCGCGGCGAACATGGTCCGCATTCCTTGGTCGCTTCGCCGGATGGTAAGTGGATTTATTTCGTTGCGGGGAATCACACTGATCTTGCGGCTATGGATCGCAGCATGCCCGTGACGACGTGGCAAGAAGACCAACTTTTGCCGCGTCAGCCCGATCCCGGTGGTCACGCTCGTGAGCGCATGGCACCTGGGGGGTGGATTTCTCGTTTTACACCCGATGGGAAACATTGGGAATTGGTGAGTATCGGTTATCGCAATGCTTATGATATTGCTTTTAATCTCGAAGGGGAACTTTTCACCTACGATGCCGACATGGAGTGGGACCTTGGCACTCCGTGGTATCGTCCGACGCGGATCAATCACGCCATTCCCGGCAGTGAGTTTGGTTGGCGCAATGGTTCTGGCAAATGGCCTGCTTACTATGAGGACAGCCTCGGCACCGTGGTCGACATCGGCCCTGGTTGTCCGACGGGCTTGTTGTCGGGCAAAGGTGCGAAATTTCCGGAGCGTTATCAGCGTGCGCTGTATGCGCTCGACTGGACCTTTGCGACGCTGTATGCGATTCATTTGCAAGCTGAGGGAGCGGGTTACGTGGCAAAAACCGAAGAGTTGGTGGCGGGAGAAGGCTTGCCGCTGACCGATGCCCTCATCGGGGCTGACGGCCATTTGTATTTCCTCACGGGAGGACGACGCACCAAATCGGCGATGTGGCGCGTGAGTTATGTGGGTGCGGAACCGATCAACCCCGTCGCGCCATTGGCCGTTAGTAAGGAGTCGATCCAACGCAGGAGTTTCGGCGAGTTCACGCTTCATAGCGATGCCTCGCGTGTGGCAGAAATCTGGCCAAGCCTTGGTTCCGAAGATCGGACCATGCGTTATGCGGCGCGGTTGGCATTAGAAAAAATCGCACCCGAAGCCTGGGTGGATCGATTGAAAAACGAGACCACTCCATGGGCTGTATTGCATGGAAGCATGGCGCTGGCGCGGGTGAATGCGAAGTCGCATCGAGAGCTTGGCCTAGCAGTGCTCGATCGTTTGTCTTGGGCGACGCTCAGCGAGGCTCAGCAAATCACTTGGCTGCGCGTGGCGGGGCTTTGGACCATGCGCACAGGCACATTTTCCGAGCAAGAGCGCGGGCGGATTTTGGCAAAAATCGATGCCTCGTTTCCGGCGAAGAGCGATGATCTCAATCGCGAGTTGTGCCGATTGTTGAGTTTCCTGCAAGCGCCGAACATCGTCGCGCGCACCTTGCAGCAAATGGACTCCAGCGCGCCATCGCCGATTCCCAACTGGGCCGAGTTGGCATCGCGCAATGCCCGTTATGGAAGCAGTGTAAAAAAACTGTTAGCCAAATTTCCGCCATTGCAAAACACCTTCTACGCCTACTGCCTGCGTGAAGTTAAAGGGCCGTGGAAAGGTGGCGAGCGCGAGCGCTTTTTTGCTTGGTTGGGCGATGCGGCCAAGCGTAGTGGCGGTAATTCCTACATCGGCTACCTCAATGCCATTCGCTCTGATGCACTCGCCAATGCCACCGCCGAAGAGCGCCAGCGCTATGGCGAAGGTGGGGCGATCAAACAAGTCGATTACTTTGCGAATCTACCGGAAATCAAAGGTCCAGGACAAAACTGGACCGTCGAGCAAATCGAAAAAATCGCCGCAGCGGGGTTGGACGGTCGGGATCGCGAAAATGGCAGACGCATGTTCCAAGCATGTCTCTGTGCGGCTTGTCATGTGATGGGTGATGCAGGTGGTGTGGCGGGTCCTCAGCTCAACGCACTGGCGGGTCGTTTTTCGGTGCGCGACATCGCTGAAGCGATCATCGAGCCAAGCAAAGTGGTATCCGACCAGTATGCTGCATTGACCATTCACAAAAACGATGGATCGAGCATGGTCGCCAAAGTACTTGATGAAAAAGAGGGCGTGCTCTTTGTGGCATCGAATCCGTTTGATCTTACACAGCGCAGCGAGATTCGCAAAGCCGACGTCAAATCGATCGAGTCCTCTGCGGTGTCTTTGATGCCCCCCGCGTTGATCAATCGACTGAATGAAGAAGAGTTGAAAGATTTGTTTGCGTATCTGTTAGGTAAGTAACGTTGAGTTTTGTCGCATCCTGCTGCCTATCAAAAGGGGGTAGCGGGTTGCCCAGTCGGGGATTGCAGGGAAAGTTTTTCTCGGGATCGAAATCGGGATCGAAATCGGGATCCAGATCGATACCGATAGCGATAGCGATAGCGATACCGATAGCGATACCGATAGCGATACCGATAGCGATACCGATAGCGATGCCGATAGCGATGCCGATAGCGATGCCGATAGCGATGCCGATAGCGATGCCGATAGCGATGCCGAGAGATCTTTCTG
>JBDLWB010000051.1:0-2823 GCA_039804425.1 Verrucomicrobiota bacterium
GGCACCGCTACGCTTACACAGGCTCTTGCCTTGCGCGCTATGGCTCAGACTGATGACGCACCAGCACGCGCCGCTTCAGAGTCGCTCAGAGCTGCCTGCGATCGTGCTAGACAATCAGTCCTTCGATCGATTGCCGCGATCATCATTGCCGACTTGGCACACAGAAATGAGCAAGTGCGACAACGTTGCAATGAGATCGAAATGCGCGAACAGGCCGACGCGGAATCTTTCGGCATAGCATACGAGCCGAGCGACTTGTTGCGACGCTTGCAAGAGACTTACAGAATGAGAGTCGAACGCCTGCGTGAACTTCGCGATCAAGGCGCGCTTCCATCGCGAGCCGAGCTACGCGAGATTTGATTTTTGGGTGCTCATACCCCAAAGGCGAAATGCCGCCCGTCCCCTTTCGAGTTAGGGGACGGGTTTTTTTGTTAGATTTGGAGCGATTCGGAAAAATTCGGGCACTATTCGGGCACCGGCATTTTTTATCTAACAGATTTTCGCAATCCTAAACGAGCTGAAACCCTTGATTTTACTTAAGTGCCACCGGCCGGACTCGAACCGGCACGCCCTTGCGGGCAACGGATTTTAAGTCCGCGACGTCTACCAATTCCGCCACGGTGGCTTTGTCAGTGAACCATTGGTTCATCTGCGCGCAGCAGCAATACTCATCAGATGAAGAATCGTCCAGAACAATCGCAACATGTTGGGTTTTTCTTTAAGTCGCTAGACCACAACCCTCGCCTTCAATCGAGTTTGACTAAACGCGATTCTTTCAGCAGCCGATTCGTGGGGGTGTTGATGATGTCGCTCGACCACGGGCATCAGTCGCTTCATCAGACCAACCCCATTAGCCATTTGAATGGCGAGCCCTGGGCGAGCATTGACTTCGATCATCAGTGGCCCTTTCGTTTCATCGACCATCAAATCCACTCCTAAGTATCCTAACTCCGTCATCTCATGACAGGTGACGGCGATTTCCAAGATTTTATCCCAAAAGGGAATCGATACACCAATCAAGGGCGACTTCAAATCAGGATGATGCGTAATCGGATTGCCATGATGCACAGCACGTACCGTCAATCCAGTCGCGAGGTCGATGCCAATGCCAATTGCACCTTGGTGCAAATTAGCACGGCCATCTGACTCTTTCGTCGCAGCTCGCAGCATGGCCATCACTGGATAACCATGAAGCATTACGATGCGAATGTCAGGCGCACCTTGAAAACTAATATCGGTAAGAACCTTCGCAGGAGTCACCCGATATTCAATCAAAGCGTGATCGCGGTTCCCGCCGAGACTATACAAACCAGCAAGAATATTTTCCGCATGATGTCGTAATTCCGCACCGGTCAAACGAGAACCACTCGGTTTAACATAAGCATCGCCATCACGATGATCAATGACCAGAACCCCTTTCCCGCCACTTCCCCGAGCGGGCTTCATGACAAAAGCCTCGTGTTCACGCAATTGCTTTTCCATCATCGCAACATCGTGGGGAGTTTTCACCACCAAATACGTCAGAGGCACTTCCAAGCCTCGCTCTTCTGCAAGAGCTTTCGTCATCAACTTGTTGTCAACCCGCTGGTAGAGTCGGCGAGGATTATTCGGAAGCAAAAAGCGAGCGTTGCGCATGTTTATGCCCACCACTCCCATTGCCCGAAGTTCTTTCGGTGTACGGAACCAACGATGCCACCAACGTTTCATCTGCAAATGTTAAGATTCAGAAAAATTCCGGAAACGGTGAAGCTCGCTTAGCCGATACCCCGTGTAGCGTCCGATCAGCAAAATTGCCGCCAACAACACCAACAACAACTCTGGGAAATACTGTGCCCAATACTGGATTTGAGGAACGCTCATGAATAAGAAAGCAACTACCGCAACAGCAACAGAACCAGCAACCTGCATGATGGCATTACGCTTCCCTTCTTCCTCCCAAATCAGCGACATGCGCTCAATGGTCCACGCGATAATAATCATCGGGAATAAGGTAATTTGCAAAACTTCTCGCAATCCCAGTCGCCAACTGATCAGCGACATTAATACCATCAACAAAGTCACAATGACCACACAAGCAGCAACACGCGGAACAACGAGCAAATTCATGCTAGAGAGCAGGAAACGGAAATACAAACCCACGGCAACAATCACCGCAAACATCACAATGCCCATGCCTAATTCCATTTCCAGAAAGGCAAGTGCAAGCAATACTGGCATGAAAGTGCCGAGTGTAGGAATTCCCACTATGTTGCGTAAAATAACGACTACAAACGCTCCGAGCGGGATCAATACGACGTAACGAAACACTGATCTTTCTGATGCTGGAAGCGCAAGAATCGTCGACAATAAAAACGAAGAATCACGCAATCGATTCAAATTATCTAACGGAATCATATCGCGAATGACAGTGAAAGTAACCTTAGAGTTCTCCCCACCACCAAACACTTCAAGCAATGGAGTGCCGCCACGGTTCCAGACGAAGATGTTATCACCGCGAAGGGAAAGGTTGGGTTGACTAGGATTCTTGACCTTCCAATTGGTGCCATCACAATATTCGATCAATGGGAATGCTTGTTGCGGACCAAGATTCGGATCAAGTCGAACACCATGGGCCAAACGAGCAGGAATACCGGCCATGCGCAATAGATCGATGCCCATCACATAGAGCAAATTTTCTTCGCTAACCTTCTCCACTTTTTCGTAATGACGCTTCAGAATCAGCACCTCTTGAGCACTGCTATCTCGGGCAATTTGCAAAAATAAGTGAGTGAAAAACGTATCTGTATCGGCTGAAACTGCAAATGAGCGGTCGATCAGTTCTTG
>JBDLWB010000052.1:0-2765 GCA_039804425.1 Verrucomicrobiota bacterium
CTCGAAAAATGCCTCACGTGACCAACCTCTTTACACCCGCCTCTGGGGGTCCGGCTTTCTCCCCAGCGAACACCAAGGCGTGCAATTCCGCTCGGGCAAGGAGCCGGTGCTTTATCTCACCAATCCCGAGGGCGTATCGCCTCATGCGCGTCGCAGCATGCTCGATGCTCTCGGCAAGCTCAATGGCGATCAAGCCGCGCAGGAGCTCGATCCCGAAATCAACGCCCGCATCGCTCAAGCCGAGATGGCATTCCGCATGCAAACCAGCGTGCCCGATGCCACGGATCTCTCGGGTGAAACGGATGAAACTTTTGACCTTTACGGCCCCGATTCCCGCACGCCCGGCACCTACGCCGCGAACTGCTTGCTCGCTCGTCGATTGATCGAACGCGATGTCCGCTTTGTCCAACTCTTCCACCAAGGCTGGGACCAACACGGTGACGTGATGGGCGGGATTTCTCGCCAGTGCAAGCAAACCGACCAAGCCTCCGCCGCGCTGGTGATGGACCTCAAACGTCGCGGTTTGCTCGATGACACTCTCGTCGTCTGGGGCGGCGAGTTTGGTCGCACCGCCTACTGCCAAGGAAAAATGAGCGGCAACAACTACGGTCGAGATCACCACCCCCGTTGCTTCAGCATCTGGCTCGCCGGTGCTGGCGTGAAACAAGGCATCACGCACGGCCTCACCGATGAATATGGCTACAACATTCTCGATGGCGGCGTGCACGTGCACGATCTCCACGCAACGATGTTGCACCTGATGGGCATCGAGCACGAGAAACTCGTCTACAAATTCCAAGGCCGCTACTTCCGCCTTACCGACGTCGCCGGCCACATCGTCAAGCCCATCCTAGCCTAACCAAAAAACAAAAACATTCCTAAGTCCCGCACAAAAGCCGCCGAGACGGCGGCTCTCCCTGCCTTCACCATTCCATCGCGTTGTGAAGGTGAATGGCTGCGGCGATGATGGGCTGTGCCCATTCCGGCGCATTCGAGAGGTCCGCTGGAGCGATGATTTTGCGCGTTTTCACTTCTAACAAAAGTCGCGGTATCGGTGCCTGGCCCTTGGCTGGATCGGCATCGGCGGAGTTGTCATAAACGCGCAGATGATGCAGCGAGGGCAGCAGTCGGATCAAGTTCTCGCGACTGCTGTTCCATCGTTCACGAATTTTTTCCTCGGGGATATCGTGCCCGCCGCGGACCACGCGGGAACGCACGCGCTGCAGATGCAGTTCGGGACTTTCTAGACCGCAAAACCACATATTCACTTGGTGCCCCTCGCGCGCCGCCGATTGCAACAATCGCGCGATACTCCGACCACCCAGTGTTGTTTCAAATCGATAGTCTCGTTTCTCCGCCATCGCTTGCCCTAACAACTCTCGCCCCATTTGCCACGCATGCCCATTCGCCTGGGCCGCCGAGATGTCCGGATGCAGCGCGCGGATTTTCAGCGCAATCGTATCGGGATTGAACAGATTGGAGCCTTCAGCACGAAAAATCTCTTCGCCAATGCTCGACTTACCCGCGCCATTGACCCCTGCGAGCACATAAATTGTCGGAACTTTGCTCATGGTTGTTGTGCGGCTCGACGTTGTGCCCCTCTCACAGCAGCGGCTCCTAATTCCTCTGGTGTCGCGTGAAAAGCTCGGATCGCCGCCTCTTTCTGCTCGGGCGATTGCATTTCATCCAGCATCGTACGGTATTCTGCTCGCAACTCGGAAAGCACATCCGTCTGCTGCGCGGTCAGCTGACGGTATTGCTCGATGGAAATCATCACCACGCGCGCTTTATCGTGGCGTGTCACCGCCACCGCTTTTCCGGCACTGACTTGGTCGAGCAAATCCGCTGTCGACTGCTTGAGCTCGGTGGCAGTCACGGTGGGCAGCTCCTGCAAGCGTGGGCAGGGCTCATCATTCATTTGGTAGATTTTGTTCATTTCTATCAAAATAATCATTTTTCTTATTTTGTCCACCCCAAAATTCGTCTTTTTTCGCAATTTGCTACGAATTCTTTGCTTTTTTCTCATATCGAGAAAAAACTGCGATGTTGCGCTTCGTCTCCATCTGCATGCGTCGAGAAGTTTGATTGCCTCACGAGGCATCGTTGTTTGATCGGAAGAAATTTTTTCACTCGCCAATTTTCGTAGGGACTGCTAGCCTAGTGACAACCATGGAATCCACTAAATTGACACTGCTAACGATTTTGCGCGACCGCGTCGATCAATTGTGCGCCGAAGGAAATTTTACAGAAGCACTCCACGCCGCTAATGCTGCTGTGACGAAGGCAGAGCAAGAACTGAGTAGTGATCTTGATAGTATCGAAGTATTTGCCCTCGTGCTCGAGGTGCGTGGCGACTTGTATCGTCTGCTTGGTGATATCGAAAATGCACGCGATGACTATCGTCAAGCCATTGATCAACTCAACAATCGGCTCGACCTCGCCGAGCAATTGGGTCGACTCCACGCCGCCTTAGGCGCTGTGCACGATGATTTGGAAAATTTCGAGCGCGCGATCCATCACTGGGAAGTCGCCATTTCCTACTTCGAAAAAACCCAACCACCCTCATCGGTCTTAATCGCCGCACTTTCCAATAATATTGCTTATCTCAAAAAGTCGTTAGGTGATCTTGATGGAGCGGAGACGAGCTTGCTGGTGGCCCTGGAAATTTTTCACCGTGAACTCGGACCTGACGATGACGAAACTGCCAGCGTCTGCAACAATCTTGGGGCCCTCTACCACCAAGTGGGGCAGTATGAACAAGCGCG
>JBDLWB010000053.1:0-3479 GCA_039804425.1 Verrucomicrobiota bacterium
CATTTCCTCTCAAACGTTCACTCGATGGATGGACTCTCGAATTCGGCGTTTCTTGGATGACGCAAAATGATATCGATAACTTTATCGAGGGAGAGGCGACCTTCGATCACGGAGACGCCGGTGCAGAAATTTATCAATTCACTGCAACAAAACTCCTGAAGGAGCTCCCAATCTCTCTTTTCGGAAAAGAATTTCGTCCACTGTTGGAACTGCCTCTTTGCATTGAATATGTTGATCAAAATGCCCACGACGATTTTTTTGTTAGCAATTTTGCCTTCCAGTTTCACTGGGTAGATTTCCCGTGGAATGCATGGATCAAAACGAGTTTGGGTGCCGGTTTAGGTTTGTCATATGCATCACAAATTTATGCGATGGATTACCAACGGCATCCTGGAGAAGATCGTTCTCACCTCAAATTCAATCTGCCCATTTTCGTCTCTTTTGCTCTGCCAGACGTCCCAGAACACCAAGTGCGGCTCTACATTGCCCATCATTCCGGTGGATTCGGATTTTTTGACCAAGGTGGTGTCAATAGCATTGGCATGGCATACGCATACCAATTCTAATCTGACATGAGCTCACAAAAAACCCACGCTCTCTCGAAGAGGCGTGGGTATTGATTGACGAGATTGACAAAAATCCGTTCTCTCTCACGGAGCCAATGGCTTCATCGTTGGCACAAGCCCGATGCCAGGGCTTCCTACCGAAGATTGTGCTGTCGAAAGCTTGATGATCTTTTCGCTCGTGGTTCCGCAAGAACCTTTCCGCGGACAATATGTGCGCACACAACTGAGACGCTGAGTCTTCGTGCGAGTCTTATAAACAGGAACTTTGTCTGTCACAGTTTGTGTCGTCATACCACCTTTCGCATCGGTCGATACCACGACTTCTTTTTTCACTTTCTTGTAACCAGCAAGGTAAGTCTCCTGCGTTGTATAAGTATTTTTGCTACCCAACAAACAGCAGCAAGAAGACAAACCAAGAGCAATCGAAGCACCGACAATGGAGAGAAAAAGGTTTTTCATTTCAAGCAGCATCCTAACCATCCCTCGTTGGGATTCAATCAGAAAATGCATCGCCATGAACTTTCTCCGCCTTACGCAATGGTCAAAACTTTGTCGATGATGCGCTGCGGATTGGGCAGCTGATCAGCTTCTACAGCGGGCGAATAGATGGCGGGAGCATCCACCGATGTCACACGTTTGATCGGTGCATCGAGGTCATCAAAGCAATGATCTTGGATCAAGGTCGCGACCATCGCGGAGACACCACCAAAGCCTTTCGACTCATCGACAAGCACCACACGATGCGTCTTGCGCACAGTCTGGTAAATCGCCTCGGTATCGAGCGGACGAATCGTGCGGAGATCGAGCACATCGCAGGAAATGCCGTGCTCGCGCTGCAAGACTTCCGCTGCTTCCAAGCAATGAATCACCGAACGACCATGGGCAATCAACGACAAGTCAGATCCTTCGCGCTTCAAATCAGCCACGCCCAAGGGAATCACATAGTCGCCCTCCGACGGATCAGGCACTGGACCCGACATGCCGTAGAGCAAAGTATTTTCCATGAAAAACACCGGGTCATTGTCGCGGATCGATGCCTTCATCAGACCTTTCGCATCGGCAGGAGTAGCAGGAGCCACGACTTTCAAACCAGGAAACGCCGCGAACAAACCTTCGGGGATGTGCGAGTGCGTCGCACCCACCGCCGTGCCACCATTCGCTGGTCCACGCACCACAATAGGACAATTGATCAAACCACCCGACATGTAACGCACGCAGGCCGCGTTGCTGACGAGCTGGTCAAAGGCGACGGAATGGAAGGACCAAAACATCAACTCCATCACCGGACGCACACCCAGCATCGATGCACCAATGCCCATGCCGATGAAACCTGCTTCGGAAATCGGCGTGTCAACCACGCGCTTATCACCCCATTTTTTCCAGAGGCCTTCGGTCACCTTATACGCACCATTGTACTGAGCGACTTCTTCTCCCATCAGCACCACATTTTCATCGCGGGCCAATTCTTCATCCATGGCCTCACGTAGGGCTTCTCTGTATGTCAGTGTGCGCATATCGTTTGGAAAATTAATGATTGTCTTTATCTAACAGATTTTATCGATTCCTATCAAATTCTTCAGTCGTTGAAGAAATGGCGACCCGTTCGGCCAGCTTCTGTCTGGTTGTCGACTTCCCAGTAAATGTCATCCATGATCGATTCCACCGGCGGATTGGGCGAGGCATCAGCAAAGGCCACCGCCGCCGCAGCTTCATCGGCCGCAGCCTTGTTGATCGCATCGGCCTCTTCTTGCGTCAGCACACCCTCGGCAATCAGTCGATTGCGGAATGTGTTGATCGGATCGTGATTGTTTTTGTAATTCTCGATTTCCTCAGGAGAACGATATTTTTTCGCATTCGCATCGGCCACACTATGTCCATAGTAGCGATACGTGTTGATCTCCAGCATGGTCGGACGCGATTCCTTGCGCGCGCGCTCTAAGGCAATGTGCGACTTCGCGCGCACTTCGTAAATGTCCGAGCCATCGACGAGATCCCACTCCATGTCATAGGCTTCCGCGCGCTGAGCGAGGCAACCGCGGTACGCCGACGAGCGTTTTTGCGAAGTGCCCATCGAGTAACCGTTGTTTTCGATGATGTAGACCACAGGCAACTCAAACAGCGCAGCCAAGTTCAAAGATTCATGAAATGCGCCTTGGTTCACTGCACCGTCGCCGAGATAGCACAGTGCAGCCCCTTGGAGGCCTTTGTATTTCAGGCCATAGGCAAGGCCCAGACCCAATGGCGTTTGACCACCGACAATGCCGTGGCCACCCCAGAAATTTTTATCGGGCGCAAACAAATGCATCGATCCCCCCTTGCCCTTGGCGCTGCCCGTGTACTTGCCAAAAAGCTCGGCCATGCACTCATTCATGTTCATGCCGCTCGCCAAGCCGTGGCCGTGACAACGATAGGCGGTGATGTTGTGGTCGTTTTCACCGCAGAGCGACAGAGTTCCCACTGCGACCGATTCCTGACCAATGTAAAGGTGCAAAAAGCCACCGATGCGGCCCGCATTGTAGTACTTGAGCGATGCTTGCTCAAAACGACGAATGCGAATCATCGTCCGCAACAAACCAATTTTCTCCTCATTCGATAACGCCTGATTGATGGGCGAGGCGGCGAAATCCAAACGATGTGATGAGGTGGCAGAAGCAGACATAATCGGAAATGGCTAAAGGAAAAATCAGCGCACTACCGCACTGACAGTAGGCGCATGCATGTAAGCCGAAAAAGGCCGCTGCGCAAGCAGAAACAATCCGCAGAATAAGAGATTCGCCGCACACGCATTGCGCAAAAAGACCCACGTAGGCCCCAGACCCACAGGACCCGTCCACTGCGCCTGCACCCATCCCTGCCAGCTGCGCTCGTAGAGTTCCGGCATGGTCATGAAACAAATGGCATTCGTGACCAGAT
>JBDLWB010000054.1:0-3210 GCA_039804425.1 Verrucomicrobiota bacterium
TGGTTTCGCGTGCGCCTTGAGGGTCTTCGAGAACAGCCAAATTGCCGTTGAAAAATTGATCCCAGCAGAAGTATGGGCCAAAGTCCGGATTGTTGTTATTGTTTTTGTAAATCCACCAACCGCGACCGACAATGTGGGCAGAACGATGATCAAAACTACTATAAGTTCTTGAGTAATTCATGTTGTCAGCAATTGCATCGACAAAGCCGCCCCAGTCACCTGTCGCAGAAATGCGCGATTTTTGATAGGTTTCTTCTGCTTTGGCAAGAGCTCCCGCGATGGTGTCGAACCCGGGGAGTTCTCCCAAACCAGCCGTGACGCGCAAGGGGCGATCGGGGCTGAGATGCACAAAGATCGTCACTTCACCGGCATAGTTGCCCTCGTAGCGACTGGGAGCGGGATCCGTTCGCATCGATGCGGAGAGATAACCTTCTGCGCCATTGACGAGGTAACCATCGAGCCCGCCGGGAACTGACCACCATGAACTGGGAAAATCACCCCAGTAGCGTTTTGTGCGCAATCCAAGCTCCACGGGTTTGTCACTGGTGAGCGTGGCGATGAATGCTTGCTTGCCCGATTTGCCCCAAGTAAGCGTCACCCGAGCTCCTTGGTGGGTGAAATGGGTTTGGAGATACGATCCGTCCGGAGCTGTCGTGCCTGGTGCTACTTGGGCATCATCCTGCGGTCGATCGCTATACTGTGGTTCAAGCACAAAAGCGGCGCTGTCATTGATGACTATCGCCATCCCCGTAGGTGATGTAGCGCAAACATGGCCGACAAGCACTTTGCTAGCAGAACTTTCCCCAGCGATTGCAGGAATCGCGGAAATGAGTGACGTCGTGAGACAAGTCGCACGGAGAATATTTCTTAAAGCAGAATTCATGTAATGGATCTCGATCGTTTTTCAATGGCAAGCATGAAGGATCTCGGCGGGTTGCCATGTTGCCTTCATAAAGAGAATTGCGATTGCGTCCCTAATTCTGACATGATGAGTCATTTTTTTGAAAAAAATTTCATCACGATGATTTCTTATCCTCTGGAACTGATCTTTCTTTCCATCCTGCCTCATCCAACATAGTGCGTAAAATGCTCGTATCATACCACAAGCTTTCGCTCTCGTATTTGTCAAGAACGCTTTCCGATCGGAGTCGATGGTCAGCAGTAACACCTAACAGAAACTCCCTGGCTTTGGTTTCGTTGCCACGCTTTTTCTCAATCAAACTCATCAGGGTACGGGACGTAAGCAAACTCCGATCAGCATGAGCTGGGCAATCAATGCTGCGCTTGGCCCATCGCTCTGCGCGGTCGTAGTCGGCGATGCGATAGTAATACAGTGCGATGGATAAGCTCTCCCAGCCAAGGACGGGTTCTTGGGGTTGTCGCAGCTCACTACCTTCGAGGATGGAAACGAGTTTGCTCAATCGTTCGAGTTTATCGGCAGGCAGGGGCTTGAGTAAGCAGACTTTCAAAATGCGTTCCGCAATCAGTCGATCCTGCGTATCGGCATAAAGGTCGAGCGCGAATTGGCGTAGTTTTGCATAACGTTCGGGTCGTGCTGAGCTCGACAGCATCGCGCCAGCGGGTAGAAACAAATCGGAATTGGCATCGGTATGTGAGCGATCGATTCGAGCAAGAGCATGGATCATCCCGAGAAAACGAATTTCCGCAGCTTCGATGCGACCGTGAACGCGATGCCAATCGGCAAGGGTCTTGTAAACGGACATCGCTTCGAGAGATGCTGGCGTTTCATCGGCGGGGATGGGCGCAATGAGTTTCTCGGCGCCGTCAAAATCGCCATAGCGCAAGCGCACGGCGCTTTCGGCGACGCGCGATTGGTAGGCCGCACGTTGTCGTGCCACAATCTCCGCTTGATGGGCTGCTTGTGCCTGCGCACGCAATCGTGTTTCCGCCGCACGCGCCTCTTTTTCTCTGAGGAACAGCACGGTGGCCACACTGAAACCACCGAGCAAGCCGAGAAAAGCCAGCACGGCGGAATTCATTGAACTCGACGAGATGATCATTGCCTTCCAAGCACATGGCACTGCTGGGCGCGTTTTCAAAATGACAGTAGGCCACGCGGTTGCCCACGCCTTCCAGCTGGACCGCTGGAGTGTAGGTGCGGTCGATGCGACCAAAATTCCGAATGCGCGTGTTCACGATCTGATGCAAGCCCGGCGTCAACGTCGGGCGATCACCACCGATGATTTCCGTGCCACGTCGGCCGATGGTATGGATGTCACAACTGACGATGTGATTGCGGAAACCACCGTTGATCACAATGCCATTTGCTGCCATTTTTCAGACTGTGCAACCGACGATGCGCAGGTCGCTGCTATCGGTCAATTTCATGCCATGCATACGACCACCATCGAACACCAGACCTTTGAAGCGCACGTCCTGCATAGAATCAAAATCGGGAAAAGCCTGAGGCTGATCGCTTGACTTTGATCCAATGAGACGCACAAAATGCATGCTCTGCGATGAACAGCGTATGACACAATCATGAGATTGTCGTTAAACGTTTGCGGATTCAAGTTGCTTAATTGCGACAAATTGAATCATTTTGAAACTCATGTTTTCCAAAATGGAAATTTTATTGTCGATTCACGACATTTTTGCTAGATTTCGCCATGCCCAATACTCCTAGCCGCAAGCGATCAGGCCCTGCCAAAAAAGCTCTGCCATCAGGGCGAAAAATGATTCGTCGCCATGTGCTTTTGTTGCTTGGCTTTTATAACGTTTCTCTGCACAGCGGGATCATTCGTTACGCCAAAGAAGCTGGTTGGGCCTTGGATGATACCTATCAGCGATCGGGCGAGACACCGGCATGGTGGAGTGGCGATGGCATTCTAAGCCTCATCACCTCGCCGAAGGATGTGCGTGCATGGGAACAATTCCCGAGTCGCTTGCCCATCGTCGATCTTTCCAAAGGCTGGATTTCAGAATCCATGCCCGAGGAAGATCGCATTGATGGGCGGAAAAGACATCGCGTCTACTACGACAATACCAAAATTGGAGCCATGGCGGCAGATCATTTTTTGCAGCGAGGCTTTCGACACATCGCCTATCTGAATGTGGGAAATTATTGGCATGAAACGGAAAGAATCGAAGTAATTCGACAAGATGTAGAATCGGCAGGAGCCAGTTTTCATGAAATCGACTTTTACCATCACTTCCTGAGAAATGCTCCAAATGCGTTGGTCGCGCGTC
>JBDLWB010000055.1:0-5630 GCA_039804425.1 Verrucomicrobiota bacterium
CTCGGCACCTGCCATCTTGCTACGGGCCGCGACGACCATCTCGGCGGTGACATCATGCCTTCCATGTTCAAGAAGCATGAAAACTCCACGCACGACGACATCCTTTTTGCTCCGCACAAAACGCCGAATTTCAATATCAGCCAAGTTCGCATGAAACGCGGTGCGCAAGAAGAAATCATCATCGAAAACTTCCGCCCCAGCCGCTACATCATGGACGCGCTGACGCTATCCTAACGCTGGTGAGCTCGGCACCCATGTACGAAAGCAGGCGTCTCCTCGACGAATATCTTCTTTTCCATTACGGTTCAGATGAAGAAATTCTCGGTGGAGACGTCGTTCCCTACCCGCCCGCTTTGCGCGATGGCTTGCATTTTGTACGTCGCACTGTAGCGCATTTTTCGCCTCATCGCGTCGCCCGCGGCCTCGACCTTGGTTGTGCCGTGGGCGGTTCTACATTTGCCATGGCAGAAAACTGCGACGAAGTGATAGGGCTCGATTTTTCTCATCGATTCATCGAGGCCGCACAAGCCTTACAACAAGGCAAATCGTTAGATTATCAACGTCTCAATGAAGCCCATCTAACCACCGACTTAATGGTAGCTCCACCCAGTTCGATTCTTCGTGCTCGTTGCCATTTTGAACAAGGAGATGCGATGCATTTGCGTGACGATCTTGGTTTATTCGATCGCGTCCATGCCGCCAATTTGATTTGTCGACTTCCTCGTCCGCTGGATTTGCTAGACCGTTTGCCATCGCTCATGCATCAGGGTGCTGAACTCATCCTCGCTACACCTTGTACTTGGCTTGCAGAATTCACGCCGCCGGATGCATGGCCACAAGGGGATACGTTTTCTTGGTTGCGTCGACAACTGGAGCCACATTTCTCTTTGGAAGATCAATGCTACGAACCCTTTGTCATCCGAGAAACGGCGCGTAAATTCCAATGGAGTCAATCACTGGTCACACGTTGGACGCGGGTCAAATGAACAAAAAAGGCGACCCACACGGATCGCCTTTTTGAGTGATTCAGTTCTTATTGCACTATTATTGAGGTAGCAATACGTTTGGCTGGAGAGCTGCATCTCCGGAACCCCAAACGGTGCCAACGCCAGCGCCAAACAATGACCCGCCACCGCCGATGCGAACGCGGTTGTCATTCGCATTCAGACGCTCCGAACGAGCGG
Organism: Verrucomicrobiota bacterium; assembly: GCA_039804425.1. Lineage (GTDB taxonomy): Bacteria > Verrucomicrobiota > Verrucomicrobiia > Verrucomicrobiales > Akkermansiaceae > UBA956. Next base: position 1,185 of record JBDLWB010000055.1, read on the forward strand.
AACCGTCAATACGAAGGTAGACGCCACGATTGTCATAAGGCTCAGGATTGAAAACGGCATCTCCACCACCTGTCGTAACAGGTGCGCAAAGAACAGGGATACCGCCGTTATCAGAAGTGCTCAATCCACGAGGTTGACCACCACCACCACTCACAGTGACGTAAGAGAATCCGCACTCACCTTGTTGCAAAATACGAGCAACGGGATTGATCACATCGTCAGGCTTTTTATTGCCAGCAGGGTTACCACCTTTAGCAAAGAAAATTTCTTCTGACTTGGTGTAGCCACCAGCGATCAGCTGACCCAACAACTGGTTCGAAAAATTGCCCGTGAATTGTGTCAATTCTTGGCTCTGTGTTGCAGTAACTGTGTCGGGAAAGCTTCCCATATCTTGTTCAAAGTCCATCAACACCAAGTAAACTTGTTTACTGTTGCTGATGGCTTGTGTCATGTCCATCTTCTTGCGTTGCTTCAAGATCGCTGGTGTAGCGAGTGCCGCAAGCGCAACGATGATCGCGATTACGACCAAGAGTTCCACCAAGGTGAAACCTTTACGAGTCAATTGGTTTAGTTTCATATCTATGTATCTATGGTTTTTGGGTTTAATGAATCGGACAATACGTCCTAGGGTTCATTACTGATCAATTCAGTAAGAAACACGCTAAAGTAGCTGTTGTTCAAATCAAGAAAAAAGTTCTCTTTCTTGTAAGATCACATTGTCCATACAGCATGAATCATCACTGCAGGATACGATGCCCAGCTTAGGCTGGTTCTTGATCTAGATGAAAGGCATCATGCACGGCACGTGCTGCGTCTTCGATGCGACGTTCGTCAACCGTTACGGCAATTTTAATTTCCGACGTCGAAATCATGCCAATGTTGATTCCCGCATCGCCGAGAGCTTTGAACATCGTTGCGGCGACGCCCGAGTGCGAACGCATGCCAATGCCGACAGCAGATAGTTTGGCAATGCCGCTTTCTGTTTCAATTTTAGCATTCGTGCTGAGTTTCTCTAACACCGGCTTGAGAGCTGCTTGCGCTTTGCCAAGGTCATTCGAATGCATGGTAAAGGAATGACGAGCAAAACCATCGTTGGCGATGTTCGATACAATCATATCGAGATTGATCTCTGCATCAGCCAGCGCTCCGAGAATGGCGGCTGACATGCCTGGCTCATCAGGGATCCCTGTGACGGTAACACGGGATTGGGAGCGTTCGATACTGATTCCGCGAATGACGACATTTTCCATGGCTGCGTGTTCTTCTAAAACGAGAGTTCCGGGATTTTGATTAAGGCTCGATCGAACTTCAAATACGACACCGTATTTTTTCGCAAATTCAACCGAACGAGATTGCATGACTTTGGATCCTGACGATGCCATTTCAAGCATTTCGTCATATGAAATTTCAGGAAGCTTGCGCGCATTCGGCACAATTCTGGGATCGCAGGTATATACGCCATCGACATCAGTCAGAATTTGACAGACATCGGCTTTGATGGCAGCGGCAATCGCGATCGCAGTCAAATCGGACCCACCTCGACCCAGCGTGTGAATCATACCTTCTGGCGTCACACCTTGAAATCCGGCCACAACGAGTGTTTTTCCTTCTGCGAGAAATTGATTCATCATCGTCGGATCAATGTCGGCGATGCGACCACGCGTATGAGACCCTTTGGTGTAAATGCCAGCCTGTCGCCCAGTAATGGATGCGGCAGGTACGTTCAGATCTTGTAATGCCATTGCTACCAGAGCAATGGACTGTTGTTCTCCAGTGGAAACCAATACATCCAGTTCGCGTTCTGATGGCTGACTTGTCAGTTCATGGGCCATTTTCAGCAACCCATCTGTGACTCCAGACATGGCTGATACCACAGCAACAACTTGATGCCCCTCCTCGCGCGTTTTTTTCAGACGCGCAGCAACGTTGCGAATGCGATCGAGCGAACCGACGGAAGTGCCGCCATATTTTTGAACAATCAGAGCCATGATGGTGGAGCGGCGGTCAATTAAGGAAAAAGGTCGTCACTTGGCAAGCAAATGATGCGCACTTTTCCTTTCTTTTACCCTGCCGATTCGATTTCTTTTAACCAGTCACCATGTGCCAGAAATTTCAAGTCGCGAACCGACGGCAAAAAGGACCAAGCATAGGCCAATTGAATTCCCTTTGCCGTAACGACTTCTACTGGCACTCTTTCATATTCTGCTCCTTCAAAGATATCCAGTCGCTTCAATAGCTCGTCGGAAGCACGATACAATTCACCCAAAATCATCGTCGGCGCCGAGGCATCGAACTGTGCCGCTGGATACCAATCGACTCGGTACAAGCGTCCGTGTGCACGACCGATTGCCACAAACTCGGCTTCTTTCATCCGCCACGCATTGCTACCTTGAGCCCGTAGCGTTCCGTAAACAAAGAGATGTTCGATGGGAGAAGAAGGATCAATCATAACATTTCAACAAATCTTGCGAACGGTCTGTGAACAACTTGAGAACGATTGCATGATAACTCTATGTCGTATAAGCAAATCGTGCGCCACTCAGATGTCATCAGGGGTCATTTCACAAGTTATTCTTCGCGTGGAACGACAAGTGCAACAATGGGGAACAGTCATTTGAGCAAGTTATTCACACGGATAAGATGATGAATTTATGGATCTATTTTAAAAAATTCTCTTAGAGCATGTTGATAACTTACCTAGAAAATCCAAGTTCTAGACATTCCATTCATTTGCATTCAGAAAGAGAGCTGCATGGCATGGGGTCATCAAAGCACAAAAAAACCGCCAGCTTCGTGAGAAGAGGCGGTTTGAACCGATAGCATGTAGCCAATCAGTTGGCAGCTACGACGTTAACGCGGGTGCCGTTCTTATCGAAAAGCACACGGCCGTCGCTGAGAGCGAACAAGGTGTGATCCTTGCCCATGCCGACGTTGGTGCCAGCAGTCCAGCGTGTGCCACGTTGACGAATGATGATGTTCCCGGCGATCACGGCTTGGCTGCCGAATTTTTTCACGCCGAGGCGTTTGCTGCGAGAGTCGCGTCCGTTTTTGACAGAACCTTGTCCTTTTTTATGGGCCATAACGAGTGAGTGCTAAGTGGTTGGAATGAATTAGGCGTTGATGCCTGTGATTTCAAGTTTCGTCAGGTGACGACGGAAACCGATTTTCTTGTGGAAACCTTTGCGGCGCTTGAATTTGAAAGCGACACCCTTGTCACCACGAAATTGTTCGATGACTTTGGCGACAACAGAAGCACCCGCAACGACGGGGCTACCTACTTTGACGGATGCACCTTCACCGACGAGAAGGACATCAAATTTCATTTCACTGCCGACTTCGAGAGCGAGTTTTTCGACAGCGATTTTGTCGCCTTGCTTGACGCGGTATTGTTTACCGCCTGTTTTGATGACTGCGTAGCCCATGATCGTATGAAGGTTATGCTCTTGCGAGCGGGGCGCGAACTTCACCATAAAAGATCAGATTGCGCAAGCATTTTTTCAAAAATTTTTTTACTTTTGCTCGTCAACTTCCATCAACACAAGTTAGGCTGTGTGCTACAAGATGAAGCTGATACAAGAATGGCACGCCACCGATTCCGCTGCAACAGAACAGTGCGGTGAAGAAGTTGGAAAAATGATGCAACAAGCAACGACCATTGCTCTGTTAGGAGAAATGGGTGCTGGTAAAACTCATTGGGCCAAAGGCTTCGCTAAGGGTCTCGGCTACACAGGCGATGTAACCAGTCCGACTTTTGCCTTAGTGCAGGAATATCACGGAGGGAGATTTCCCATTTTCCATTTCGACTTGTATCGGCTCAAGAGTGCCGAAGAAGTGTTGCAGCTGGGCTGGGACGATTATTGTGATCAAACGGGCATCATGCTCGTCGAGTGGGCCAATCTTTTCCCGCAGCTGCTTCCAGAATCTTTGTTCGTTGTGAAAATTGATCATGACACCTTAGGTCGCAGAATTTCTCTTTTTCAGATTACAGATCGTGACAAATTTTTTGAATAAGACTCGATTCTTATCAAGGGTTTCAATCTTATGGCGCGATACGGCTATCGAGCGAAAAGATTTGACCTGAGGTGTGTGGTAGCAACTGGTGCAGCGCTAGCACAAAATTTGCCACAGCAGCTTCGGTATTGCATCGTTTCAGGCAATGAGCTTGCACGACCTGTTCCTTTCGGGCGGAGCTGACTTTTTCGGTCATCGCATTTTCCAAAAATCCAGGAAAAATGGCATTGACCCGAACATTCGCAGATCCGAGTTCTTGAGCCAATGATTTGGTCAAACCCAGCAACCCAGCTTTTGCACTCGCATAAGCGACCTGTCCCGCTGGTGGGCTGACTGCGGAAAAACTGCTCATGAAAACAATGTGTCCCACGCGCTTTTTGATCATCATTCGACTCGCCGCTTTCGCGCACCAGGCTGCACCACGAAGATTGACAT
>JBDLWB010000056.1:0-3297 GCA_039804425.1 Verrucomicrobiota bacterium
AGCCACCGATGCGGCCTGCATTGTAGTACTTGAGCGATGCTTGCTCAAAACGACGAATGCGAATCATCGTCCGCAACAAACCAATTTTCTCCTCATTCGATAACGCCTGATTGATGGGCGACGCGGCGAAATCCAAACGATGTGATGAGGTGGCAGAAGCAGACATAATCGGAAATGGCTAAGTAACAATTCAGCGCACTACCGCACTGACAGTAGGCGCATGCATGTAAGCCGAAAAAGGGCGCTGCGCAAGTAGAAACAATCCGCAGAACAAGAGATTCGCCGCACACGCATTGCGCAAAAAGACCCAGGTCGGTCCCAATCCCACAGGCCCAGTCCACTGCGCCTGGACCCAACCCTGCCAACTGCGCTCGTAGAGTTCCGGCATGGTCATGAAACAAATGGCATTCGTGACCAGATAAAACAACAGCGCCGATGCCAAGGAGCCCACCATCGCACGCTGCCAAGTGAAGGAAGATTTCACCCAAGGAACCACCACCAAGCAAGCAAGCACGCCCAACACGACATGCCACTGCGAAGAGGCAAAGGCCGGTGAACCATTCAACACATTCATCAATGGATCCGAAACCAACCACGCCAACACCGGCAAGACCCAGCGCTCACGTCCGGAAAAACACACCAGGCTCATCAACAGAAAGGCAGGCAAAGGCGAAAAATTCATCCAGCCCTGCCACGCACCCAGCGCACGAAAGGCAAGCATCAACATCAAAAAAGCGGCAATGAACAACCAACGAGCCATGACCCCATCCATGCCACATTTTTGCCATGCTAGCGAGCGAAATGTTATCTGTCGAAAAAAACGATGGAACACCGATGAAACATCCACCAATCAAGAATCTGTCGCCAACACAAAATCCTCAGAATCCCAAAAAAATCCGTGCCCTCCGTGAAATCTGTGGTTCAACTGCATCGGGTAAGGAAGTGACCTTTCCCGCGTCGTTTTGATATCGAACCAAACGCAGAGGTGCTGAGTTCGCAGAGAGCAGGGCAGAGGATGAATCAAAGCCACTCTCCGCGATTTCCTCTGCGACCTCTGCCACTCGGCGTTTCGTTGGAATTTCGGCCCGCATTCCAGCATCAGCACGACCAAGCTAAGGAGAAAATCTACCCCAACTGGAACGCTGTCTGGCCATCGAGAGTGGTTTTGACAGAATTTCAGAATTTTCAGAATTACCTTAGAAGAAGATGAACCGATATTCAGCGAGTATGAAAAAAGCGGGATCGGAATGGTGAATCTCGGAATGATTGATATCGAGAAATTCTGGAAATTCTGAAATTCTGTCAAAACGGCCTCCATCAGTTGAGACAAACGATCCCCCTTGGTCTGCCTGACGGAGCAGAGCATTCCCCCACACCAGCATTGCCTTCTGACCATGTCCATCGTATTGTCATTCCATGAGCTGGCCATCCCTCACTGATTTAGCCTGGACCACACGCAGCCACGCCCATGCGCCTTACTCGCAGTTTTTTGTGGGCGCAGCCGTAGAGAGCGACGATGGCCGACAATTCGGCGGCTGCAATGTCGAGAATCTTTCGTATGGACTCACCCTCTGCGCCGAACGCGTCGCCATCCATCAAGCGATCGCTCAGGGTGCGAAAAACCTTCGACGCATCGTCGTGGTCGCCGATACTGCAACGCCCATCTCCCCCTGCGGTGCATGTCGACAAGTCATGGCCGAATTTGGCATTCAGGAAATCCGACTCGTCAACCGCAACGAACACCTCGACTTCTCGCTCGACCAACTGCTTCCCCGTCACAGCATAGGCATTCTTGATCGCGACTGAAAAATCGTGAATGTTCCACGTGGAACAAATGCAACGACCTCCCTCGATGGCTGAGGGAAAAATCGGTAGTCGATCCGGCCATGACGTGCTATGCTGATGGCCACACCACTGATGTTTGTTTATCCCAAAGAATACGATGTGCTGGTCATCGGCGCCGGGCACGCTGGAGTCGAGGCCGCCCTCGCTGCGGCGCGCATGGGCTGCAGCGTCGCCATGCTCACGCAGAATCTCGATACCATTGGCCAGATGAGTTGCAACCCCGCCATCGGTGGTCTCGCCAAGGGACACATGGTGCGCGAGATCGATGCACTCGGCGGAGCGATGGCTCTCAATACCGACGCCACCGCGATCCAGTGGCGCATGCTGAATGCCAGCAAGGGACCCAGCGCCCGCGCACCACGCGCTCAGTGCGATAAAAAAGCCTACCAGTTCCGGATGAAATGGCTGATCGAAAACACCCCGAACCTCGATCTCCATCAAGGCAATGTCGGGCAGCTCGTGGTCGAAAACGATCGCATCACCGGCATCACGACCAGTCTCGGCATGCGATTCATGGCACGCACGGTCATCCTCAGCGCGGGCACTTTCATGCGCGGACTCATGCACGTTGGTCTGAAAAATGAAAAAGGCGGACGCATGGGCGATGCCATTTCCACCGTCAGCGATAGCTTGCGCGACCTCGGTTTCACGGTCGAACGCTTCAAAACCGGCACACCGTGTCGACTCAACGGTCGATCGCTCGACCTCAGCCAATGCGAAGTCCAGGGCGGCGACACCCCTGTGCCACACTTCAGCTACCTCTACGATACCATCCAGCGCGGCGAAAACGACATCTTCACCCTCAACCCTTGGGCCGATCCAATGTTCCACGTGGAACAAATGCCCTGTTTCATGACGTATACGAACCCGAAAACGCATGAAATCATTCAGCAAAATCTCCATCAGTCACCAATGTATTGCGGGGTGATTGAAGGCGTAGGACCACGCTATTGTCCGTCGATCGAGGACAAGGTCGTGCGCTTTGCCGAGAAGGAGCGCCATCAAGTTTTCCTGGAACCGGAAGGTCGGCATACGAATGAGTTTTACGTGAATGGCGTTTCCACCTCCCTCCCCTATGAGGTGCAGCTTGCCTTCTTGCGCACGATTGCGGGATTGGAAAAATGCGAGATCATCCGACCTGGTTATGCAGTCGAGTATGATTATTGTCCACCCACTCAGCTTCATGCCACACTGGAAACGAAGCTGGTGGAGGGTCTGTATTTTGCCGGTCAGATCAATGGCACCTCAGGCTACGAGGAAGCCGCAGGACAAGGTTTGATCGCCGGTGCCAATGCCGCGCTCAAGGTGCAAGGCAAGCCGCCGCTAGTGCTCGGTCGACATCAGGCGTATCTTGGCGTGATGATCGATGACCTCATCACCCGCGGCTGCACGGAACCGTATCGCATGTTCACGAGTCGGGCGGAATACCGACTCCTCCTTCGCCAGGACAAT
>JBDLWB010000057.1:0-5151 GCA_039804425.1 Verrucomicrobiota bacterium
CGGGCCTCGATGATGCTGGCGCGGGCGTGGCCTTTCGGGTTCGCCTTCAGCTCCATCACTTCCGCTTGCAGCAAGAGCAGTTCGAGGAAGTGCTCCATGCCCTCACCCGTGTAGGCCGAAACTTCGGCAAATTCGGTGTCGCCCCCAAAGTCGGTGGTTTGCAAGCCAAGCTCCGCGAGCTGGGTTTTCGCCCGCATGATGTTGGCGGTTGGTAGATCGCATTTCGTGAACGCGATCACGATCGTGCGGCCCGCTTTTTTCGCGTGTTCGATGGCCTCGCGCGTTTGCGGCATGACGCCGTCATTTGCTGCGACGACGATGACCACGATGTCTGTCACATCGGCACCGCGTGCACGCATGTTCGAGAAAATCGCGTGACCGGGAGTATCGAGGAAAGTGATCGGTTGGCCATTGTGGAACACTTGATAGGCACCGACGTGTTGCGTAATGCCACCGGCTTCTGAGGAAGCAACGCGGCTCTTGCGAATGGTATCGAGCAAGGTGGTTTTCCCATGGTCGACGTGACCCATGATGGTGATGATGGGAGCGCGCGGTTTCAGCAATTCCTCTGGCTCTTCCACCGGCGCTTCTGGCTCGGCAATGACTTCTTCTTGCTTGTGAACGCCAGCGCCTTTTTCGCGTTTTTCGCGTTCAAACACAAAGCCGTGAATTTCGCAAACCTTCGCTGCGATGTCGGGCTCGATCGCCTGATTGGGGGAAACGAAAATTTTCAGAGCGATGAGATCTTTCATCAGAATGAAAGACTTCAGGCCCATGCGTGTCGCCAGGTCGGCGACGATGATGGGTGGCTTGATGCTGATGACCTTACTGTTCGGATCAATTTCATCTTCCGCGGCGCTTGGATCTGCAGTTTCAGGTGCCGGATTGGCGCTGGGGATGCCACCGATGGTGGGCAGGATCGCGCTGATGTCTGGTAGCGGAGGAAGCGGGGGTAGGGCGAGATCAGAGTCCTCCTTATCGAGAACCTTCGAAATCGTGGGGACGACGGATTTGCCAGAACGTTCCGTTTTGCGCACGCCGGACGTTTTTTTCTTTTCGCCCTTGTCCTCGAAGATATCGAGAGCAGCCTTCTTCACCGGAGCGGCAGGGGGCGTGGGCTTGGCTTTGACGGCGGCCTCACGCTGCCGTTCGCGGCGCGAAGGTTTTGGCTGATCTTCAAGGAGATCGAGCACTTTTTTCTTCGGTGGTTTGCTTTCGCTATCGGATGGCATCAGTGGTAGTGGCAACGTTTCGGGGGGTAGTTTGGCAGAATTAGGCGTTCGTCAGTTCTTGAGCTTTGGCCAAGATGGCGGCGGCTTCCTCTTCGGAAATCCCGAGAGAGTCTGCAATGTAATCAGCTGGCATTTCCAGCACGAGATCGAGAGTGATACCACCAGCGTGGAACAGCTTCGCAGCGAGGTCATCGTTAAGGCCGAGTTGCTGGCCGAGGCCGTGAGCGGCGTTGTTGACACGGTCGTCGAACATTTTTTGCTGGGACTCATCGCGGCGCACTTGCACGTCCCAGTCCATGAGGCGGGAGGTGAGGCGGGCATTTTGCCCACGGCGTCCGATGGCTTTACTCAGATCTTCCTCCGACACAGTCACGTGAATCACTTTTTTCTCGGGATCGAGCGTGATCGAGCGGATGACGGCGGGTTTCAGAGCTTCCTCGACCAATTGCTTGGGGTCATCGCTCCAGCGGATGATGTCGACTTTTTCGTTATTGAGCTCGCGAACGATGTTCTTCACGCGCGCGCCCCGGAGGCCGACGCAGGCACCGACGGGGTCGACTTTATCATCCTTGCTCCAGACCGCGATTTTGGTGCGATGACCTGCTTCGCGGGCGATGGCGCGGATTTCGACCGTGCGGTCGGCGATCTCGCTGACCTCGGCTTCAAACAAGCGTCGAACAAAATGCGGATGGCTGCGCGAGAGGATGACCTCGGGACCGCGGCCGTCATTTTCCACGGCCAAGACATAGGCGCGGATGCGGTCGTTGATGTTGTATTCTTCCGTAGGAACGCGTTCGCGTGATGGCATGATGGCTTCAAATTTTCCGAGGTCGATGTAAACATCGGAGCGGTCGAAGCGATGCACGACGCCAGAGACAATTTCGCCGGCGCGGTCCTTGAATTCTTCGAAAAGCATTTCCTTTTCTGCCATGCGCAGACGCTGCTGCATGGTTTGTTTGGCAGTTTGCACGGCGATACGCCCGAAGTCCTTGGGCGTGATGTTGAAATCGAGTTGCTCGCCCGCTTGGACTTGAGGATTTTTCTTCAGCGCCACGGAGAGTGGGACCTGATTGAACTTATCTTGATATTCCTCATCCGGCACGACTTGTAGAGTCGCGTAAATTTTCGTCTCACCTTTTTTGACATTGATGGCAGCGCGCAGAGTATCAATGTTTTCAGCACCTGGCACCATTTTGCGATAAGCCGCGCAAAAAGCATACTCCAAAGCCGCAATGACCCTGTGGCGGTCAATGGCTTTCTCGCGTTCGTAATAATCGATCAAGGCTTCGATATCGTTTGTCATGGTTGTTTCGTACGCTAGGCGGTTAAAGGAGTGCAGACCACGAAGCACCCTGAGACAGAAAAGAGTGGGTAATTACCCCACTCCTTACCAAGTCAGAAGTTGCTTCTCGGGAGGATTGCAACAGCAAAATGAGGGGAATGCAAGCAAAAATTCCATGGATGGATCATTTGAGTTCGGGCACCCGTTTGTTTTTGCCTTGTTCAGAAGCAATGGGGATGCATGCGGTCGGAAACGACAATCGATGATGAGATGTCTTTCTTGCTCCTTGTTTTTTCTGTGGTAGGGTTGTTCTGATATGAAAGACTTACTTTTAACCTCATGTGCTATCATTCTGATTTTGCTCCTTAATTCTTGCGGCACCATGAAGGGTTTTGGTCAAGACGTGCAGAAAGCGGGTGATGCCATTTCGAATGCTGCGAGCCGTGCGGCTCAATGAGCATTCAGAAAAATCGCCACAGGCAGGGGATTTTCATGTTCGCTTCGCCCGAATTGCGAGTCTTGCTCTTGATGGCACCGCGCCAACGATCACACGCGATAGCTCTCTCGGCACGCATGGAAGGAAAAGGGTCGCGATCCTGGTAGGCAAACTGCAGTCATCTGCAGTGATTGCTCTGCCATAGAAATGCGCCGATTTTGTTGTGATTCCTGTGACTTCGCTCAGGAAAGCTGTTTTCCATCGTTTTTTCGTCGATTTTACTTGCCAAGCACGGAAGAATCCCTAGTTTCGCCGTCCCGTTTTCCTTTCGAAAACCCGTTGCGCGGTCGGAGCCCTGGTGCGCAGCGGTTACTAATTCCAGGGCAATGTTGTCAGGAAAACGAACCAAGAACCAAACCATTAACCACAAACTATTATGAGCTCTGCTCTCGAAGAAACCGTCAACCAAGAGTTGGTTGACTTGATCGATTCCAAATTCCGCGAATTCCGCGAAGGTTCGATCCTCAAGGGAATTATCCTGGAAATCCGCCCCCAGGTCGTCATCGTCGATATCGGCTATAAGTCCGAAGGCGCCATCGCAGCGAATGAATTCGAAGACGATGACATTGAAGTAGGCGACGAAGTCGAAGTCCTTCTCGAAAAACTGGAAAACGACGAAGGCATGGTCGTTCTCTCGAAAGAAAAAGCTGCTCACAAGCAAAACTGGGACAAGATTGTCAAAGTGTTCCAAGACGGCGGACTCGTTCGCGGCAAGGTCAAGGCAGCCGTCAAAGGCGGTCTCACCGTCAACGTTGGCGTGGAAGCTTTCCTTCCCGGCTCGCAAGTGGACATCATCCCACCCAAAGACCTCAACGAATACATCGGCAAAATTTACGAATTCAAGATCGTCAAGGTCAACGACGAGCGCAAGAACGTCGTTCTCTCCCGTCGCGAGGTCATCGAGGCCGAGCGCAGTGAGCAGCGTCAGCGCTTCTTGGGCACCGTTTCCGCCAATGACAAAGTCATCGGCACGGTCAAAAACATCACCGACTTCGGCGCATTCGTCGATCTCGAAGGCATGGATGGCTTGCTGCACATCACCGACATGTCCTGGGGCCGCATCAATCACCCCAGCGAAATGCTTCACATCGGTCAATCGTTGGAAGTGTTGATCCTCGAAGTGGACCGCGACAAAGAGCGTGTTTCTCTGGGTCTGAAGCAAATGACCGAGAATCCATGGGCCGACATCGAAGCTCGTTTCCCGATTGGCACTCGCGTCAAGGGCAAGATCACCAAACTTCTCCCTTACGGTGCTTTCTGCGAAATCGAAAAAGGTGTGGAAGGTCTTATCCACGTTTCCGAGCTCAGCTGGGTCAAGCGCATCACTCGCCCGAGCGATGTTCTTTCTCTCGGTCAAGAGGTGGAAGCTGTGGTTCTCGGCATCAGCATCGACGAACAGAAGATCTCCCTCGGCGTGCGTCAGCTTGATGCGAACCCATGGGACGAAATCGAAAGCCGCTTCCCGATTGGCGCGACCGTCAAGGGTCCCGTGCGCAACCTCACTGCTTACGGTGCGTTTGTGGAACTGGAAGAAGGCATCGACGGTATGATCCACGTGTCCGATATGTCCTGGACTCGCAAGATCAATCATCCTTCCGAAGTTCTCAAGAAGGGCGACGAGATCGAAGCCATCGTGCTTTCCATCGACAAAGCGAATCAGCGTGTTTCGCTCGGCGTCAAGCAACTGGAAGACGATCCATGGAGCCTCATCGACAAACGCTTCAAAGTGGGCGATGTGGTCAAAGGCAAAGTGGCCAAGATTGCCAGCTTTGGTGCCTTCGTCAGCCTCGAAGGCGACATCGACGGTCTCATCCACATCTCGCAACTCAGCGAAGATCACGTGGAGAAAGTCAAAGACGTCATCAAAGTGGGCGACGATGTGGAAGCACGCGTCATCAAAGTGGACAAAGTCGAGCGCCGCATCGGTCTCTCGATCAAAGCCCTCAGCTACAGCGAAGATCAACTCAAGAAAGAAAGCGCCAGCTTCGAAAGCCTGCGTCCATCCAGCGAGATGGTCGGCCTCGAGCACGCCTTCAACCTTGCGTCCTCCGCCGTCGAAGAGTGGAGCCCCAGCGAAGAGAACTAAGATTCTCAGCAATCAAACAAAGGTCGGAGAGCAATCTCCGGCCTTTTTTGTTTTC
>JBDLWB010000058.1:0-9886 GCA_039804425.1 Verrucomicrobiota bacterium
TTTATTAGTAAAAATAGTTTTTTCACGGTAAAAAATGAGTAGATGTTGGAAATCAAAGACCACTAAAAACGTTTGGGTCAGGTGTATGAGTCAGAAGCTTATTTGCGTTGCGATTATTCAGAACATACCCACTTGTGAATGCGGAAGCTCCTGTTTCGTTAAAGTCAACATCAACCCATAATTGATCTGTTCCATCATTGTAGTAAATATTCGTAATGAATCCACCCGTTCCATTCGGAAACTGTAATAAATCTGCGGAAGCGATTCCTCCATCGGTAGAAGGGGCTAGCTGAGTCGATAAAGAGCTAGAATTTAGAGTATTTGCAGCTGGGTAAATTGAACCGATGTAATTTGCTCCTGCCAAAGCAACTACTTTTGTCGGAGTTTTTTTGATCTCCCCTGAAACCGTTAGAGTAATATCAGAGCCTCCTACTCTTTTAATTAACATTGCGTCAGTATAGACAAGTGGAACATTCTGAGCTTCATTGAAATCAACATCAACCCATAGTTGATCAGTGCCATCGTTGTAGTAAAAATAAGTAGAAAACCCGCCAGATCCGTTTGGAATGGATATTGTGTCACAGTTTGTTGTGCCTCCGTCTGCGCTAGGGGTTAGACCAAAGGTGTTTGTATTACCAAAAATTTCACCAATCGTTGGAGCCTTCCTCAGAGCAACTGTTGTTACTCCTGGCGTAATTTGATCTGTAACATCTTGAGGAGTAAATAGCTCTGTTGCGTTCCATGAGGTAATTTCCTGAATGGTGCCATCGGGCAATTCAAGAATGTAAGTAGATCCAGAACTGAGTAATGTGGAGAAATTTGCCCCAGTAAACGTAATCTTATTACTTGCCTCAGAGGAAATTACTGCATTGAAAACAGTTGGCGAATGAAGTGTCAGCCCGATAATGTTTGTAACATTAGGCTTTAAAACTTCGCTCACATACCCCACTGGCGTTGTCGTTGCCGTGTTTTGGGCCCATGCAACGTTAGCTGCCAGCAGACCGATTGCGAGCAGGGACAAAAATCGATTCTTGTTCATGTTTGTTGGGGTATTTGCGAGACTTCCAGCTTTGCTGGTCATTCACTTTGGGGTTTAGGGTTTAGAGCTTAGGGTTTGTCACGCTACCACACATCAGGATCTCGATCAACGCTATCGTTTTTGCAAGGCAGCTAGGACGTCAATAAACAAGCACGAAAACACCCAGAACTCAAGCAAAATTCTCAAAAGATTCAAAAATCTTGACCCTGCCTCGCAGGGCGCTCATGAGCTTGTGACCCATGTCCCATCAAGGTTTTTCGCGCTTTTTGCTCAATCTCATTTCTCCCGCGGGAAGAATGGAAAAGCTCCTGCCCGCTCTCGCCCGTTTTTTGACCAAATGATGAGAAAAATTCATAAAAATTCTGACAGTGATCCGATGCGCTGCTTCACGCTCAAAGATCGCAGTCGACATGGTGTCCAGCAATCGGCTGGGAAGAGCAGACGATGCAGCGATGGAGTCGGCTGCCTGCAAGCACTTGCCCGCCAGGCCAGATCACGGAATCACGGATCACAGCGCCCGCGCCAATGACGGCTCCCGCACCGATGATGCTGCCTTCAATCTTTGCGCTGGCATCTACCTGCGCGCTCGGATGAATCGCTTGGTCGATCGCAAAATGCCGGTTCACCTCGAGATAACTTTCCCTCGTGCCCAGATCAAACCATGCGCCCTGATCCATCACCACAGCCCCGACTTGCCCTTGCTCGGCAAGCCGCAAAAAAGCGGGGATGACGGAGCAAATTTCCTCATCTGGCAAAGCCTCGATCAGCTGCTGATTCATGCAATAGATCCCCGTAAAACCATGCGTTCCTGGGGCTTTGCCGCGCATCTGACGAATGTCGATCACACGATCTTCCTCGATCGCGATGTGCCGCGCCTCTGCATCGCTCCGCAGCGCCAGTGTCACCGCGCGACCGCTTGCGCGATGCGCTCGCAGCAAATCCTCAAGCGGCAGCGTGGCATAGACATCGCCATTGTGCACCAACACGTCGTCGTCGCCGACCCAATCCCGCACATTGCGCAACGCGCCGCCAGTTTCGAGCAGAGTCGGTTCGTGAAACAAACGCAGCGAACAACCACCCCGCTGCGCAAGACGCACCGGCTCATCATTTTTCCCGCATTCGCTTGTGGTTTGCCAGTCGAGCTCGCCCCAACCGGCTGCAGGACTCTGCCAGCAGCCCGCGAGATGATGCGTATTGATCGCAAAATCCCGACATCCCACTGCCTGGCAAGCCTGCCATGCGTAATAAATCAAGGGATGATGCCCCAATGGCACCAAAGGCTTGGGTAAAAACGACGTCAACGGCCGCAACCGCGTGCCCAAACCAGCACCGAGGAGAAAGGCTTTCACGGCGAAAAGATTCCCTCATCCACCGATTCTTGGCAATCTCGTAATGCCGTAACCCGAATTGCCTGCCCTGCGCTAGGCCACTGCACGATTCTCGGATGCCTTAGGGATGCGCCGCAAGCAATTCGCGGAATTTTGGCAGAACTTTGCGATAGAGCGAATTTTTCCCGCCGCGCGCCAACTGTTCGCCAATCAAGGCACCACTGTCATCAGCACCCGCTGGCGCCAGAGTGTCTGTGATATGATCGCCGACTCGCAATCGCAAGTGCAAGTGCGGCGAATGGCTCGCGCGCTCAATCACGATTTCCAAATTCTTGCCCAAAAGTCGAACCGATGCCAAAGACGACGACGCCTCATCGGCCACCAAGGTCGCCTGCACGGGATGTCCCATGGCATCATCAAATGCAAAGCCTTCTTTGGCCCCATGTTGCGCCTCGATTTTCATCGCCAATTCCGCACCTGTCGACCAACCCGCTTGCTGGGCAAACCATGCCAACAACAGCAATCCTGTATTGCGATGACGCGGGTGGTGCGTGATCTCGATTTTTTCGATCTGCTGCAACGATTGCTGCGCCAAGGGATCATCAAACAGCGAAGCGATCGCCAGACGCATGTGATACGTGCGTGTCCAGGCCAAATCCTGCACTACGAGCGGACGCGGCGACGCAAGGGCGACGTCGATCGCATCAAAGGACTTTTGCGGGTTCGCCCACTCGCTGCTATCAAAGACAAAACGATCGATCACTGCGTAAAGACGTTCCTCAAAAATCGGGGAAAGATCACCTTGCCACCAAAAAATCAGCGGAAGATCGCTGGAAAGATGAGCAAAAACCGTATTGCGCAGTCGACCGCGCGACACGCCAGTCAGCGCAAAGGCGATTTGCTCGCAGCACACCGATTTTTTCCCGCCACTCAAATGACAATGCGCCGTGATCCACGCACGGATCGAGGCATCCGCCGCCGCGCGATCCATTTCGATCAAGACCGCACGACAAGCATGCTCACGGGTGAGTTCACGAACGATTTCCGAGTTTTTGGCCAGTGACCCCGCAGACTCAGAATACACCGCGAGATTGATCAACCGCGCATTGGTGCGTGACTCATCTTGCAGCCACAATTGTCGCAGCGCTTGATCGATGCCGCGAACTGGCACTTCTTGACCCAACTGAGAATCCATCGTCATTGTCTCCATACGGTTCCTTTAGATGCGGCGCCAGTGATTGCCATCGGCATGCAGCAAGTCGTCAGCCTCCTTGGGGCCCCATGTTCCCGCAACGTATTCCGCCATGGGGATGGGGACGCCACTCTGGTGCCATGCTTGTTCAATGCCATCGATGAATTTCCATGCTTCTTCCACTTCATCGCGACGCGCAAACAATGTGGCATCGCCCGAAATGGCATCGAGCAACAAACGCTCATAGGCCTCAGGGCTAGCCTTGCCAAAGCTCGTGCTGTATTGGAAATCCATTTTCACCGGCTCCAAGCGCAAGCTCGTGCCTGGAATCTTCGAAATCATCCGCAGCGAAATCCCCTCGTCGGGCTGAATGCGAATGACGAGAATGTTTCCTCCCGCACCACTTTCCGTGAGCGACTGGAACAGCACGCCCGGTGGCGACTTGAAGTGCACGGAAATTTCCGTCGCTTTTTTCGGCAACTGCTTGCCCACTCGGATGTAAAATGGCACACCGCTCCAGCGCCAGGTGTCGATCATCAAACGCAGCGCGACATACGACTCGGTCATCGACTCCGGATCTACGCGATCTTCCTCACGATAGCCTGGCACGACCTTGCCGCTGACACTGCCTTTCGTGTATTGCGCGCGCACGACATTCGCCGCGACTTTTTCGGGCGTATCCCATTTGCGCAAAGAGCGAATGACTTTCACTTTTTCGTCCCGCACGCCATCGGCACTGAGGTCGGTAGGTGGTTCCATCGCCACCAAGCTCAGCAATTGCAGCAAGTGATTTTGCACCATGTCGCGCAGCGCACCGGATTTATCGTAGTAGCCACCGCGACCACCTTCCATGCCGAGATTTTCCGCACAGGTGATTTGGATTTGCTCGATGTAGCGACTATTCCACAGCGGCTCAAAAATGGCGTTCGCAAAGCGCAGCACCATGATGTTTTGCGCCGTTTCCTTACCGAGATAGTGGTCAATGCGATAGGTGTCGCTTTCTTGAAAGGTCTCATTGACCACGCGGTTGAGGCGTTGCGCGGTGGCGAGATCGGTGCCAAACGGCTTCTCGACAATCACCCGCGCCCAGCAACCGTCCTTCGCTTGATTGAGGCCGGCTTTTTTCAGGTGATGCAAAATGTCATCAAAAAATTCCGGCGCGCTGGCGATGTAGAACAAGCGATTGCCCTTGCCGCCACGATCGCGATCGATGGCATCCAGCGTTTCCGCGAGACGTCGATATCCTTCATCATCGGTAAATTCGCTTTGATGATAATGAATGTTTGGTGCAAACGAAGCCCAGACTTCATCATCGTGGCCATTGCGCGAAACCTGACGATTCAGCTCTTCCAGACCTTGGCGGAAAACCTCATCCGACTTCTCGCGGCGAGCGAAACCAATGATTTTCACGCCGGGTGGCAATTCGCCATCGATGGCAAGATTGTAGAGCGCTGGCACCAACTTGCGGTGAGTCAAATCACCCGTAGCGCCAAAAATCACCACCGTGCACGCCTCAGGGCGAGTGCGTGAAACCAAGTCTTCTCGAAACGGATTGCTCATGTGCGGGGCGGGATTTCAGCGGAAAGTCGAACGACATGAAAGCAGAAATTTTAAGGATTTTCGGGAAAAAAGACATGTCAGTCACAACCACACATCATGAATCGATGCATGCCAAGCCCCGTTACCCCAAAAAACGACCCTCTTCACCATTCAAAAAAGGTATCGCAGGTTCCAAGCGACGAAAGGTGCATTTTCCAGGTCTTCACGAACCGTGACGCGGCCTGCTGCATTTTGCATTTCCAGCTCACCGGCCACATTCCAGCCAGCCCGGACGGAGGTGACCCATTGCTCGGTGATCTGGTAGGAGGAGGTGATGGCGCACTGCCAACCACTGATTTCCAGTCGGTTCACGTCCTCACCATCGATGTCCCATGCGCCACCACTGGGGTAGAAACTACCCGCAAAGGTCCAGCGCTCGGATGCTCGCCAGCCAATGACGACAAATGGTGGCGTTACTTGCACAATGAACGGCTCGGGTTGCCAAATGAAGCCCAGCGCAGGAACCAGCATGCCATCACCATCGGCGTAGCGGCCAAAAAAACCACCCGCGATGCGGAGCTCATCGTTCACCCGGTAATTGATCAAGCCGAGACCCGAGCCTTCCAAGTCATCGTGAGTGATCTGAGAAAAGTCGCTACTCACGCCCGGCGTGACGAAAGTCATGGCAGACCATCGGGAATCGCGCGGTCTCCACAACAACGTGCACTGCGCTTCCAAGGTATGCAGCGATTGCTGATGCAGCCCGCCCATGCCATCGAGGTCGACGGAGGTGAAATGATAGCCGATGGAACTCGCGAAGAGAAAATTTTCCGTCTTTTTCACCGCCAGCGGCGCGATGAGTCGGAGCTCGGTAAAGTCCAGCGACTCATTGCCATTTTTCACATCCAGCCCATCGATCACCGAGACATCGGAAATGAACCCAGCCCTGCCGAAACCAAAGGCGGCCGGATCGATTAAGCCCATGCTTTTTTTCTCCGTCGGCGGCGGTGCCACCATCGACTGCGCCACTACATGAGCGCTCCATGACAAACAGACGCCCGCCATCAAAGCGCGCACGGTGAGGGGATAAAGGGAAGAAATCACGCCATAGACTACACAACAATCGCCCTAACGCAAAAGGAGAATGCCTCATTTTTCTCCACGTCGATCAAGCGAGGGAGATGGATTCATATCCGGGAAACCTGAACAAAGCGAAATCGGATTTGTGAATCTCGGGATGATTGCCATGACGAAATTCTGAAAATTCTGAAATTCCGTCAAAACCCGTCTCGATGGCCAGCGCTCGTCCCTTTCCTGCCCCAACGAGGGCCAACGGTGATAGCGAAGGATGAGCAAAACCAAGGGTTAGGCTCACCCTGGACAATCCCCCCAAAAAACATCCCGCGCCCTGAAGGGGCTCACGGATTCGCCAACCTCACCAAACCACCCTCTTCTTCCTCCCTTCGTGTCTTCGTGCCTTCGTGTGAGCCGATCTTCACAGCAACAAAGCCTCTTCCTGCGTCATCAGCAACGAACGCATCATGCCCCATACCCCCCATTCAAAATGCCCTAGTTTCACACGAAGGCACGAAGACACGAAGTTTTGATGATGCTTGCCGATGCGTGTCCCTCCGCGAATCCATCAGGAAAAACGGCTTGAAATCAACATTTTTCCTGAGAATACGGCACAAAAAATCCCCGCCCAGCGCGAACTGAGTGGGGATGATGCTGCTGAACGGATTGTCCGCTCAGCAGAGGAATTAGCCAATCACGTCGGGCCAGTTGGTGTGGAAGAACTCGCCGCGTGGTTTGTCGGTGCGCTCGTAGGTGTGAGCACCGAAGAAGTCGCGCTGCGCTTGCAGCAAGTTGGCAGGCAGAACCGCGCTGCGATAGCTGTCGTAGTAGCCCAGCGACGCGCTGAATGCAGGAACAGGAATGCCGTTGACGGTGGCGAGTGCGACGATTTCACGCCAGTTTTGTTGGAACTCGTTGAGCAAGTTCTTGAAGAACGGCGCGAGCATCAGGTTGCTCAGTTCAGGATTGCTGCGATAGGCGTCGGTGATGTCATTGAGGAAACGAGCGCGAATGATGCAACCACCGCGCCAGATGGCGGCGATTTTCCCAAGGTCGAGACCCCAGTTTTTCTCTGCGCCCATGGTCTTGATGAGGTCGAGACCTTGCGCGTAGGAAATGATTTTCGAAGCGAACAAAGCATCGTGCACTTTCTTCACCAACGCCGCTTTGTCGCCGGTGATGTTCGCCACAGGACCTTGAAGCTCAGCGCTGGCCGCCACGCGCTTGTCTTTCATCGACGAAAGAATCCGCGCTTCCACGGCGGCGTTGATGGTGGAGATCACCACGGCATTTTCCACCGCATTCATGATGGTCCACTTGCCGGTGCCTTTTTGGCCAGCGGTGTCGAGAATGACATCGACCAATGCCTTGCCGGTCTCGGGGTCGTTTTGTTTGAAAATTTCTGCGGTGATCTGAATCAGGTAGCTTTCGAGGTCGCCATTGTTCCAGTCGGTGAACACCTGACCGAGCTCGGCAGCAGTGAAGCCAGCGGCTTTGAAGATGTTGTAGGCTTCGCAAATGAGCTGCATGTCGCCATACTCAATGCCGTTGTGGATCATTTTCACGTAGTGACCAGCGCCACCAGGACCGATGTGGGTCACGCAAGGCTCGCCGTCAACTTTGGCGGAGATCGATTCGAAAATCGGCTTCATGACGTCCCAGGTCGAAAGTGGACCACCAGGCATGATGGAGGGGCCTTTGCGGGCGCCTTCTTCACCACCCGAAACGCCTGCGCCAATGAAACGCAGACCTTTTTCGGAAAGATACGCGTCGCGACGCTCAGTGTCGGTGTAAAGCGAATTACCACCATCGATGATGATGTCGCCCTGATCCAACAGCGGGATCAATTGCTCGATCACTGCGTCGACAGGACCACCCGCTTTGACCATGATTTGAATTTTGCGGGGCGTGGCCAGCGACTGGACAAATTCTTCCAGCGTCTTCGCGCCGACCAGCTTCTTGCCGGGATGAGCCGCAATGAACTCATCGGTCGTCGCCGTGGTGCGGTTGTAGACGCTGACTTGAAAGCCGCGGGATTCTACGTTGAGAACGAGATTTTGGCCCATGACGGCCAATCCGATAAGTCCGAAGTCGCTTTTGCTCATAATAAAAAAAGGTAAAGGCGCACTCGCCATAAGGGAAAGCACCGCTGCGTGCAACCCCTAGTTTTGTAATACAGGAAAAAAATCGGTCAGGGAACCTTGCCACCATTCCTCTTTCTTCAGACTTGCGGAGACTTGTCCGACTCCCTAGAGTCCGCGGCGTGAGCTCTTTTTATGGTATTGGCTTGGCTGGCTGTGGCACAGTGGGGACGGGTGTGATCCGCGCTTTGGAGCGCAATGGCACACTCATCCAGCAACGCAGCGGCGCAGACAAACCTCTGGAAATCCGTCGCATCCTCGTGCGCGATCCGGCAAAATCACGACACACCTCGGTCCCGAGCGCTCTCATCACCACGGACTGGCGGTCGTTGGTGGAAGATCCTGAAGTGCACATTGTGGTCGAACTCATCGGGGGCACGACATTGGCCTTCGAGATCGTCGCTGCGGCCCTGCGCCTCGGGAAACCCGTCGTCACAGGCAACAAGGCCTTGCTCGCCGAACGCGGTGAGGAGTTGTTTGCGCTCTCTCGACAACACAACGCACCGATCCACTTCGAAGCCGCCGTCGCGGGAGGCATCCCCATCATCAAAACCGTGCAAGAAGCCCTGATCGGCAATCGCATCAAAACGATGTGCGGCATCATCAACGGCACGAGCAATTACATTTTGCAACGCATGGCCGAGGCGAAACTCGACTTCGGCACGGCTCTGGCAGAAGCCCAAAAACTCGGATATGCCGAGGCCGACCCCACGCTCGATGTCAATGGCTGGGATGCTGCTCACAAAGCGATTTTGCTCGCGACTCTCGCCTATGGATTTCCGATTTCGCCCAGCCTCGTCCACGTTGTGGGCATTGAGCAAGTCAAGCCCATCGACATCGATTTTGCCCAACAACTCGGTTATGTCGTGAAACTCCTCGCGGTGATTCGCGAACACGACAATGGCGCGATCGAACTGCGTTTGCAGCCGTCATTTGTCAGCAAAAATCACATTTTGGCATCGGTCAATGGCGTGTTCAATGCGGTAGCGGTGCACGGTGATGGCATTGGCGAAGCATTGTTTTACGGTCGTGGCGCCGGCGAGGACCCGACAGCTTCGGCTGTGGTCGCCGACCTCGTGGAAGCGGCACGCATTCTCTCGCACGATGCCCCACATCGCGGCTTTGTACCCTGGGGTTCTCAGGGACAACTGGTGCCCGTGGAAGAAACAAGCACTGCCTATTACGTGCGATTTGATGTCACCGATCGCCTCGGCGTGGTGGCAGAAATTGCCAGTGTGCTGGCGCAACACGGCATCGGCATCAGCGGCACGCACTCGCCCGTTAACCCCGAAAATCCCGATGCCGATTTTGTCGACATGGTGTTTCTCCTCCACCGTTGCCCCTATGGCATCCTACAAGCCGCGCTGCGCGAAATCGCCGCACTCAATTGTGTCAACTCGGAACCCGTGGTGTTTCGCATTGAAAAAATCTGACCTGCGCTCACTCCGCACTATTTTTCGAAATAGCACGAGGTGATCACATGGGTGCGATAGCTGGGAATGAGCAAAAATTCCGCCGGCATGGGCCCGGATTTGATCTCACGCATTTCGTTGTTGAGGAAAAATTTGGTTTG
>JBDLWB010000059.1:0-4932 GCA_039804425.1 Verrucomicrobiota bacterium
GCACCTTGCGCGTGCCCTTGCCTTGCTCTTCCAGCCACGCAATCATGCGCAACTTGGCTTCGGCGGTAGGCAGTCCATCGAGGAACGAGGAGTTCATGGCGATTCCGTGATCGGTGTAAGCGGAAAGGAGAGCTTGAGGGAGAGTCGCCGTCTCGGCGGTGCTTTCTGAGTTTCCTTGAACGACTTGAACAATCGGCAAAGCAAACTTTTCCGCAAAGGCGAAGTCGCGCTCGTCGTGAGCGGGAACAGCCATGATGGCGCCGGTGCCGTAGCCCATCATGACGTAGTCGGCGATCCACACGGGAATGGCTTGTTGGTTCACGGGGTTGATGGCGTAGGCTCCGGTAAATACGCCCGTTTTCTCTTTATTCAGCTCACCGCGCTCTAGGTCCGACTTCGTGGCGCAGGCTTGCACGTATGCTTGCACGTCGACTTGCTGTTCGGCGCTAGTGATCTGAGAAACCAGAGGATGTTCGGGAGCGAGAACCATGTAGGTGGCACCAAAAAGCGTATCCGGGCGTGTGGTGTAGACCGTGACGGTGTGATCGCCGATGGTGAAATCGACCGTCGCGCCTTCGCTTTTGCCGATCCAGTTTTTTTGCAGAAGCTTGATCCCTTCCGGCCAGTCGAGGGCGTCGATTTCATTCAGCAAGCGCTCGGCATAGGCCGTGATGCGTAGCATCCATTGGCGCAGGGGTCGACGCTCGACGGTGTGTCCTTTGTTGCGCCATTCCTCGACTTCCTCATTGGCCAACACCGTGCCGAGATCGGGCGACCAATTGACGGGAGCTTCGTGGACAAAGGCGAGACGGACGTTGTCGATCTGTTCGCGGGTCCATCCCTGTGCTTCGAGTTCGCTGACGGGCTTGGCCTTTTGTTCCTTTTCGTCGAAATAGGAATGGTAGAGTTGCAGGAAAATCCACTGCGTCCAGCGCACATAGCTGGGGTCGGTGGTATCAACCTCACGATCCCAATCGTAGGAAAATCCGAGGTTTTTCAGCTGTTGGCGGAAGTTTTTGATGTTCGCCTCGGTGGTGACACGCGGGTGCTGACCGGTCTTGATGGCATATTGCTCGGCGGGTAGACCAAAGGCGTCCCAACCCATCGGGTGTAGGACATTGAAGCCGCGCGTGCGTTTGAATCGCGCCAAAATGTCCGTCGCAGTATAGCCTTCAGGGTGACCGACATGGAGTCCCGCGCCACTCGGGTAGGGAAACATATCGAGCACATAGTACTTCGGCTTCGAGGCATCGAAATCCGCATCGCCCGGCCCTGGAGTGCGAAAGGTTTTTTCGGAATCCCAGCGGTTTTGCCATTGGGGTTCAAAAACATCAAAAGGAAATGGTTTGCGGCGCTCAGACATGGATGCAGAAAGATTTCGGGCGGGCAGATTGGCGGATTTTGCCGAAAATGCAACGCATTTCCTGATTGTTCGACGCTGCGAAGACGTCTGATGAGCAAGGACTCAGCGCACGTTCAGACTCGCTCGACCGCTGATGGGAAGTTTGAGGAAAAGTCGACCATCACGAAACTCGGCATCGAGGCGCTGGCCATCGCGATAGACTTGCTGTTTTTCGCGCGCGGGGAGCTCGACCTGGGCGTCGATGTTTTTCGGGAGATCGAGTTGCCAAGTGTTGGTAGACTTTTGCCAATCGACGCGAATCGGACCATGCGGCGTGGGGACTTGGGAAGAGAGCTTGGTGAGGTGAGCCGGTTGCGGCTGGATCAAAGTTTTGGTCCAACCAGGTGCCAGCGGTCGAACGCCGGCGAGGTAGCGCGGTAGCAAATTGGCGGGAGCGGCTCCCCAGGCATGGTTCCAGTCTTGATTGGGTTTGTAGCGATTGTCCCACGACTCCCAGGTGATGGTCGTGCCGCTCTGGAGCATGTGTTTCCAACTGCGATCGCCAGCGGCGGTGATCAGTTCGTAGGCGGCGGTGGCTTGATGATGTTCGAACAGTCCTTCGAGCAGGTATTGTGCAGCATAGACCGAGCATTTCATGCCGCGCTGACGCAGAAAATCGATCACGCGAGCTTTGCGCGCCTGCGGCACCAGTCCAAAGGCGAGCGGGAAAAGATTGGCATGCAGGGAGCTGTGCTTGGTGCTTTCGCCATCGGTGTAGAGCCCCGTGGAGGGATCGAAGAGTTTGCTTTGAAAAGATTCGTAGGCTTTTTGGTATTGCGCACGATAACGCACGGCATCCGCCTGGCGGTCGGTGGAATCTGCCATCTCAGCCATGAGCTGTATGGCGCGCAGATGAAAGGCGTTTACGACGGTATTGACTGGCGTGAAAACATAGCCATCGCGCTCGCCCGCGGGCCAATCGACGATGTCATCGCGGCGAATCTGCCTATCGTTGCTGACCAGCAGGCCATCGGCGCGAGCACGTTCTTCAAGCGTCTTTTTCTTGAGCGATTCGTAGCGTGCACTCATCCACTCGCGGTCGCCCGTAAACATCCAGTCGGCATGCACCATGAAAATCAAATGTGGTGCCCACTCGCTGGGCCAGGTCGGTTGTTTCATCAGGTGGTCAAAAGTATCGCGCGCCATCTGCGGGTCGGGATCGCAGGCGTAGTGACTGAGCTGATTGAGAAAGGCATCGGCTTCATAGGGAATGCGTTCGCGGTCCCCATCGACATACACTCCGGCGAAGGTTGTGGCTTTGATCGAGTAGCGGCAGAGCTCCCAGATTTGATCGAGCGTGGCATCGGACGAGCGAAAATGAGCGGCGTCATCTTGCCATGTTTTGGCGAAGGCCGCACGACGTCGGATCGAGGAGGGTGAAAATTTCCCCTGCCATCCTTCGATTTCGATCCAGCGAAAAGGCAGAACGACGCCCCATTCCTTGGGCGTAAGAATGGCGGCTGGTAAAGTCGTGTTGCGTCGATCCGCGGCGGGAGCGACGCGCGTGACTTCGCCCTGAGCGGTGACTTTGGTTTGAGCATAGCGAATCGTGCCACCGGGGCGACGGTGGATGCGACCGTCCTTGCTGGCTTCGCCGAAATGAATCGTCAGCAGTTGCGGGCTGGTGATCGAGAGCAGTTCGATGTTGCCAAAAGCCACTTTTCCGAAATCAACGAGAATGGTGCCATCTTCGAGAGTTTTGATGGCGACAGGCTCTTGTGACACCAAGTGAGTGGGAGCTGCGCATAAGGTGAGAGAACAAACGACCGAAGCAATGGCGAGGATCAATTTCATAAGGATCAAGGCGAATCGAAATCAAAAGATTTTTGGCGTGGTGGTCGCAACGAAGAGCGGCCGCCGTGAGCATGGCGCATGGGATCAAAAAGGCTGTCCATGCCGTGCGACTTGATGTCATAGACGGCAGAAAGCAGTTCGCCAAGGCGATCTTTCGGAAAGCCGCGTTCCTTGAACCAAGCGAGATATTCGATAGGTAAATCGCAAATCCACACCCCATGAGGAGGCCGTTGTTTCGGGCCAAACTTGCCATAAGGCATGCGCATAGCAGCAATGTCCGCCAATAGTCGACGAAAGTCATCGTGATCGATGCTGGTAAGTTCCATGGCGATCATCGTATCCAGTGAGGTGGGAAATAGCAATCCCGCTTGCGCCGTGGGCGAAAATGTGGATGCTGGGTGCGTGCTTACTTCTGGTGCGATCATTACGGCGGTGTTGCCGGCTTATCTGTTGATTGTAGTGGGGGCCTTGATGCGGAAATTGCGGATTTTGCGACCTGAGCATGATGAACCGCTGATGCATGCGGTCTATCAGGTGATGTATCCGTTTTTCATTTTTGATAAAGTTCTGGGGAGTCAGGCTCTCAAGCAGGGATCGGTGGTGGGATGGAGTCTTGGCATCGGATTTTGCGAATTGCTTGTCGGCATGGCGGTGGGTGTTGTGGCGGGGCGGCTGATACAATTGCAAAAAGGCACGGGCTTGCGGACCTTTGCTTTTTCTGTGGGAATTCAGAATTTTGGCTTTACGGCGATTCCCATTGTTCAAGCGCTCTACGGTGCCGCAGCGGTTTCGGTGCTGATGGTGCACAATCTGGGTGTGGAGCTTTCGATCTGGACCTTCGGCGTGATGGTGATGTCGAACGACAAACAAATTCCCTGGAAAAAGCTGATCAACGGAC
Source organism: Verrucomicrobiota bacterium (assembly GCA_039804425.1). Classification (GTDB taxonomy): domain Bacteria; phylum Verrucomicrobiota; class Verrucomicrobiia; order Verrucomicrobiales; family Akkermansiaceae; genus UBA956. The sequence goes on from JBDLWB010000059.1 coordinate 4,095, forward strand.
CCGCCGTGTCGGTGGTTGTCGGTTTGTTGTTGGTGTTCTGTGGGCTCGATGTTTACTTCACCGGGCCCATCCGAGAAATGATGAAGTGGCTGGGTAGTGGGGCTTTTCCTTTGGCGCTGGTGGTGACGGGAGCGATCATGACCGACATGGTCCATGCGGAACGGCCATCGGCTCGCGTCGCGATCGGGGGCACGATTTTGCGCTTGGGGGTGATTCCGATGATCCTTTTGTCTGCAGCGAAATTTTTGCCGCTTGCTTTGGAACTGAAGCAGGTTCTCATTGTCCAATCGGCCATGCCTGCGGCGATGTCGCCTTTGTTGATTGCCAAGCTCTATGGCGGCAGACCGGGCATCGCGGCGCAGGTGATTGTGGTGACGACAGCGATCAGTTTGCTGACCATTCCTGCCGTGATTGCATTTGGCACGCGCTGGGTCTTGGGGTGAAACTTGTGTTGGCAAAGTTTCGCGTCGCTTCTACATTGATCGCGGATGGCCTTTGAACTTTGCAGCGACTACCGCCCCAGTGGCGACCAGCATCAAGCGATTGAGAAGCTTGTGCGCTCGCTCGATGCGGGCAATGGGCATCAAACACTTCTTGGGGTGACGGGTTCGGGCAAGACTTTCACCATGGCCAATCTGATTCAGAAGGTCAATAAGCCGACGCTGATCATGAGTCACAACAAGACCTTGGCGGCGCAGTTGTATTCCGAATTTCGCAATTTTTTTCCCAACAACGCGGTCGAGTATTTTGTTTCCTATTTCGATTACTACCAGCCCGAAGCCTACATTCCGCGCTCGGATACTTACATTGAGAAAGATTCGTCGATCAATGACGAGAT
>JBDLWB010000060.1:0-4978 GCA_039804425.1 Verrucomicrobiota bacterium
AAATTACCCGAGTCGACGATAACAACTATTTAGTCGTTAGATTCGCAAATCAGATAGGCAGTACAATTGTTTATGATCCCACTCGACATCTAATTCTAGAATAATTCCAACTAAAATCCGCAGTTGTAGCAAGAAGGGAAGGAGCAAACGAGTCAATTAGCGAATGACTGAGCACTGTGAGTCGAAGCGAAGAGTCATCATTGCAAGCGCCATTCAACTCGCTCCTCGCATTCGAACATTTTTCTCTTCTGCCTGGTATCTCACGAAAAAAAACAGCAAGCCCCGGAGGACTTGCTGTTTTTTGATGATTCGCGAAATTTCCCTCTTACCAAGGCAGAGGGAACGCGCGGTTGAAGGCGAAGACGCGGTCGCGGATGGCGTGCAGCTTGGCTTCGTCATCGATCACTTGTAGCGCTTCGTGGATGAAGTCGGCCACTTGCACGATGTCGCTTTCTTTCATCCCGCGCGTGGTCACGGCGGGGGTGCCGATGCGGATGCCGCTGGGCTTCATCGGCGTGCCGGTGTCGAACGGAATCGAGTTCTTGTTGACCGTGATGCCCGCTTCGTCAAGAGCGTGCGAGGCTTGGGTGCCGTTCAGATTTTTCGAGCGAAGATCGACCAACATGACGTGGTTGTCGGTGCCGCCAGAAACGATGCGGAATCCATGCTCGGTGAGTCGGCCCGCCATCGCTTGCGCGTTTTTCACGACTTGCTGCTGGTATTGCTTGAACTCAGGCTTCAAGGCCTCGCCAAAGCAAATCGCCTTCGCCGCAATCACGTGCATCAAGGGACCGCCCTGAATGCCAGGGAAAACTTGCGCGTCGATTTTTTTCGCGAATTCTTCTTTGCAAAGAATCACCCCACCGCGTGGACCGCGAAGCGACTTATGGGTCGTCGATGTGACAAAATCCGCATAAGGCACGGGATTCGGATGCACGCCACCCGCCACCAAGCCCGCGATGTGCGCCATGTCGACAAAAAGATAGGCACCCACTTCACGAGCGATTTTGCTCATGCGTTCGAAATCAATGATCCGCGAGTAAGCACTGGCACCGCAGGTGATCAGAGCAGGCTTCGATTCACGCGCCATTTTTTCTAACAAATCGTAATCAATGCGCTCGTCTTCTTGGCTTACGCCGTAGTGAACGACATCGTAAAACTTGCCCGAGAAATTCGCTTTGTGACCGTGAGTCAAGTGACCGCCATGCGCCAAGTCCATGGTCAAAATCCGATCGCCCGGCTTGAGCACCGAGAAATACACCGCCGTGTTCGCTTGGGAACCGGAGTGCGGTTGCACATTCGCGTGATCGGCCCCATAGACTTCCTTCAAGCGGTCAATCGCCAACTGCTCAATGACGTCGACGTTTTCGCAACCACCATACCAACGACGACCAGGATAACCTTCGGCGTATTTGTTGGTGAGCAAAGAACCCTGAGCCTCCATCACCGCAGGCGAGGCAAAGTTTTCCGAGGCGATCAGCTCGATGTTATTGCGCTGACGTCGCTCTTCGGCACGCATCGCGGCGAAAATGTCGGGATCAGTGACTTCGATGCGGCTTCCTGAGCTTGCCGCCACGCGACCGCAATGACGACCACCGGCAAATGCCGTTTTCACAAAAGCCAATGCCATTTCCTGAGCGGTTGCCGCATCCACGGATTTGGCACCGAGGCACAGCACGTTCGAGTCATTGTGCTCACGGGTCGTCGTCGCTTCTTCGACCGAACGCACATTCGCTGCGCGGACACCGCGATAGCGATTCGCCGTGATCGCCATGCCCACACCAGAGGTGCAGCAGAGCACAGCAAAATCGACCGTTTCATCCGCTACGACGACAGCGACTTTGTTGCCGTAATCGGCATAATTCACCGACTCATGAGCATGCGTGCCGAAGTCCGTGACTTCATAGCCCGCGCCTTTGAGCGCAGTGACTACCGCATCTTTGATCTCCACTCCGCCGTGATCGGCACCGACAGCTACGCGCAATGTTTTTTCGCTCATCAGATTCTTGGGTCCTCGGGACCCCCCACTGATGCACTGGACATCAGGGATTTTCAACAACGAATTGCAGAAAATCGGGGATTATTTTTGCCCAGCTTGAAGAAATCGTAAAATCCCTGGAAAAGCCGCTTTCAGCACAGCCGCGACTTGCTCGTAAGCACGTGCTCCCATGCCAATCGGATCCGGGACATCCGACCCTGCTTGATCGCCATCAAGAAAGTCGCCGACCAGATAAAACTTATCAGTGTATTCTGGAAATTCATCCTCCAAGACCTCCAAATGCCCCAAAGTCATGGCAAATACCGCATCAGCTTGCTCGATCAATTCGGCACTCACCTGCTGACTGCGAAATGACGTCAGTTCCGCGCCGTGTGCCTGCAAGACTTTTGCGGTCTCACGACTTTCCTTGCTGCCAACACTGGCCGCAACTCCCGCCGACGCAACGACCCAATGGCCGCGATCACTCACCTCTTTGCGAAACAACCCTTCCGCCATGGGACTACGACAAGTATTCCCCGTGCAGACAAACAACACGCTGCCTTTACTCGCATCGCCACTTTCAATCATCTTGCTTCTCCTAGCACGAACCCTATCCCGGGGTCAATGCCTAAGCCTCGAATCGGCGTAGAACGGAAAAAATGGTCGCAGTTTTCCCCATCTTCGCTTCCGATAAAACCGTAGCACACCAGCTTCATCCCCAAAAGTATCAAGTGAACACAAAAAAACCTCGGATCAACCGAGGCTAAAAATTTCCCAAAGTAAGAAGTGGCGCACCCGTAGGGATTTGAACCCCAAACCTTCTGATCCGTAGTCAGACGCTCTATCCAATTGAGCTACGGGTGCTTCACTTGTATCGCGCCGTAAGCGCGGGCGCAGAGGTTGCTCGAATTCGCATCGTGGGTCAAGGATATTTCTCATTTTTTTGTGTTTTTTCTTCTCGCGCGCTTTTCCACCCACGCTTGTTTCTGAAACTGAACACGTTTCGCGCTTTTCCTTTTTTCCCTGACTCGCTATCAGATTCCCGTGACTGTTTCGAAATCGCTCTGGCTCTGCGCAGGAATCCTCATCGTCGCTGTGGTCGGGATCATGGTATGGCGGAAATTCGGAGGTCAGGCTTTTCGACCACCATGGCCTCATCGCAAGCCCGCAGGGGCGGCGGTCAATGCACCACCGGGACCTGCCCGTGCTCGTGCGGCAGCAGAACGCATCTGGCCGCTCTTGCAATCTTCCCTTGCGACGCTGGGCCTAAAACAAGGCGATCCGGTGTTTCTCCGCGCTTTCAAGGAGGAAGGCATGTTGGAACTCTGGATGCAGCCCCAATCCACCGGTCGTTTTGTGCTGTTTCGAAGCTACCCCATCGCCGCTCAATCGGGCGAACTCGGTCCGAAACTTCGCGAAGGCGATGGCCAGGTGCCGGAAGGTTTTTATCAGGTATCCCGCTCCGCGATGAAGCCCGATAGCCAATATCACCTTGCTTTTAATATTGGCTACCCGAATGCCTACGACCGCGCTCACGGCCGCACGGGCTCGTTCATCATGATTCATGGTTCTTTTGTATCCATCGGCTGTCTCGCCATGACCGATGAAAAAATCGAGGAAATCTACAGTCTCTGCGATGCCGCGCTGACGGCAGGACAAAAGCGCTTTGATGTGCACATGTTCCCCTTCCGCATGAGCTCAGAACGAATGGGGAATGCCCAAGATTCGCCGCATTTTGCGTTCTGGCAAAACCTGCAAGAAGGGCATCGGATCTTCGACGAGCAAGGAGTCCCTCCCGATGTTTCGATTCGGGAAAAGCGCTATCATTTTTCGCCCAGCGCGCCAGTCGAGTGAACGATGAATGCGCTCAAATCGTATGCCCCATGTGCACGCGTTTGGTTTCCATGTATTTTGCATTGTGCGGGTTGGCATCCACGCGGATCGGCAGTTGCTCGACAATGCTCAAGCCATAGCCATCGAGGCCGATGACTTTTTTCGGGTTGTTGGTGAGCAGGCGAATTTTTTTCAAACCAAGATCCGCGAGGATTTGCGCGCCCATGCCATAGTCGCGCAGATCGGCAGGAAAACCGAGTTTTTCATTCGCTTGAATGGTATCTAAGCCAGCTTCTTGAAGCTTGTAGGCGTGAATTTTCGCCGGTAAGCCAATGCCGCGACCTTCTTGACGAAGGTAGAGCAAAACACCCCCTTCCGCCGCAATCCGCTGCATCGCGGCATCGAGCTGCTCACCGCAGTCGCAGCGCTTGGAAAGAAAGACGTCGCCGGTCAAGCACTCGCTGTGCACGCGCACGAGGGTCGGCTTTTCGGGATCGATCTCGCCCATCACCATGGCAATGTGGTGACTGCCATCGGTGTCGATCTGGTAAAGATGACAGCGGAAATCTCCGTAATCGGTGGGCATGTTGACCACCTGATCACAGCGCACGAGCTTTTCAAAGCGACGTCGATGTTCGATCAACTGCGCGATGGTGCAGGCCTTGAGGCTGTGTTTTTTCTGGTAGTCGCCCAGCTCGCCGACGCGGGACATCGTGCCGTCGTCGTTCATGATTTCACAAATCACGCCCGCAGCAGGCAACCCAGCAAGGACGGCCAAATCGATCGCAGCCTCGGTGTGACCTGCACGCCTTAAGGTGCCTCCAGGCATGGCGCTCAAGGGAAAAACGTGCCCCGGCTGCACGAAGGAGTCCGCACCGACTTTGGCGTCGGCCAACAAGCGCACGGTCAACGCGCGATCGGCCGAGCTGATGCCTGTGGTGATTCCCGTGGCGGCATCGACCGAAACCGTAAAAGCCGTGCGCTGCACCTCGCGATTGCGTCGGGTCATCGGCGGCAAGTCGAGCGCCTCGGCCCGTTCGGGTAATATCGGCGCGCACACCAAACCGCGACCATGCACCGCCATGAAAGTGATGTTTTCCGGCGTGCAAAGAGATGCCGCACCAACCAAGTCCGCCTCGTTTTCGCGAGATGGATCATCGGCCACGA
>JBDLWB010000061.1:0-24617 GCA_039804425.1 Verrucomicrobiota bacterium
ATCCTCAGCTACTCGGCCAAATACGCTTCCGCTTTTTACGGACCCTTCCGAGGCGCGCTCGATTCCGCCCCGAAAGCGGGCGATAAAAAAACCTACCAAATGGACTACGCCAATGCCCGCGAAGCAGTGCGCGAAATCTTACTCGATGAAGCCGAAGGCGCCGATATGGTCATGGTGAAACCCGCAGGTGCTTATCTCGATATCATCGCCCAAGCCCGCCAAAACACCACACTCCCCATCGCCGCCTATCAAGTCAGCGGCGAATATCTGATGATCGAAAGTGCCGCCGCCGCTGGCTGGTTGGATCGCAAGGCCATCGTGCTCGAATCCCTCACCGCCATCAAACGCGCCGGCGCCGACCTTATCCTCACCTACTACGCCAAAGAAGCTGCGCAGTGGTTGAAAGCGTAGCCGTGGCGGAGGTGTCTCGCCTCCCAGCCAATCGATGCAAATGAATCGAAAATTCACACAAAATCCATCGTTTTCACCTGCGTTGACCTGCCTCAGAAAACGTTGGTTGGCTCAGTCCACTTTCGAAGATTCCAGCAGAAGGCAGCCGAACATCACCCATGCAAGCTACCATTGTTGCAGCGTTACCAGAAAAATGCCTCCATCCGCAGCCAAAAGATCCTGAAATCTCAAGTCTTACGGCAGATTCTGAGATAAACCTGCATCTCCCTACGTATGCATACCCCATCATGAAACTTCCTTGGTCACAACTCCTCAGCTTCACGGCTCTCGATGTAGTAAAAATCATCGTCACCGCCTTTATGATCGTGCTGGTGAACAAAATCCAGTTGGTCAATGACCGACTCTCCGCGCTCCTCATCGCGCTCCCCTTCACATCGCTCATCGCGATGATTTGGATGCATCATGAAAAACAAACGGCCACTCGCATCGCCAATCATGCCGAAGGCACGTTCTGGTTTGTCCTGCCGACACTGCCGATGTTTCTGGTTTTTCCGTGGCTGCTGCGCCAGGGCTGGGGGTTTTGGCCTGCATTGTTCACAAATTGCCTGATCACCATCGTCCTGTTCTGGCTGACCGTCATCGCCCTTCGCAAATTCGGCATCGATCTCATGCCCAAATGATGTTGCGAAATCGGCAATTACGAAACCGTATCACGAGCCATTTCTGTCACCCACTCGCGGATCAAATCGGTCGGCGCGATGCCACGAGCGAGAGACTCCTCGAGCAACTGGCAAAACACATCGCGCTCGAGCCCTAACTCCATCGCCCAGCAGGGCAACTCTGCACAGCTCGCTTCACGATCATGATGTTCGACCATTTCTCCCATTTCTTCTCGCATAATGCTGTAACAACTCCATTCTCTATCGCACGATGCGAATTCGTCAATCGGTATTTCTATCAGTTGAGAAAAGAACTCGATTTTTTCTTCCAAAGTGCGAAAATCCCACACTGTGACAAGTCAAACCATCATCAAAAAACTCGAAGCTCACGGCCTGACGCGCAAGCAGATTGCCGAAGCTCTGGGTGTTTCCCCAGCCACCTTGAATGGCTGGATGGCCCCAAACGCACCACGCCCGGTTCCACAACCTGTCCACAAGCTGCTGCAGAACATCTTTGCCGATCTGCACAGCAACACCGAACTCCGCTTCACGTTTGCCGAAACGGAAATGATCCAACGCGCCATACCCCTCAGCGGCTGCAAATCGTTTTACGAATTTGCCTATCAAGCCGTCATCAATAAAGCGAAGGCTCTGAATCAAACCTCGCAACAAAGCGTCGCCGAAAACCCGTCTCCATACGAAGTCAAAAAGAAACCTTGAATGCTTCTCCTCGCAGTCATCCTTTTCGGAACTGAAAAAAGAACCCATCTTTGCGGAGAAAGCCACAAGCTGACGTTTCAAAATCATCACTTTTTTCAGAACTACTCACGATTTTATGACATGTCAATTAAAACGATGATTACTCCATTTTTTCTGTCATAAGACCGAAGTCCCCCATCACGGCCCACTCTCTTTTTGGCTGATAGTTCTGAGAGATTCGACGCATCCGCTGTTTTTCGTTGATGGTTTTTGTCATACAAATTGACATTTTCTGAATTCCTATGTAGCTATCGCGCACTATGAAATTTGGCATCATCGGAGCAGGCATGATTTCGCAATTCCACGCGAAGGCCATTCAGGCCATGGCGGGCTCATCGCTGCACTCGGTCTACAGCCACGGGGCAGAAAAGGCCGAAAAGCTCGCGGCCGAATTTGGCTGCCGCGCTTACACCGATCTCAACGAATTTCTCGCTGATCCCGAGCTCGACATCGTCACCATCGGCACGCCGTCGGGCGCTCATCTCGATCCCGCGCTTGCCGCCCTCCGCGCAGGCAAGCATGTCATTTGCGAAAAACCACTGGAGGTCACCACAGAACGCATCGATGACATGATGGCAGTGGCGGAATCGACGGGAAAAACGCTCGCTGCGATTTTGAACCGACGTTTCCAACCAGCGATTCAGGCGTTTCACCATGCCAGCCAAGCAGGGCGCTTTGGCAAAATCACCTCGGCCTCCGCTTACATCAAATGGTGGCGCACGCAGGATTACTACGATTCCGGCGCTTGGCGCGGCACCTGGGCGCTCGATGGCGGCGGCGCGTTGATGAACCAAGGCATTCACACGGTCGATCAACTCCTCTATGTCGCCGGTCCCGTGGTCGCAGTGACGGCAAGCACGGCTCTGCTCGCTCACGAACGCATCGAGGTCGAGGACTCTTGCGTGGCCTTGCTCGAATTCGCCAATGGCGCGCGCGGGGTCATCGAGGCTTCGACTTGCTGCTGGTCTTCCACCGGCCACCCCGCCGAGGTCCAAGTTTGCGGCACGCAGGGCTCGGTGTTTCTCGCCGATGAATCTTTCCGCATTTGGGACTTCGCGGACGCTCTCCCAGAAGATGCAGAAATCCGCTCTCAGCTGATGCAAGGCGCATCGAAAGGGCTGGGCGCGAATGACCCGAAAGCGATCAATTTTGAAGGACATCGACGCAATTTCCAAGAGGTCGTCGATTCGATCCAACAGCAACGCCCATGCGCCATTGATGCCAAGGAGGCGCGCAAGGCCGTGGCCCTCATTGAAGCGATCTATCAATCGGCCCGCGAAGGCGGCAAACGCATCACGCTCTAACTCTCTAACCCACAACCTACCACCACATGAAACTCACAGGATTTTCCGACGAAGCCGCTCGCCCTCTCAAAAAACAAATTGCCGCCACGAAAGCACTGGGCTGGTCTCACCTCTCCGCTCGCGGCGTCGACGGCGTGAATTTTCACGAAGTGCCTGAGGAAACCTTCGCCGCCCTTGCCGATCAACTGGATGCAGCAGGCATTCACGTTCCGGAATTTGGCTCGCTCATTGGCAATTGGGGGAAAAAAATCGATAGCGATTTCGCCATCACCGTCGCGGAAATCGAACGCGCCATCCCACGCATGCAGCGACTCGGCACGAAGTTGATCCGCATCATGTCCTACGCCCAAGAGCCTTGGGGCAACGACCAACACGAACAAGAACGCTTCCGCCGCTTGCGCGAAATCGTCCAGCGCTTTGCCGATGCTGGCATTACCGCCGCTCACGAAAACTGCATGAACTGGGGCGGCTTTTCCGCCTCTCACACGCTGCGCCTCATCGAGGAAGTCCCCGGACTGAAGCTGGTGTTCGATACCGGAAACCCCGTGTTCCAACTCGATCGCTCGGCAGCTCAGCCAGGTCAGTGGCAGGATGCCTTCGCGTTCTGGCAAGCCGTTCGCGATCACGTCGTGCACATCCACATCAAGGATTGCCTGAATCCTACCGCCGAAGGCGTGGAGCCGATCTACACCTGGCCGGGCGAGGGCCAAGGCAAGGTGAAAGAGATTTTGCTCGATGCCAAATCGCGCGGCTATGATGGCTTCATCGCCATCGAACCCCACGTCGCCACGGTGTTTCACGTCAAAGATCAGTCGCAGGTCGATTGGCAGCAGTGCTATGATTCTTACGTCACCTACGGCCAAAAACTCGAAGCCCTGCTGCAAGAAATCGATTGGTCTCCCGAATGAACCACGGGCTCTTGATCATGGGCGTCAGCGGCAGCGGGAAATCCACGATTGGCGCCGCTCTCGCCGCTCAGCTCGACTGCGTTTTTCTCGATGCCGATGACTTCCATCCAGCGGCCAATCGGGAAAAAATGCGCGCGGGCGTGCCGCTCAATGATGACGATCGCAAACCATGGCTCGATGCCCTTTGCCAGCGACTCCACGATCTCGGAAACTCACCTTTTGTTCTCGCCTGCTCAGCGCTCCGCGAAATCTATCGCCAGCAACTGCTCCTCGCATCGCCCCCCATGCGACTCGTCTGGTTGCACGGTCCTGCCGACTTGATCGCAGATCGACTCCGCTCACGCCACGATCATTTCATGCCCCCAAGCTTGCTTCAGAGCCAATTCGATGCCTTAGAAGCTCCGCTCGATGCCTACCCCGTGGATATTTCTTTACCAATCGATCAAATTGTCACACAACTTCTCCACCGATTTTTTTCCCATTCAACCATGTCCGACTATCTCGTCATTCCTCGCCAACAGCACGATGACCTCGTGATCGCCGCCTACCAATCTCGTGGCTATGATGCCGCAGAAGCTGCCGAAGGCGCCAAGCTCGCCGCCGAAGCTGCACGCCATGGCATTCGCACGCACCATGCCCTGAAAGCGTTGCACCTCGATCACCTTTTCGGCTCCGCCACCGGCGGCTGCGTGCCCGGTGCCGAAATCGAAGTGCTGCCCTCGCGTTTTCCTGCGTCGGAAATCTGGAATGCTCACAAGAAACTCGGTCAAAGCGTCGCCTACCGCGCCATCGAACGCGGCATCGAACTCGCGGATCAATACGGCATCGCCCAAATTTCTGTCGACAATGCCTTCCACTACCTCTGGGGCGGCGGCTATGTCATGGAGGCCGCCGAGCGCGGCTATCTCGCTTACACCAATTGCACGTCCACGCTCGCGGAAGTGGTGCCTTTTGGCGGAAAATTCCCCACACTCGGCACCAACCCGCACTCGTGGGGCATGCCGACCATGGCCGCTTCGGGCTTCCCCTTGGTCATCGACTGGGCCACGTCCACGGTCGCCATGGGTCGCGTGCAGGCCCTGAAGCGCGAAGGAAAGTCGCTCCCTCCCGGCGCCGCCGTGGACAAGGACGGAAATCCCACCACAGACCCTCATCAAGTCGCCTCGCTCCTGCCTTTCGGCGGCCACAAGGGCTACGGACTCTCGCTGATCAATGAACTGATGGCCGCTCTCATCGGCGGTTCGCTCCCCACTCATCGCGGTCGCCCAGTGCCAGTGGCGGGGGAAAAATCGACGTCTGCGTTTTATTTCCAAATCATCCATCCCGATGCCCTCAATGGCCGCGACTTTGCCTTCGGTCGCTCGCAAATGGAAAATCTCACCGCCGTCGTCCGCGACATCCTCGGTCACGGCAATGAGTCCGCCATGCTGCCCGGGCAAATCGAAGCGCAGGCCCGTAAGCAGTCCGATGCCTGCGGCGGTCTGCTCTTCACCGCCGCCGAGGTCGCCGAATTCAATGAAATCAATCGCGAACTCGGTCGCCCGGAATGGAACATCCAACAACTCGCCTCAGCAAAATAACCAAGTTTTTCGTAAAATTCCCCAAAATTTCAAAAAAATGCACGAAACGAGCGATTTTTGCTTGACCCCCGCCGCTAAACTCGCTTTTCTTCGCGCCCCCCTTAACAGCAACTTTATCCAGTCATGTCACGCATTTGCAGTATCCGAGGTTCTCACGTCCGCAGCGGTGGACGCATCCATCGTTCTGGTCTCGCCAAGAAAAAAGGTGGTATCGGACGTCACGTCACCAAGGTGGTGAAGCGCAAGGTTTCTCCTAACCTTCAGGACAAGCGCATCTGGGTTCCTGAGTTCGGTCATTACATCAAACTCCGCCTCTCTTGCAAAGCGATCAAAACCATCACCAAAAATGGTGCTTTGAATACGCTCATTAAGTCGGGCTTGATCTAATCGATCCTTCCCCACTGAAAAAAGCCCGCCGGCCAATCTGCCTGCGGGCTTTTTTGTTGTTTCTGCTATCACTCCGCCCGTCCCCCTTTGACAATCTCTCTTTCTCGTGTAAAAACTCCGCCTAACACGTCATGTCTTCAAACCTCCGCACCATTGATTTCGACTATCATCTCCCCGAAGAACTCATTGCCTCGAGGCCTCTCGCCGATCGCGCCGCATCGCGCATGATGGTGGTTCATCGCGATACGGGCACAATCGAGCATCGCCTGTTTCGCGATTTCCCCCAGTTCCTCCAACCGCAAGATTTGATCGTGCTCAATGACACAAAAGTCATTCCTGCACGCCTGATGTCGAACGATGGCAAAACGGAATTGCTGGTCACCGACCGCACCAGTGAGCTCCGCTGGCGCTGCCTCGTTCGACCCGGCAAAAAAATGCGCGTTGGTGCCACGGTGCAGGTCGCCGATGCCATTGGCTCGGTCATCGAAGTCTTTGACAATGGCGATCGCCTCATCGAATGGGATCGTGAACTGGATCTTTATGAACACGGCCATCTCGCGCTGCCTCATTATATGAACCGCGAAGACGAAGAGCTCGATCGCGATCGCTATCAAACGGTCTATGCTAAAAATGAAGGTGCCATCGCCGCTCCCACTGCAGGCCTCCATTTTACTCCCGAAATGTTAGAAAAAATTCCTCACTGCTTTCTCACCCTCCACGTCGGTGTCGGCACCTTCCGCCCGGTGAAAGCCGATCGCCCAGAGGAGCATGACATGCATTCGGAAAATTACCTCATCAGCGCCGCAACCGCGCAAGCGATCAATCAAGCCTCGCGCACCATCGCCATCGGCACCACGGTGACGCGTGTGTTGGAGCACCTCGCACAGTCCGCCCCCGCAGGTCAACGCATCAGTTCGGGTGACCAAGAGGGCAGCACGAACATTTTCCTCTATCCACCGTATCAATTCCGCGCCGTCGATGCCCTATTGACCAATTTTCACCTCCCCCAAAGCACCTTAATCATGCTCGTCAGCGCCCTCGCCTCTCGCGAATTGATTCTCGAGGCCTATCGCCAAGCCGTGGCAGAAAAATATCGCTTCTACAGCTACGGCGACTGCATGTTGATTCTCTAACAAGAAAAACCACTCAGCTCACCAATCGGTGAGCACTTTGAACAGATTCTCCCTCGCACGAATTTCTTCCTTGCTCAAGGATTGAAGCCTGCGCGTCGAAAACTCTTCGCAGGTAAAGGATGCCAATATCGATCCTTTGACTACTGCTTGACGAATGTCCTCAAAGCCAAAATTGGTTTTCCCTAAAGAAGCAAGATATCCCGCCAACGCCCCTAAAAAAGTATCGCCCGCTCCCGTTGGATCCGCAACCTCGTGCAAGGGAAACGCCGCCGAGCGGAAAAAGGTCGTAGGAGTCACTTCCCAGCCTGCCACATTTCCTGTGAACAACATCGCCCCAAATTCGCCGAGTTTGATGATCACAAATCTTGGACCCTTCTCAAGCAATCGCTGTCCCGCTAAAATCAAGTTGCTCGTCCCCGTAAATTCACGTGCTTCCCCTTCGTTGATGACAAATAGATCCAACTCCCGCAACACATCGTGCAATCGATCGTTCGCAATGTTGATCCACAAATCCATGGTATCCGCGATCACAAATCGAGGACGTGCCTCACACCCTTGCAGCATTTGCATCTGATTGTCCGGCGACATGTTGGCCAATACCACGATCGGCGACGAGGCGATTTCAGCAGGCACTTTGACCGACCAATTTTCTAACACATTTAAACCCACGCGATGAGTCGTGCGATCATTCATGTTGGCATGATACTCACCGGTCCAGGTGAAGGACTCACCCGACGAGCGCTCCACTCCTGTCAGCGTAACGCCATGCGATTCGAGCATTTCCAAATGCTGCTGTGGATAATCGTGACCGATGATTCCCACCAAATGCACGGGCTTAGTGAAGTAAGAAGCCGCCAAGGCCGCATACGCAGCAGACCCACCAAGCAGATCCTGCGCCTCCGCTTGTGGCGTAATAACGTTATCAATCGCAATGGTTCCGCCGACGATGACTGATGGTTGTGACATAAGATTTTAGAGAATTTCTTGAATAGGAATCAATCCGTTGGTGGCAACAATGCCATAACTATCGGGATGCTGTGGCGAGGGACTCAAGGAAACTTTGCCACCTGCGGTCTCTACCAACAATTTGCCTGCAGCAATGTCCCATAAGGAAATTTTCGATTCGACATAGGCATCCAATCGCCCCGATGCAATATAGGCCATGCCCAAAGCAGCCGAACCCATCATCCTCATCTTCCTCGCGCGCACCGATGCTTTCGCAAAACGATCCATGCCCGTGCGCAAGGCATCGCCATCTTTGCCGCAGCCGACAAACAAAATGGACTCTTCTAACAATTTTCTCTGCGAAACAGCAATCGGCACCCCATTGTGCAAGGCTGGCCCGCCTTTTTCCACAGTCCAAGTCTCTTGCACCATCGGATCGTGAATCACACCCACGACAATTTCCTCACCAATGCGCAGCGCGATCGATACGCAGAAATGCGGAATGCCATAGAAGAAATTCACGGTGCCATCGATCGGATCCACAATCCACTGACGCTCGGACTCTTGATTCCCCGCGATGCCTTCTTCACCATACAGCGCATCCCCCGGACAAGCATCGAGCAAGATCTTGGTGATCAAGTCCTGTGAGGTTTTGTCGAGCTGAAGTTTGATGTCGTGATGAGTTGCTTCATCAACAACTGCAAGCTGGCCAAATTTTTCGCGCAGCAATTTTCCCGCTTCAAGAGCGGCCCGTGTGGCAAGGGCTAGATCGGACATAGAAATGGTCAAGAACGACTTCAGACTGCTGGGCAGCTCACCGAGTGGCAAGCGAAATTACCCATAAACCTCACTCTTCGACAACCTGAGCCAACCATTGCTCCAAATTGTAGTACATGGTCACTCTTTTGATGCGCTGGTCTTGCAACGCAAAAAAAGCCCCTGCAGGCAATTGATAGGTCTGCCCTTTTGCCTCAGGCAAACCGTCATCCGTCGAAAGATAACTGCCATGCACCACAAACTCCGCCGCAGCACGCGTACCATCATCACTGACAAACAACTGCATGTCAGTCAATCGCTCCTGATAGCACCGATTCATCCGCTCAAAAAAAGCCCGAAATGCTTCAACTCCGACCTCGCAGCCTCCTTGGTTGATATCGTGCACCACATCTTCCGCCATCAATGCCAGCATGTCATCCGTCCGGCCCGCATTGAAATGACCATAATACGCCTCTAGCAAATGCAAGGTTTTTTCTTTCGTGTCCACGCACCCAACGTAATTCCACAAGAAAAATTGGCGAGCCTGAAATCCCCGCCACCACAAAAACGATCCTGTCTCTCTTGCTTCTCTTGTCAAAAAAACTGCCCGCCATCTCACCCCTCTCCCACTCCACTCGATCCCTGAATTTTTCGGCTTGGTCTTCCGTTGATTTTCTGACATAGTCACGACATGCCCACTGTTGCTATCGTTGGTCGCCCGAATGTGGGGAAATCTGCTCTGTTCAATCGTCTCGTTGGTCGAAAAATCGCCATCGTGCACGACCAAGCAGGCATCACTCGCGATCGCCTCTCGGCACCCTCAAAGGTCACCAAGTTCCCCTGCGAAATCGTCGACACCGGCGGCATCGGTGCTACGCTCGATGACGGCTTTGCTGAACAAGTCACTTTCGAGGCTGATATCGCCATTTCCACCTCCGACCTCATTCTCTTTGTCGTCGATGCCCACGATGGCATCACCGCCATCGATTCTTCCCTCAGCCAAAAGCTTCGCAAAGCCTCAGCCCCCGTGCTGCTGGTGATCAATAAAGTCGACCACGATAAGCATGAATCCGCCTGGTCCGACTTCGCAAAACTCGGACTTGGACAAGGCATCGCAGTCTCCGCCGAACATGGACGCAATTTCGGCGAACTCGTCGACGCGGTCGACGCCGCACTCGAGCCAATCTCTCACGCCCTCGGCGAAACTCCGGAAATGCGCCAACCTGAAGGCATCCGCATCGCAATCGTCGGCAAACCCAACGCAGGTAAATCCTCACTCGCCAATGCCATTTTGCAAGATCAACGCACCATCGTTTCCGACATTGCTGGCACCACCCGCGATGCGATTGATCTCCCCTGCCAATTTAAAAACGAAAATTTCACTCTCATCGACACCGCCGGTCTGCGACCTCGCTCGAAACGCGATACCTCGGTCGAAGTGTTTTCTGCCATGCGCACGGAAAAAGCCATACGCCGTGCAGATCTCACACTGCTGGTGATCGACCTCGCCGCCGGCATCACCGCCCAAGACCGAAAAATTGCTCAACTCATTCTGCAAGAGCAAAAACCTTGCTTGATCGTACTGAATAAGTTCGACCTCTACCATCCCGGCGCCAAGAAAAAAAATCGTCTTGAGGAAGCCACCGACCACGTCAAACGCGAGCTCTTTTTCCTCGATTACGCCCCTTTTGTCGTCGTTTCTGCCAAGGAAAATGATTCGGTCGACTCCGTCCTCAAGGAAGCCATCAAAATTCGCAATGAAGCGCAGAAGTTCCCAAGCACTGGGGTGTTGAATCGACTTCTCCAAAAAGCCATCGAGAAAAACCCGCCGCCCATCGATTCGAAACTCAAACGCCGCATGAAGCTCTACTACGGCACGGTAGCAACCGATAAAACCAGCGAGCTCATTCCAGTTCCTACTTACATTCTTTTCGTCAACGATAAGAAGCTCTTGCAGCAAAGCTATAGCCAATATCTCTCGCACCAACTCCGCGAAAGCCACCCTGCACCAGGCATTCCCATCGTCTTCTCACCGCGCTCCCGCGAACGGCGAGATCTTTCTCCCAACACTTTTTCGCAAAAAAGTCACTAAAACAAATATGACACACTAACGCATTTATTTTGCGTTTTTTCACTTGAACATGCAATTCAATTGCATTAATAAAGCGCCGCGATGAAACCAAAACGTGTTCCTTCCCTGCTATCTCTGTGCGCTTTGTCTCTCTGCTACGCCCATGCTGCGGAGCAGAAAAAAGAGGAAAACGAGCCTTCGAATGTGCTCGATGAGGTTGTTGTGACCGCCAACCGTTCCGGTCAAACGATCTACGAACAAATTCAGCCCTCGTACAAGCTCTCCGACGAAAAATTGCTCCTACGCATGGAGCCCACTCTTGGAGAAACCCTCAACCGTCTCCCCGGCGTCAGCTCCACAGGATTTTCTCCCGCGTCGAGCCGCCCCATCATTCGTGGCCTCGGTGATGACCGCGTGCGCATGCTGCAAAATGGCACTTCGATCCTCGATGTCGCCAACCTCAGCCCAGACCACGCTGTGACAGCCGATCCTCTATCGGCGCAGTCCATCGAGGTCGTGCGCGGTCCTGCTACTCTCCTCTACGGCCCTAACACTCTCGGCGGAGCCGTGAACGTGCTCGACAGTCGCATTGCCGAAGAACGCTTCACCGGCACTTATCCCTCGGGAAGCATCGGCTTGATGGCTGGCACACCAGACAATTCTTTTTCACAAAGTTTCGATGCGAACTGGGGCACGGGTCCTTGGGTTTTCCACTTTGATTATTTCCATCGCGAAATGGAAAATCTCGAGATCCCCGGCTTTGCCCGCTCGGCACAAAAACGTGCGATCGATGCCATCGAAGATCCGGATCACGAGCAAGCCAAAGGCTATGTGCCCAACAGTGCCGCTGATACAGAAGGCATGGGCTTCGGTGCGTCTCACGTTTTTGAAAATGGCTTTCTCGGCTTTTCGTTCTCCGGCATGGACTCGGACTACGGCGTAGTGGCGAAAGAAGATGTCACCATCGGCATGGAGCAACGACGCTTCGATGTCCGTGGCGCGGTCTATGAACCACTCTCGTTCCTCCGCGAAATCCGCTTCAACCTCGGCTACTCGGACTACCATCATACCGAATTCGAAGGCGATGAAATTGGCACACGGTTTGATGTCGAAGGCTTCAATGGCCGCTTGGAATTCATGCACAAAGAAGTCGCAGGCTTCGAAGGCACTTTCGGCTATGAAATCGAAGTGTCGGACTTCTCCGCCATCGGCGAGGAAGCTTTCGTCCCAGCCGTGGATACCCAAAAGCACTCGCTGTTTTTCTTGGAGGAGAAACAATGGGGCAAATTGCGCTATCAATTCGGCGCGCGTCTCGATCATCATAGCAATGAACGCCTCGCCAATGCTGAGGATGGTGCTCTCGATGTCGATAATACCGGCTTCAGCGCTTCTACCGGCCTGATTTATGACATCACTCCGGAATACGCTGCCTCCGCCTCACTCGCCTTTACCCAACGTCCCCCGACCAATATGGAGCTATTCGCGGATGGCCCTCACTACGCCACGGGTAGCTATGAAGTGGGCAATGCCTCGTTGGAGCAGGAGGAATCGATCTCGATCGATCTCAGCATCCGCAAAAAATCTGGCTGGGTCACCGGCTTTGCCAATGCATACTACTACCGCTTCAACGACTTCATCAACCTACGCAATACGGGTGATGTCTATGAAGATGATCACGACCATGGTGGTGATCATGAACACGGGGAATTGCCTATCTTCAACTTTGAAGCCATCAATGCAGATTTCTGCGGCTTTGAACTGGAATCGGTATTTCACTTGCTCGCACCCATCA
The DNA here is from genome assembly GCA_039804425.1 of Verrucomicrobiota bacterium. Taxonomy (GTDB): domain Bacteria; phylum Verrucomicrobiota; class Verrucomicrobiia; order Verrucomicrobiales; family Akkermansiaceae; genus UBA956. The sequence goes on from JBDLWB010000061.1 coordinate 12,706, forward strand.
CTGCCGATGAGGCAGACGGCAAGGTCGCCGCACAAGAAAATCGCCTAGACCTGATTCTGCGCTCGGACTTCGTTCACGCAGAGGATCGCGATTCTGGAGAAGCGCTCCCACGCATCGCACCATTCCGCGCAGGAGCCACACTCGAATACGGTTTGGGATCCGTGACGACTTTCATTGAAGGACAATACTCTGCAGAGCAAAATCGCGTACCAGAAAATGAACTGCCCACCGATTCCTTTTTCTTGGTCAATGCTGGCATCAGCTACAAAACCAAAATCGGCGGACTCGATTCGATCTGCTTCTTGCGCGGCGTCAATCTCACGAATGAGGAAGCTCGACTCAGCACTTCTTTTGTACGCGACATTGCACCTCTCGCCGGACGCGGCATTGTCGCCGGCATCCGCACACAATTCTGATGTGGTTGTTTGGTGACTCTCGCTGCATGGGTTGCCGCGAGAGTCACGCATCGACATCACGAAAGACCATGGCGTCTCACGGCGTCATGGTTTTTTCTTTTTCGTGAGTTAACCTTGGATACTCGATCAACCTAACAACTTTCGATCCGCCGCCTGCATTTCTCGCCACTCACCCTGCGCCAAATCACCTAACAAAAAATCACCAATGGCAGCACGAATCAAGCGCAACGTAGGAAAGCCCACGGCAGCAGTCATTCGACGTACTTGTCGATTTTTCCCCTCGGTGAGGGTGAGTTCTACCCACGAAGTAGGAATGGCTGCACGATATCGAATCGGCGGCACTCGGGGATTCACCGGTGGCTGTTCCGCGAGCATCCGCGCCCGCGCCCGCGAAACTCGATGCCCTTGAATCACCAATGAGCCATCGCTCAGTCGCTTGATGGCCGCTTCATCCATCGCGCCTTCGACTTGCACCCAGTACGTGCGCGGATGCTCATGACGCGGATGCAGCAAACGATCGACCAATGCTTTTTCATCGCTCAAGAGCAATAGACCTTCGGAATCTCGATCGAGCCGCCCAATCGGATACACTCCTTTGGGGAAACCAAAATCGGCCAATGTATGATGCTCTGGCAATTCTCTCGTGAATTGCGATAGAACATCATACGGCTTGTGAAAAGCAATCAACATCGAAACACTTCAAGAATCTTCGCCCGCACGACGCATTTCATCTAACGTATCGGAGACATCCGCAAGCTCATCCCACAAAGTCGTCAGCACATACATGGGCGCTTCCATTCTTACCGCAAGCGCAATGCAATCACTGGGCCGCGCATCGAGCTCCACGATTTTTTTCTGCTGCACTTCGTTTTCTACCTGAAAGATCAATCGGGCAAAATACACCTCTCCCTCCATCCGCATGATCACCACTCGTTGCAACTTGGCACCAAAGGATTGCAGTGACATCGCAAACAAATCATGCGTCAGCGGACGATCAGGCTTTTGTCCGGCTAATACCGCATTGATGGATGCCCCGATCGAGGGATCGATGAAAAAGGATATCACTTTTTTCCCATCTCCCAAAAAAACCGCACAGCCCGCCGGCGTGGGCATCAGCGCGATCGGCTCCACTCTTGTCAACTTAGCCATGTTTTAGACTAAAACCAGAGATTGCCTTACGCAAGCTCAATCCCCCTGTCCCAGCACATGCGCACCACGCGCAGGACGCGAGGAAAAAATTTCTGGCTCAATTCCTGTCGTCGCTCGATAGCGCTCGCGCATCAACTGCATCACTTCCTCCGCACGCGCCGTTTCACACAAGGTCACAGTCGATCCTCCAAATCCGCCACCGGTCATGCGAGCGCCAAGAACGCCCTGATCTCGAAGACTTTGCGAAATGTCAACCATCGCATCAAGCTCTGCACAGGAAACTTCAAAGTCATCACGCAATGAAGCATGCGAGGCATCCATCAATGCCCCAAATCCGTGATCGTCGCCAGCTGCAAGCAACTCCGCCGCACGCTGCGTGCGTGCCATTTCTGTCACCACATGCCGCGCACGTCGATTCACAGGATCGCTCAGCTCTTCCCATTTCTCTTGCACTTCTTCGAGCGTCACCTCTCGCCAAGAATGTTTCCCTAGAATCGCCAGCGCTTCTTCTGTGTGCTTTCGGCGAATCGCATAAGCACCATCCGAGAGTTGATGATGAACACATGTATTGGCGATGATGACGGTAAGATCCTCATTTTCGAATGGCACCAATTGCACTTCTCCACTCCGACAATCGATTTTCACCACACGATTTGCTTCACCAAAGGTCGAAGCGAATTGATCCATGATCCCGCAGGGAACACCTGCAAAATCATGCTCAGCTTTTTGACAAATCAGCGCTTTTTGAGCTTTCGGCAGATGAATGCCCAGCACGGCTTCCAGCAAAGTCGCCGTCGCACATTCCAAAGCGGCAGAAGAAGATAAACCCGCCCCACGAGGCACGGAGGAAACCACCGCCACATCGATGCCGGGAATTTCATGGCCCAATGCGCGAAACCCTTCGATCACCCCGCGCAGATAATTCGCCCAAGCTGGCTCGCCGATTTGTTGCGACTCGTCATGATGGATGAATGCATCCGGCTGCCCTTCGCTGCTCCAGCGCGAGACAGAGGTGCCATTTTTTGCCGCTGCCATCACCACGTAACGATCGATGGCGAAGGGCATCACAAAGCCATCGCAGTAGTCGATGTGCTCGCCGATCAAATTGACGCGTCCAGGAGCAGCGACGATCCATTCAGGCTCGCGTCCAAGTGCCGCGACTGCATCTTGAGCTAAGGGATTTCGTGTGGGTTTCATAAGAAAGTTACGTTGCAGGTGCCACTTTTTGCAGCAGCAAGGCCGCCGCCAGAGCCACCAAGGGAATCATCGAAAAAGTCGCTTGTCCACCGCCCATCACGACATGAAGCGTGATCGCACTGGTCCACCAATACACGCCATCCACTAACACAATCCCCGCAAGCAATCGACCGACTTTCCCACTCACCGCGCACGACTGCCATACGGCGCGCACGGTCCAAAACAAAAACGGCAGAAGCCCCCACCATGCCATTTTCTCGCAATTCTCCCAGCCCATGGTCATGAGAACCAAAAAGAAAAACGTCGCATGGGTCGCCAAGGGCATCAATAACAGCGCCATGGCACACCATTTCACCATCGGCTGCAAAACGGCTCTGGATTCGTATCGCGCCAGTAAGGAAATGCCCGCAATGTAACAGGTCATGCCCACCATCGGCATCAGCACGCAGGCAACCATCACGCAATTAGCCCACGGATTTTCTGCCGCTTGCGATAGCAAGGAAAGGACACGCAGATTCGGCGAAAGGATCATCATGCCCATCAGATAAAGCCCAGCCCGACATCCGCCCATCAACCAAATCGACCATGTGTGTCGCTTATGACAAAGGGTATAACTCACCACCAAGATGCCGATGACCAGATACACCGCGAGCACGCTGCCATGAATCCACCACGCCATGATCGCACCACTCGCCATCATCACCATCGCCGTCACCAGATAGCTACGCGGATGGATCAAGCCCGAAGGAATGGCGCGCTCGGGTCGATGCTCCCGATCCCACTCACGATCATACCAATCGTTGAGAAAATTCCCAGAAATGTAGAGCAAACAAGCACTGACGATCCCAATCACCACACGCGGTTCCGGGCTCATGCTTGCCTCTGTCCACCAATGGATCATCAACATGCCAGTGAGCACATTAACGATCACACTCGGCACATTCGCGACACGAGCTGTCGCGAGTAGCGCGCGAATCATCGTCCCCATGTTCATCGAATCGAAAAAGGTTCGCTCGGGCTTCTCCGCGAGCCATCACGATGATCAGAAGCCTGGAATCGGCAGACCACCCGTATGCTTTTTCATCTCCGCCGCCGCAATGTCACGACCTTGCGCAATCGCTTCTTGCACGCCTTTGAGAATCAAGTCTTGCAGGAAATCGACATCCGCGGGATCGACGACCGAGGGATCGATGCGAATTGACCGCACGTCACCCGAGCAGGTCGCGACAACCACCACTTTGCCGTTGGCCACCGAAGCCTCGACGGTACGCTGGGCCAATTCTTCTTGAGCAGCGGCAAGTCCAGCTTGCATCTTCTGCGCTTGTTGCATGAGTTTCGCGATATTCATCAGTCAATTAGGGTGTAATGATTTTCCCAGAAAAAATTTCTAACGCCTTCTGGATTAGCGGATCTTTGTAAAAGTCATCGGCCTCACGCGGCGCCTCTTTAACCGTAGGTTTGGCCGCAGCGGCTGGCGCAGCAGGGGCCGTCGCCACAGGTTTCACCATCGGTTCATCAGGACGATCTTCGGCTTGCTCGATCATCGCATCGAAGGCGGAAAGCACATCGTCAGGCTTGCTCGACTTTGCCAACACAGGTGCCGCTACGGGCGCAGGCGGCGGCTCGGGCATGAGTAGCGCTTCTTCCTCTGCTTCTTCACGGGCCGTTGGAGCACTGGCTTCCACCACCGACTGCACAGGCGCAGCAACTTCCGCTCGCACGGGCGCTGCAACCGCAGGCGGCGTGTGATCAGCCCCAGGCGAGGTTTCTCGACTCTCCGCAAAATGCCCAGCCGAATTCTGCAGCACGTGAATGATGTCGGAAATTCGCGCCTCTCCGATCACCTGTATCGCTTTGATCACTCCCAATTCCAAGTGCAACTTGCGATTGCTCGCCCATTTCATTCGACCCTCGGTGTCCGCAAATACATCCATCACCGCCAACAATCGATCGGCTTTGCAATTTTTTGCGGCATCCAACAGCTTTTCCCACAATGCCTGAGGAATCCCTTCGTTCGGCGCTTGCGGATCCACTTTGGCCACAATCAAGGCGCGCAGGGCTCCAATGAGCTCGTTCAAAAGCTGTGACACGTCTCGACCCGTCGATGCCTCGCGCTGAATGATTTGCAATGCCGCAGCGGTGTCTTTGTGAAAAATCGCCTCACACATCGCCGCAATGGTCTCACGCGAGGTGAAACCAAAGATGTTGAGCACATCCGCCTCTTCGATTTTGTTGCCACAAAATGCGACCAATTGATCAAGCATCGACTGCGCATCGCGCATGCCCCCATCCGCCCCTTTGGCGATCGCCCAAGCCGCCGCTTGCTCTAACGCCACTCCTTCTTTTTCGGCAATGTGCATCAAGTGCTGCGCAATCGTTTCCGTCGGAATCGGCCGCAAGTCAAAACGCTGACAACGCGAAAGAATCGTCGGCAAAATCTTGTGCACTTCCGTCGTCGCAAAAATGAATTTCACATGCGGCGGCGGCTCTTCCAGAGTCTTCAATAGCGCATTGAATGCCTGATTGGTGAGCATGTGCACCTCGTCGATGTAGTAAATCTTGAATTTTCCCTGCATCGGCGCGTAGTTCACCGAGTCACGCAAAGCCCGCACTTCGTCGACACCGTTGTTGGAAGCACCGTCGATCTCGACCACGTCGAGCGATGTTCCTTCCGCAATCTGCAAGCACACCGGGTCATTCGGATCGAAGTCGACCTTCGGCCCGCCCGGTCCATTGAGCGCTTTGGCAAAAATCCGCGCCGTCGACGTTTTCCCCGTGCCACGCGGACCCACAAACAGATAGGCATGCGCCAACCGATCTTGCTCAATCGCATTGCGCAAGGTGCGGACCACATGATCTTGCCCCAAGACATCGTCAAATGTCGCAGGACGGTATTTTCGCGCAAAAACCTGATAGCTCACGCGTCCATCCTAGCCCATCCCCGCGATCCGACAACTCCAAAAAATCATCCTCCCTGTCTTTCTATGCCGAATTCTGAGCAAGACAAACGTCTCTTGTTATGCTATTGGTCATCCCGATGAGCGACGCCGAAAATAATCCCGAGCATGATGAGGCACTCGCTGCCATTTGTGCCCGCACTCGCAAAAGCCTCATCGCGCGTCTCGATAACTGGGAAGATCAGAAAACTTGGGACGAGTTTTACCAAACTTACTGGAAACTGATCTACGCCGTCGCCATCAAAGCCGGTCTCCGACCCGATGAAGCATTTGACTGCGTCCAAGAAACCATTCTCTCGATCGCCAAACAGAGCAAAAAGAAACTCTATGATCCCGAGCAAGGCTCGTTCAAATCATGGCTCATGAATATGACTCGTTGGCGCATCAATGACCAGTTCCGCAAACGCAAAAAGGATACTTCCATGGTCGGCGGCGAATGGGATGATGACCGCAAAACCGCTGTCATCGACCGCTTTGAGGACCCCAATGGCATGGACCTCGACCGCGTCTGGGATACGGAATGGCGACGCAATATCGCCGATGCCGCCATCGCTCGGGTTAAGGCACAAGTTTCCCCCAAACAGTTTCAAATTTTCGACTACTATGTCCTCCGCGAATGGGATGCCACGAAGGTGCAAAAACACCTCGGGATCTCGATGGCTCAGGTATACCTCGCCAAGCACCGCGTGGGCTCTGTGCTGAAAAAGGAACTCGAGAAGTTGCAACAAGATGGCGATTAAACAACGACCACTCCCGATCATTCCCGACCACGAGGTGCTGCGCAAAATCGGCGGCGGTGCCTACGGCGAGGTCTGGCTGGCGCGTGGCGTCACCGGCGCACTCCGTGCAGTCAAGGTGGTCTGGCGCGAGGACTTTGAAGACGAAAGAACTTTTGAACGAGAGTTCGAGGGCATTCTCCGCTTTGAACCCATTTCCCGCGATCATCCTGGTCTCGTCAATGTCTTACACGTCGGCCGCAGCCCGGACCGGAAGTCGTTTTACTATTACGTCATGGAGCTCGGTGATGACATGCTCACCGGTGCCGACATCAACCCCATCGAATACGAACCACGCACACTCCGCGCCGATAGCAAGGACACACGCGCCAAGCAATTTCCCATTGATGAATGCCTCGATGTCGGACTGCGTCTCGCAGAAGCGCTCGAACATCTTCACGAAAAAGGACTCGCGCACCGCGATGTCAAACCCTCGAACATCATCTTCGTCGGCGGCAAGGCGAAGCTCGCCGACATCGGACTCGTGGCAGCACGCGGTCAACGCACGTTTGTCGGCACGGAAGGTTTTGTGCCGCCCGAAGGCCCTGGCTCGGCTCAAGCAGATGTCTATTCTTTGGGTAAAGTGCTATACGAAATCGCCACGGGAAAAGATCGACTCGATTTCCCCGAACTCCCCGATGAAATCCCGAGCGGCTATGATCGCAAAAAATGGCTGGCCCTCAATTCCGTGATTTGCGATGTCTGCGATCCGCACATTTCCAAACGCAGCATCAAAAATGCCGCCGAGCTTGCCGATGCTCTACGCCGGATTCAACGGGGAAAAAGACGACGTTCCCGAAGCGCGGGCATCATCACGACGATTTCCATCATCGTCACAGGCATCGGCTTTCTCGCATGGAAATCATGGGAGTCCGACTCCTTCATCGCCAAGCTGCAACGCTTTGTTCAAAGTGAAATTTCTTCGTCCGCACCAGTCGCTCCCATGGGCCAAATCAAAATTGTGTCGGACCCCGAAGGCGCGGCTGTTTTTGACGAACAAGGCACTTACATGGGCGAAACTCAAACGACGGTACTCTCCTACCCCGTCGGCACCAGCCTCGCTTTCACTCTGCGCAAGCAAGGCTACCAAGAATTGAAAGTGTCTCATACCGTCGCAGAATCTCCCGAACCCGTTCTACTCGGCGGCGCTCTCACGGTTTTTTCCCCACCTCTCATCGGCCAAGCATGGCTCGATCAATTTGGCACTCGTTATCTGCCTGAAAACGACCTCCATGTTTCTCGCGATTATGTCAATGAACGCTCATGGAATCTCTACCTCCAAGCGGAAAAACGCCCTGCAGATGCAGGCCATGTCATCGAAATTTCGGAAAATGGCCAACCGTCTCGCATCGTCGTCACCAGCGCCAGCGAGGCCGAACTTTTTTGCCGTTGGCTGCAACGTGGCGCAACGCCTTCTCATCTCACCACGGATCAAGAAATCTTACCGCGCATCGAATCGATGTTTGAACATCCCGCGCTCACGGACGAAATCCGACAAAAAAATCTAAAGCCTTTCCGCGTCATCGTTCGCCAAGTGCCCTACGGCTCGATCCAAGTCGTCGCGCAACCCGCTGGCGTCGAAGTCTATGTTAATGAAGAATCTCGCGGTCGCATCGATGGCTCGAAGCTCATCGAAAAAATCCGCCCAGGACCCGTGGACCTGATGTTTCTGCTCGATGGCTACAAACCACAAACCCAACAATTCAATTTGCAAAATGGCGAACGCATCAGTGTCACCATCGAACTCAAACCAAACCAAGGCCTCGTGTTCGGCAAACCATGGGAAAATGCTCTCGGCATGAAATTTGTCCCAGTCGGCGAAGAACTGATGGTGTCGACATGGGAAACTCGACTGCAAGACTACGCGCTCTTTCTCCAAGAAACCCAAGGGAAACCCTTGCCGAAACCGGACTTTGCCCAAGCTCCGGATCATCCCGTGGTCTACATCCGCCGCGATGACGCCATCGCCTTCTGCCAATGGCTCACTGCACGAGAAAGAAAAGAAGAACGCATCCAGTTTTCTTATGAATATCGACTCCCCACCGATGCCGAGTGGTCGATGATGGCTGGTCTCCATCCCGAAATCGGCAGCACGCCCGGCCAACGCGATGCTCAGGCCCAACTGATCTGGCCTTGGGGACAAACTTGGCCACCACCGACTGGCTCAGGAAACTTTGCCGATGAAAGCGCTGCCAAAGAAGGCCGCGTAAACCCAGAACGCATCATCCAAGGCTACAATGATGGCTTTGAAAAAACCGCACCCGTAGGCTCTTTCCTACCCAACTCGTTCGGGATCTTTGACCTCTCTGGCAATGTCCACGAATGGGTCTCAGATGACTACGATGCCTCAAAAATCCACGGCGTCGTCCGCGGTGGAGGCTGGAATAGCTTTCGCGAAGCCAATCTCTCGCTCACCTTCCGCCACGTCATCAAACTCTCAAGCAGGCGCGATAATCTCTACGGCTTCCGTGTCGTCATCGCCAAGGTTCCCAAGGAAACCGAACCCATCCCAGCAACTCCCAAGCCATGATTGAAATTGACATCGACTACCAAGGCCAACTCCACTGCTCCGCCAAGCACGGCCCCTCGGGAAATACCTTAGTCACCGACGCCCCTGTCGATAACAATGGTCGTGGCGAAGCCTTTTCTCCCACGGATCTAGTCGCCACCGCCCTCGGCTGCTGCATGGCCACGGTCATGGGCATCGTCGCTGAGCGCAAAGTGATCGATCTCACAGGAATGAAAATCCGCGTGCAAAAACACATGAGCACCGATGCCCCACGTCGCATCGTCGCCTTACCCGTTCACATTCACCTACCGCTCCCCGCCGATCACCCCGCCATCCCCCTCCTCAAAGCCTCGATCCATGGTTGCCCGGTCCATAATAGCCTCCATCCCGACATCCAAGTCGATGTCGACTGGGAGTTTAGCAATTCCCCCACGTGAACGAAGGTCCTGAGGCAATTTTGGAATTTTCGGTGCTGGATGAAAACGATGATTTTTTGGTCATTGCGAAACCCGCACCGTTGATTGTTCACCCATCAAACGGACGAGTGGAACCGACTTTACTATGCGGCATTGAACAATTGCTCGCCTTCGAAATGGCAAACGGTCGCAAGCCTGCCATCATCACACGACTCGACCGCGAAACGAGTGGCTTGGTCCTCGTCGCCAAGCACACGGAGGCAGCACGGACTTTGGCGATGAGCTTGCAACATCGTCATGCCGAAAAAGGTTATATCGCACTCGTGCACGGTCATGTGCCATGGGAGGAAATGGAGGTCGATCAACCCATCATCCGACAAGGTCTGGTGCGGGAGAGCGCGATCTGGCTCAAACGCACCGTGCATCCGAATGGCCGTGAGAGTCTCACGCAATTCCGCTGCTTGCGCCGCTGGACTTCCCCGCTCGGCGATTTCAGTGAGATCTTTTGCTCACCCGTCACCGGTCGCACCCACCAAATCCGCGTACATCTCTCACACCTCGGCTTTCCCATCGTCGGCGATAAAATTTACGGTCACGACGAATCGTGCTTCCTGCGCTTCATCGATCACGGCTGGACCGATGAGTTACGCCAGCAGTTGATCTTGCCACGCCAAGCCTTACACGCCGCCTTCCTGCGCATCCCCTGGCAAGGCTCGACCAAGGAATGGCATTGCCCCCTGAGCACGGATCTCGTGGATTTTCGCTCGACGTAAATCAACTTCGTAGGCCCAACGATCAAACCGAATAAATGCATTTCTGAATCGTTTCGTAAGAGCAAAAATGTTGCGTTGGATGAAATTCATGCGTAGGATGAATGCATCACGTATGACAACAGGACTTTTATCACCCAAATACCAAATTGTCATCCCAAAGGAGATTCGTAAATCCATGAACCTTCAACCGGGTCAGCGCCTTCAGTTGAAAGAAGTCGATGGCAAGATCGAAATCAGTCCCATCCTCACCCCCGATCAGTTCTTGGGATATCTCAAAAAACGAGCGAACGTTCCTTTTGTTCGTGAAAAAACAGATCGTCTCTTACCATAATGACTTACTGTTTTGATACATCGGCCATCATTGAAATCACGCACGATGGCGCCAATGCTCGGACATTTGCCAAAGCGCTCGCGAAGGCGGAGAAGGTGGTGATTTCCGCGATAAGCATTTACGAAGTAGCGCGTTACACACGTCATGTCGCCGATGAAGCGGCCACAAGAGAGATTCTCACGTTTCTTTACCAATACCACATCGCGCCCGTTTTACCTGATCTTGCCGAAAATGCAGCCCTTCTTGGCGCAAAGCATAAACTCGCCATGGCCGACGCGATCATTTACGCGACAGCCCTGGAACATCACGCCGCGCTGTGGACACAGGACGAGGACTTCGCTGGGCTGTCTCATGTAAGATATTACCCGAAGAAAAAATCATAAACGTGCTCACGACTGACGTCGCAGACCCAGCCAAACGCAGCCAGCGACCCAGACGATGAACAAACTCGCGGCCCACCAAGGAAGGCCCAGTCGTTGGAAAAATCCAAGTCGCAGGGCGGGAGTTGTCGCTTCGTTCGACGCATCAGCACTCGCTTTTTCGTTGGTTGTAGGCGGCACCAAATCGGCCACAGTCAACATCGGCTTGCCGACTTCGCTCCGCAACGCCGCCACTTGATCCGCTGTCACAGCACTCGCTTGATTGCCGAAATTTTGACGAATGTAGGTTAAAACCGCAGCAACTTGTTCATCGCTCTGATGCGCTTGTGGCGGCATTACCCCATTGAACTCACTGCCCTTCACCGAAATCGGCCCCATCAAGCCGCGCAGTTGAATGCGAATCAAATTTTCGACGGGGCCAGCAACCCACTCAGAACCTGCCAAGGCAGGACCAGCTCCACCCGCACCACTGCCATCCATGCCATGGCAAGCAGCGCACAACATGTATTGCTGCTTGCCGAGCTTGAGCACATCGGCCAATGCAACCTCGCTTGCGCTCGATTTTGAACTCATCTCTTCCGGCTTCGATTTGACTTCGTTCGAGACGGTGACTGGCACAATTTTCTGATTCGACTTCGCCACGGGCTTTGCTTTCTTCAAGCTCAACAACCAAGCGACAAGATCACGTGCCTCTCGCGGCTTAAGCAAAGTATGCATCGGTGGCATGGCGGAAATGGGAGGCATCATCTCGGCAATATCCTTGCGATTGACTTGGCTGATATGTTCCCCAACATTGACCTGAATCCACTCGTCGGTTTGTTTGAGCAATACCCCGCTGATGGTCTGCCCATCGCGCAACGTCGCCGACACCACTCCATAACCAGCTGCCACTTGAGCACTGGGCACCATCATCGACTCCATCATGAAACGCGCATCGCCTCGTTTACCCACACCCGCAAGGTTGGGTCCCGCTTCTCCACCAGCTTCGTGCCCATCGCCCGCACGGTG
>JBDLWB010000062.1:0-6949 GCA_039804425.1 Verrucomicrobiota bacterium
TGAGGCAACGAATCACTTGTGACGCGGCCTCTACATGATGCACACGGAAGATGTTGCCGCCGCGTGAAAGACACCAACTCAAGCACGCCATTGTCGCGGCGTCTCGTTCACGCGGCTCGATGATGCCCAAGGTGTCGGCAATCACCGTCTTGCGCGAGACGGGCACGAGCAGAGGTCGTCCAAATTCGGTCAGCTCCGCCAAATTTCGATAGACCGTGAGGTTGTCGTCTTTTTGTTTGGCAAAGTCGATCCCTGGATCGAGTAAGATCTGTTCTCGCCCGAGTCCTGCCGACTCCGCCAAGGCGATTTTTTCCGCAAAGAATGTTTTCATGCTGCCCATGACATCCTCCCACTGTTGATGAAAATGCGGCACTTTCGGTTCGCCGACACTATGCATGATCAACAAGGCCGCACCCGCTTCGGCGCAGAGGCGCGCATTTTGTGCATCGGGCAAGCCACTCATGTCGTTGATCCACTCCGCTCCCTGCTGCAAAACTTCGCGCACGACCTCGCTGCGCCAGGTATTGGCCGATAAAATCGGCGGCCACACTTGCTCGTCATCGATGGGTTTGGCTCCCTGCCAGATTTCTTGCCAACACGAAAACACCAAGGCGAAGCGTCGACATTCTTCCTCGACCGATATCGCCGCACGGTTGGTGCGTGCGCTTTCGGCACCGACATCGATGACATCGGCACCCTGCTCGATTTGTTGACGGATCATCGCAAAAAGCTCGGACTTTTCCAAACTGCCATCATCGCAAAACGAATCATCGTTCACATTGACGATGCCCATCACCAGAGCCCGACGCGGAAAATTCAAAAGCCGATCACGAAACCGCAATTCCATGAACCATCCATCGCACAACTCTGCCCGATGAGCCAATCAATTTCCGCCCATCAAAAAAATTCCAGGGCAAACGCATTTGCATTTGTGATCCAGCAACGCCTGTTGCACAGTGGCGGTGCTTTCCAAGCGCCAGGCCTCTCAAAATCATTCATTGGCATGGCGTTTGGAAAGCGCCGCCACGTAGGAGCAAGCAATTTTCCAACCATCCCATGATCATCCTCGCCATCGAATCCTCTTGTGACGAAACTGCCGTCGCGATTTTGCGAGGCCAAGCGCATGAACCTGCGGAAATTCTTGCTTCGGAAATTTCTTCGCAAATCCCCCTCCACCAACCTTACGGCGGCGTGGTGCCGGAACTGGCTTCGCGCAATCACTCGCTGATTCTGCGACCCCTGGTCGAAACCACTCTCGAAAAAGCAGGCGTGACGGTGCACGACATCGACGCCTTTGCCGCCACCGCTGGTCCCGGACTCGCTTCTTCGCTGCTGATCGGCAATACCGCCGCCAAGGCGATGGCCTGCGCTCTCGGCAAACCCTATCTCGCCATCAATCACCTCGAAGGACATTTGCTCTCGCCTTTCGTCAGCGCCAGCCAAGTGCCGGCTCACATTTCGCTGATCATTTCCGGTGGCCATACGCTGCTGCTGCAAGTCGATGCCCCGGGTCGCTATCGTCGACTCGGCAGCACGCTCGACGACGCCGCGGGCGAGGCCTTTGATAAGGTCGCCAAAATGCTCGGACTCCCCTACCCTGGCGGACCTCCGATCGAGGCGCAAGCGCGACTCGGCAACCCGAAGGCGTATGCGTTCCCACGCGGCTTGATGCATGAGGCGCACGACGACTTTTCTTTCTCGGGACTGAAAACGAGTGTGTTGTATACTCTTCCAAAAGTCGACGACCTCACCACGGCGATTCCCGATCTCTGCGCGTCGTTTCAACAAGCCGTGATCGATGTGCTCGTCCACAAAACCATGCGCGCCCTACGCCGCACCGGCCTCAGACATCTCGCGCTCTCCGGCGGGGTTTCGCTCAATCGCACCTTGCGCGAGGCTTTCCAGAAAGCATGCACGACCCAAGGCGTCACCTTGCATTTGTCCGATCCCGGACTTTGCACCGACAATGCCGCGATGATTGGCTTCGCTGGCTTGCTGCGCTTGCTCGATGGCCAATCGGATTCGCTCGAAACCCCGATTGATCCGAATTTGGCACTTGTTTCTTCCTCAGCCTCGTGTTGATTGCTTCACTGCGACCACTTCCTCTCATGAAACATTACACCGTCAAAGTCACTCTCTACGGCATCAAGCCCGAAATCTGGCGTCGCTTCTCGGTGCCTGCCGATTCCACCTTCGCCCAATTTCACACCGCCCTGCAATACGCCATGGGCTGGGAGCACCTTTATGATCACGAATTCCGTCACGGCAAGGGCAAGTACCTGCGCGATGTGATTGCTCAACCCAATCCCGAACGCTTCAAGGGCGCGGATAGTTTTCAAAATGAAAACGACATCACGCTGAAGGATTTCATCGGTCGCACTAAGCTACCAAAACGTTTTCTTTATCTCTACGACTACGCCGATGAGTGGATTCACGAAGTCGCGATCGAGAGCTCGTTTGAATCGGAGGAAACGGAGCCCAAAATGATCGAAGGCGCGCGCGCTTGCCCGCCCGAAGCCTGCGGCGGCACGATTGAATACTACGAACTTTGCGATGGCATGGTGAGTTGGTATGAAGGCATTTGGGATGCGGAAAAATTCGACATCGCCGAATTCGATTTCAAACCGAAGCCGAAAAAGAAAGCGCGTCGACGTCGTTAGATTTTTGCGATTTTTTCTCCTCTTTTCTCGTGCCTGAACTTCCTGAAGTCGAAACAACGAAACGCGGCATCTTGCCTCACTTGCAAGGTCAACGCGTGAAGGAAGTGATTGTCCGACGTCGGGATTTGCGACAGCTCATTCCTGATTCGATTGATCAAATCGAAGGTCAAACCATCATCGATGTCACGCGTCGTGCGAAGTACCTGCTGATTCACCTGACCGGAAAACATCTGCTCATCATCCATCTAGGCATGTCCGGCAGCTTGCGCGTGAGCGACCCCGCTTTGGCTTATCGAACGCACGATCACTTTGCCCTGACGCTCGCCAGCGGCGCGCAGTTGCGCTATCACGATCCACGGCGTTTTGGCATTGTGACTCATGTCGTGACCGATGCGCCGTTCGATCATCCACTGTTCCAATCCCTGTGGCCCGAACCCTTCGACGAAGCCTTTTCCGCTACAGCCTTAAAGCAGCGCTTCAGCGGCCTTGCCCGACCCATCAAATTGGCCATCATGGACAATGCCACGGTGGTCGGTGTGGGCAACATCTACGCATCGGAGTCGCTCTTTCACGCCGGCATCCATCCCGCCACCCCAGCAGGAAAAATTTCGCGTCCGCGCCTGGATCGACTCGTGACTACGATCCGCGAGGTCTTGCAGCGATCGATCGAACAAGGCGGCACGACTCTGCGCGACTTCCTCCGCGAAAATGGCGAACCAGGCTATTTCCGCCAGCAACTCTCGGTCTACGAACGCGCTGATCAACCCTGTCACACCTGCGGAAATCTCATTCGCAAGATCGTCCAAGGCCAACGCAGCACCTACTTTTGCCCCACTTGCCAAAAAAAATGAGCCCTCCGTGGCGGAGGCGTCTCGCCTCCTTGCCCAATTTTCTTTTGTAAGATCTCATCGACAGATGTTGTTGGCCGGGAGGCGAGACGCCTCCGCCACAGTGCATTTCCCAAGATCTTTTCCACCATCCTGAAAATTTCTTGTATCATTCTCCGCCGTGATCGCGTAGAAAAGAAAAAGCTTCTACGTTATGGCAAAATTCTTTTCTCGCATCTTCTATTGGCTCTCAGGCGCCAGCTCGGAAACTCTCGAACGCTGCCCGAACTGGGAGCAACGCAAGTATGTGGCCTTTGGCGCGACGGTGCTCGTGCCTTGCGCCTTTGCTTACATCGCCTGTGCCTATGCACTCTCGACTCTGACCGATCGACCTCTGGTCATCTACGGCGTCGCCACGGTCTGGGCCTTCATCATTCTCGCCATCGACCGCGCACTGCTGGCTTCTTACCGACCTTTCATGTCGTTTTTCCGCAAGTCAGGTCAGTTTGCCCTGCGCTTTATCGTCGCGATGCTGATGGGGATCACCATCGCTCACCCCATGGTGTTGCTGCTGTTCCGCGATACCATTTCGACGGTCATTGAAGCGGACCGACAAGCGAATATCGAATCGACCCGCCAACTGTTTGAGAAGGAAAAACAACAGGTGCGAAATCAAATTTCTTCGCTCGAAGCTGACCTCGCCGAGCAACGCCAGAAGTGGAATGAGTCTTTCCAAGCCAAGTTCATCATCCAAGACACCGAGGACGCCAGCGCTGCCATTCCTGGACTCGACGCGGCGCAACAAGCAGAACTAAAAAAGGCCACGGAGGAAGCGACGAAGCCTTTTACGGATCGTCTAACGGCTGTGGAAGCGCAAGCCGCAGAACTCACACCACAATACGCCAAGGTGCAAACCGAACTCGGCTTTTGGCAGGCGGAGTTTGAACGCGAGCTCAATGGCAAACGCTCGGGTCTCTCAGGCGAGGGACCGCGCGCACGCTCGATCCGCTCGGACCAGCTCGATCCGCGACGCGAGGAATCCCGACGTCTTGGCGGCTTGCTCGAGCATTTGACGACGGAAAAGAAACAGCTCGAAACCATGATTCGCGATGCCGAATCGAATGCGATCGCCACTTTTGAAACGAAACTCAAAGAAATCGAACTCGCCAATCAAGCCGAACAAGCCCGCGTTGCCGAGCTCAAGCGCAAGGTCGAAAACGACCAAGCCGCTTCGTTCAATCAACAGCAAAGCTCCTTGCGCGAAACGATCAAACAACAAATCGACACGCGCCTTGTCGAGCTCGCGCGCGTGCAAGAAGAACTCGCCCGCGTCGCGGCTGATGAACGAGCTTCGATCGATGCCATTCGTGCCGAGCCACGCAAGGATGTGCTCACACAAACGCTCGCCCTGCACCGTTTGTTCGAGGATGGCAACAAAGGCGGTCAGTTTGCCTATTACACCTATCTGATTCTGACCGCGCTGTTCATGCTGGTCGATACCATCCCGCTCATCGTCAAGTTTTTCACCAAAACTGGCCCCTACGATGCACTACTGCACCGCGAGGAAAAACAATTTGAGGGCGAACACGAAAATTTCCTCAAGCACCACCAATCCATCATGGAAAAAGGTGTGGACCCTCATCTCTACGCCGTCACTCGCAACAAGCATCTCGAGTCCGCGCTGATCGATGGCGTTGAGCATTCTCGGGCGGCGCGAGAGTTTCTCCAAAGCCTGTTAGAAATGGAGCAAACCTTTGCTGAGACGCTCAAGCGATACGACACCGAGCATCCCAGCTCGCGTCCGGAGCAAGTCGCCGCGCGCGAGGAAATGAAGAAGAATTTCTACGATCACCTGCATCAACGCATGCAGCAGTTCTTCCAGCCCGCCACTCCTTCATGAACGAGCGATCCAATCTCATCGTCTTCTTCGATGCCCATTGCCTTTTTTGCTCACGCACGGCCCGATTTCTCGCAGACTGGGATCATGGTCAGGTTTTGCTCTTCGCCTCGCTCCAAGGACACACAGCACGACAACGACAACTGAGCCATCATGCCGATGAGAGCATGGGCACCTTGGTCGTCTGCCGCATCGCCGACGACGCCATTTTTCTGCGCGCCGAAGCCGCACTGGTCATCGCCGAGCATTTGCACCGACTCCGACCGCTGGCACTGGCTCTTCGCTGCCTCCCGCTCTCATGGCTTAATGCACTCTATCGGATGATCGCGAGAAACCGACACCGATTGATGCGTGGGGAAACCAGTTGTTTCGTCCCATCGCCCGATTTCACCAAACGCTTGCTCGATTGAATCGATCGATCAAGGATCAAAGCTCCGGCAGCGGCACGGGCTCAATCATCGGCAGTTCTTCGCTCGGCGCCAAGTCTGGCGTCTGATCAGAAGCCTTCTTTGGTGCCTTCTCGGGAGTTTTCTCTGGGCTCTTCTCCGCAACCGCACCGCTCACCGGTACCCGGACTTTGACCCGCTCGTAAACGGCATCGCCCAATTCCACCTGCCCCGCGGAAATGTCGGCCGCCACATATTGACCCAGCTTTTCCCCACTCGTCACTAATGTCGCCGTGCGCCCATCGGAACCATAGACGTAAAGCGTCGACCCCACCTCAAGGGTCCATTTGCCGAAGGCTTCTAGCAACACAAAATCCTTCTGCCCCGGACGAGACTGAACCCGCGCGATGAGACGCAACTGCTCTTCTTCCTTCGTTTCCTGCGGTTTGTCATCGTTCTTCCGCCAAGCACAGCTCGAACAGAGAAACAGCAGCAAAAACACCATCAGACGCGACACATCATCACTTCATCACAAGATCCCAAAAACGCAAGGGTGGAGTCGGCGCGAAGAGACCGCTGCGATCAAGGCTGGGAAAGCCATGCTCAGTAAGACAGACAAAGAGGGAACAGTGATTCTCAATCTAGGGAGGCCAAGTTGACAGAATTTCAGAATTTTCTGAATTGCTGGAGAAGGAGATGCATCCATATGCGCGAAGCCAGAACGAAACAGGATCGGAATGGTGGATCGCGGGATGATTGCCATGGCGAAATTCTGTCAAAACCAGACTCGATGGCCAGTTTGCGTTCTTATCTTGGAAGATTCTGTCCTTAGGTTGATCACCCCGATGACGAGACCTACAAAAATAAATCAAAAAAATGCCGTCAAATGATTGACGGACCCGCCCGCCTCATAGTAAGACGTGCGCGACCGATACCAAACCGATCGATTAGGAGCGATGGCTGAGTGGTCGAAAGTACTCCCTTGCTAAGGGAGCGTGGGGGTGACCTCACCGAGGGTTCGAATCCCTCTCGCTCCGCCATTCTTCGCTTCCTGCGGAAGCTACGAATGGCATGCCATTGGTAGCTGCAGTTGGATGCGAAGAATGCCCTTCGTAGCTTTAGCGAAGTAGGGCTAATACTAGAGCTAACCAATTCACAAAAATGCTTCCTGCGGAAGCT
>JBDLWB010000063.1:0-7533 GCA_039804425.1 Verrucomicrobiota bacterium
GCGGCGGGGCTGGTGATCGTGATTTCCATAGGAGTGATTGGGGATGGGGCGGAGAGATGGCGAGCTCCGTGGCAAAAGATAGCGGAACATCCGCGTCATGGCAAACATCTCACGAATGATCGGAAGAATGTTTTCATGAATCTCGGATTTTCTTGCAAAAATGCGATTTTTTCATGCGGAAAGATTGCGCCACGATGTCCTTTTGTGTAGGTTCTGCGCGAATGAACTCCACGGAACTTTTGCGCTACTGCCCTGATTTGCTGCATTATGCACGACGTCGTTGTCGGGAAGTCATGGTTGGGAATGTCGGCATTGGAGGAGATCACCCGGTGCGTGTGCAGTCGATGATTACCTCCGATACCCGCGATACGGATGCCTGTGTGAAAGAGGTGCTGAGCTTGGCCGAGGTCGGTTGTGAAATTGTCCGTATTACGGCGCAAACGAAAGTCTATGCGGCGAATTTGGAAAACATTGTGCGTGAAGTGCGCGCGGCGGGGTGTCAGGTGCCTCTGGTGGCCGACATCCATTTCAAACCCGATGCGGCCATGGAGGCGGCGAAGTGGGTGGATAAAATTCGTGTCAATCCTGGGAATTACGCCGATAAGAAAAAGTTCGAAGTCCGCGAATACACCGATGAGCAATATGAAGAAGAACTGCAGCGGATTCGCGAAGAGTTCTCGCCCTTGGTCGAGCTGTGTAAGGAGAAGAAACGGGCGATGCGTATCGGCACGAACCATGGCTCGCTTTCTGATCGTATCATGAATCGCTATGGCGACACGCCACTCGGCATGGTGGAAAGTGCGTTCGAGTTTGCTCGCATCGCCCGCGATTTGGATTTCCACAATTTTGTGTTTTCGATGAAAGCATCGAACCCCAAAGTGATGATCGAAGCCTATCGCTTGTTGGTCGCACGTTTGGAGCAGGAAGGTGCGGACTGGAATTATCCGATTCACCTCGGTGTGACAGAGGCAGGCGACGGTGAAGATGGCCGGATCAAGAGCGCCATCGGCATGGGGTCGCTGTTGGCCGATGGCATTGGCGACACCGTGCGCGTATCTCTGACGGAAGACGCGATTCACGAAATTCCCGTCGCGCGGGCACTGGTGAAGCCTTTTCTCGATGGTAGCTTCGGCGCCGCCGTGAGTCCCCACGCGGGGGCGGCGGAGCTTTCATACAATCCGTTTAGCTTCGAGCGCCGAGCCTCAGAAAAAATCGAAGTCATGGGCGTGCCGGTTGGTGGTGGTGAGACGATTCGTGTGGTCACCAGTCAGGAAAAATGGAATGCCGTAGCGCACAAGTTTTCTTCGTTAGGCGATTATAAGCCCGAGATCATTTTGGAGAAATCGGCGGTGGTTGCGCTCGATCCACGTGATCAAGCGGCCATTGCCGCGATCAATGCTCAGGCACAACCAGCCTTCGTGACGGTGGCGGATGGGGTTTCGATGGAAGTGATTCACGCCTTTCGCTTGCTCGCTTCACGTTTAGAAGCGCGTCACCCGATTTTGCTCAAGGATGTGCTGCAACCTGCTGTGGGTGAGGTCGATTTCCAAGAGGCTTTGCTCGTCGCCTCGCGCAATATCGGTTCGTTGCTGTGCGATGGCATTGGCGATGCCGTTTTGGTGCAGGGTGAAAATGCGCCAGGGCAAAGCTTTCGTTTGTCGTACAACATTCTCCAAGCTTCTGGTGCACGCATTTTCAAAACCGATTACGTGGCGTGCCCAAGTTGTGGTCGGACGCTGTTTAACTTGCAGTCGACCACGCAAAAAATCCGCGCGGCGACGGGGCACTTGAAAGGGGTGCGCATTGCCGTCATGGGCTGCATTGTCAATGGTCCGGGCGAAATGGCGGATGCTGATTTTGGCTACGTCGGCGGCGCGCCGAATAAGATCAATCTCTATGTCGGCAAAACGGCGGTGAAGTTCAACATTCCCGAAGACGAGGCGGTGGATCGTTTGATTGATTTGATCCGCGAGCACGGCAAATGGATCGACGCTCCTGTTGCGACGGAGTCGACGGAAGGTTAGGGGGCTTGCCACATGTCATGCAGCGCTGCGAAGACTGTGGCCACACTCAATTCCTGTTGACAGCGGAGATCGAGGGCGCACTTGGGTGTCAAGCATGGGGAGCACTCGACCTTACGACGCACCACACGATTTTGCTTGCCCAGCGGCCTTTTCCAATCGGGATCATTTGGTCCGAACAGGGTGAGTGTTGGCACGCCCATGTGCGCGCTAAGATGCGCCGCGCTGGAGTCGGCCGCGACAGTGAGGCGTGTATCGTTCAGAATAGGCCATAGGTCCGACCACTGACGGAGTTCGATCACCTCACATCCCAGTTGGCTCAGCTCGCGTGGCATTTCCCGATGCGGTAGTGAAAGCAGAGTGATGGGAGTTTGATGAGCGCTTTGCCAATCGAGGATCAGTTGCTGCCAAGATGCGATGGGCCATTCGTGCGATGCGCCGAAATCACTGAGTGGAGAAAGCAGCAGTTGCTGTGCCGAAGCCGCATTGCGCACGGAGCAGGGTGAAAAAAATTCCGGCTTGTGGCAGGGGATGTGGAGTGCTTTGAGAAAATCGAGATAATGCTCCACGCGATGCGTCGTCGGACCGACACGCGGAATGCAAGGAATCACGTCGGTGGCGATTTTCGAGAGCGGTTTGGTGTTGTAGCAGAGAATTTGTTTGAGCTTCAGCGAACGGCATAAATCACTGACCAAATTCGACTCCCAAAGCAGGGCGGCATCCCAATTTTTGTTCGATTCGACCAATGCACGTGCGAGCGCTGAAACCTTTGTGCGACGGTCGTAAGAGATGATGGTATCGATTTTTGCGATGCTTTCCCAAAGCGAAACTTGATCTTCATGACAGACGACGCCGATGGTGGAAAGCGGTCGTGATGCGCGCAAAGCACGCAAGGCAGGGGCGGCGAAGCAGGCTTCGTCCCAGCGTTCTGGTGCGGCGAATAAAATGGCCGAACCGTAGAGGCCCAGAGGTGGTTTGTCGGGCAGGGGATTGTGAGAGATCGATGACATAACAAGGTTTACTGGATGTGTTACGTCGGCAGCGCGTTTTCGTCAATCCAGTCGACTTGCGAAAAATGTTGTGGCTGATGGAAATCGGGCAATGTCCCTGGAAGAGAAAGGGCGCTAACAAATTTTTGATCGGGCGATTGCGTGATGAACGTAACATTCACGCGAGAATCGGCAGACCAGCCGATGCGAGCTCGGAGCAGGTCCAGCGGGATGGCCATGGCGCTGAGCCAGCCACCTGTAGGCGCAAGTTCTGCGAAAGTGGCGACCTCTGGAAAAGCGATGTCGGAGTCCGTTGCTCGCTGTCGTGGACTGACAAATTCGGCACTCCACCAAGCACCATTGGCGGCGAGATTGAATTCCAGATAGCGCCCGCTGTGTGGGTCAGCGATGAAGAATTCGGCGCAATCGTATTTCCACAATTCCGCGATCCATTGTCCCGGTCGTGCTTGAGGATGCAAGGTTGCTGGGGTATTGCTCGACGCCAAAAACCACAGTCGATGCTCATCCTCGGCCAGCGAAAACATCATGGGCGAGCGCAGAGGTGAGCCCGAAAGATCCCGGGAGAGCCCCCAGAGAGGTAGGTCCAATTGCCCCCAAGATAAGGGCTTTTGACTGCGAATGATCTTCATGATGTCAGAGGAGAGGCGACCCATGATACGGACCGTTCGGTCGCTTGCTAGAGAAATGTGACGAGGGTTTTTCAAAAAATCCATAAAAATTTGTAATAATGCTCGTCATCGGCATGTAAATTGCTTAGAATTGCGCCGTCGCCCATGCCTCGCCCCACCTATGGAACCTTGAAGACGATCGAATACATCGGTCCTCGCCCGCAAAAGCCGAAAAGAACTTTTTTTGGTGGATGGATGATTTTGGCGATATCGGTCACCATGGCAATGTTTTTCGGAAAGCCGCTACTTGCGTCGTTAAAGCCAGAACAACTCGTCGTTTCGGGCATGGCGGCGGATCGTGTGATGGAAGAATTGGAGACATCTGGTGCGGCGTCTAACAAACTTGCGGTGGCGGCTTTGAGCTTGGTGAAAAACGCAGAAGAGACGGAAAGCATACGGCACTCTGCGGATTTTCTGTTGAAAGTCTATCAGAAAGGGCTGAACATGGATGTGAAGCAGTTGTTGCACGATGACATGTGCAGTGCTTTTTCCCAATACCCGCAGCTTTGGTATGAGCTTTCTCCGAGCAAAGATTTGGATGCCACACGTTTGCCGAACATTCAGCGTTTATTCCATCGCTCGGGCGAAGATTTTGCGCAGACTGAGCCAGCGATTGGCGATGTGGTATTCTGGGCCTTACCTGATGGCACCACTCATGCAGCCGTGATTGTTCCCGGCCCTGGTGTTCATGCCGATGAAAAATGGATCGTGCATTACACGCCGAAAGGTGTGCTTTGGGAAAACAAACTCAAAGACCACACCATGGTGCTGGGCCGCTATCGCTTCGGGCACTGAGGCATTTCCTGGTGCTGTGATTCGATGGTAGTGAGCGCTCGAGTGTTTTCTTGATGGATCGGATTTCGGCATCACATTTACCCTTTTTCATGATCAAGCGATATTGCCTCATTTGCACGCGCTCGTTTTGGCTGGCTTGCTTGGTGTTGTGTCCGCTTGGGATGCATGGTGCTGAGACAGATAAGAGCAAGAAATTGCCTTTTACGACGGTTTTTCAAGGCGAGACAAAGTTTCAGCAGATGGTCAAAAAAGCCCAAGCGGAGCGCTGGCGAGATCGTCCTCTGGGGCAGCGGACGGTGTTAGCCGCGCGCGCTCTTCTCGGAACGCGATATGTGAATTTTACGTTAGAGGTCGACGATCACATCGAGAGCCCGGTGGTGAATTTGCATGCGATGGATTGTTGGACGTTTTACGAAAATGCTCTTGGATTTGCCCGCATGCTTCGCGAGAAGCCGGGACCGTATCGGCCTGATGATTTGCTGCGCATGGTGGAGCTTGAACGATATCGGCAAGGAAAATGCGATGGCTCCTACCTGAGTCGCATGCATCACTTGGAAGAAGTTTTTGCCGACAATCAGCGTCGTGGTCTGGCGGAACATGTGACGCGCGAATTGCCTGGTGCGGTGCGCTTGCGCAAGGAGGTGACGGAAATGACCGAGCAGTGGCAGAGTTATCGCTACCTCAAAGCCAATCCGAGTTTGTTGAAGCCGATGGCACAAATTGAAAAACGGATTTCTTCTTTGCCGGTGCATCATGTGCCGAAACATCGCGTCCGTGAGGTGGAAGCTCTATTGCAGGATGGCGATATCTGTGCCATCACCACGACGCATCCTTTTCAATACACCTGTCACGTTGGGCTAATCATGCGATTGCGTGGTCGGGCCTATTTCATGCATGCGACATCGAGTCGCGATAAAGGGCGCTGCACAGTGCTGGACAAGCCGATCACGGATTACCTGCAAGAGAATCCCAGTCATGCGGGCATTGTGATCTGTCGACCCAAAGACCTACCGATCAAAGCACCAAAAAAGTGAGAAAGTGGCAAAGATGCTTCTTGCCTTGCGTGGCCATCATGGTATTTTCGTAACGCTATGAAGAACAAACTTTTGTTGTT
This sequence comes from Verrucomicrobiota bacterium, assembly GCA_039804425.1. Classification (GTDB taxonomy): domain Bacteria; phylum Verrucomicrobiota; class Verrucomicrobiia; order Verrucomicrobiales; family Akkermansiaceae; genus UBA956. Next base: position 5,609 of record JBDLWB010000063.1, read on the forward strand.
GATTCCCCTCTGTGGTTTAATGATTTCGTGCGCTCAGAGCAGCATGTCTGGAGATGTTTATTCGCGCGATGAAGCTCGTCTGGGCCAAAGTGTGCAGACAGGTCGCGTCACCAATGTGCGATTTGTGAAAATCGAAGGTGGCAATCAGTTAGGCTCGATCGCGGGCGCTGTGGCTGGTGGTGTTCTCGGCAGCAACATTGGACATGGCGATTTGTCAAATCAGGCAGGCTCCATTGGCGGCGCGTTAGCAGGTGCAGCACTTGGCTCACAAGTGCAACAGAAAATGGGCTCACGTCAGGGCATGGAAGTAACTGTGCGTCTTGACTCCGGTGGCTCGGTTGCCGTCGTGCAAGAAGTCAACCGCAAGAACCCCAATACCTTCAACGTCGGTGATCGCGTCCGCGTGATCAACTCCGGCGGCGCGATGCGCGTGGCTTACTAATCTCCGCCGATACCGCGAAACAAGCCTCTTGGGTTCTTTGCCCAAGGGGCTTTTTGCTTTGTTTGTCTATGCTGGAAAAGATGTGCCAGCCCAAATGAATCTCACACGAAGACGCGAAGCCACGAAGAGAAGACGAATCCGACTTCGCCGAGAAAATCGAAAGCCATTTCCAGTAAATGCTCGCTGATCTCCCCAAATGAAACAAATCTTTACTTTGATCCCTTAAAATGAAAGAAAAGATCAAAATTGTTTAATTTCGCTTGATCGAATGCAACAAATCTTTACTTGTTGCTCTGACAATTAAACAAAAAAACAGTTTTCTTTACATGAAGCGAGGAATCACAGGCCATAATTTGTCGATTAGTACCACCGGAGAGAAAGCCTCGGCCTTCGTACCTCATCCCTTACCTCCAGTGCCGCCTCTGGCGATTGATGGTGAGCTGGGGGCTTTATTGGACGCCGCATCCACTGCCCTGGGGCGCTTGGACGGTGTTTCACTCCTCTTACCTGATCCTAGTCTGTTTCTTTACTCCTATGTCCGAAAAGAAGCTGTGCTTTCTTCGCAGATTGAAGGCACGCAATCTTCCCTTTCGGATCTCCTCAGCCACGAGTTGGAAAACACTCCCGCAGGCTTGGAAGAAGATGCTGCCGAGGTTTCTTGCTACGTCGATGCGATGCAGCATGGGCTGGAGCTTTTGAAGAAAGGCGAGCCGCTTTCCTTGCGAATGATACGCGACATCCATCGAATTTTGCTATCTCACGGAAAAGGCAGTGGCAAGATGCCTGGAGATTTTCGCACAAGCCAGAATTGGATCGGTGGCTCGCGTCCAGGCACGGCCCGCTTTGTGCCACCACCTCCCGAAATGGTCATGAACGCCATGGGAGCACTGGAACTTTTTCTTCACGACCAACCGGTGAAAACCCGCCCACTGCTGAAGGCAGCGCTTGCTCACGTGCAATTTGAAACGATTCATCCCTTCCTTGATGGTAATGGACGTCTCGGTCGATTGCTCATCACCTTCATCCTCTGTGCGGAAGGCGTGCTGGATTCTCCGATGCTCTATCTCTCTCTCTATCTGAAAAAAAATCGTGCTGAATACTACCGACTCCTTCAGGAAATCCGCATTTCGGGCGATTGGGAAGAGTGGCTCACGTTTTTCCTCACCGGCGTTCTCGAAACCTCGCGTGCCGCCACTCAGACCGCTCGCGATTTGCTCCAGCTCTTTGACTGTGATGCGAAAACCCTCCAATCCGAGGCTTCATCAGCGATCCGCCTCCATCAACATCTTCAGCGCCGTCCCATCACCAGTGTCCCGCAAGCTTCACGCGCGCTAGGAGTTTCCACGCCTACCGCCACGAAGGCAATTGCAACCCTAGAAAAACGCGGAATCATTCACGAAATTACCGGACAGAACTACCGCAAACTTTACGCCTACCGCAGTTACCTCGATATCCTCCACGCTGATACTCTCGAATCCACTTC
>JBDLWB010000064.1:0-3722 GCA_039804425.1 Verrucomicrobiota bacterium
CCCGCACCAAAACGCAACAGCAACCACGACCCCAAGCCCGCGGCGATCCCCAACCACAAGCCCTGCCCCATGCCGCAGCGCGCCTCTTGCTCATTGCGCGCTCCGCAGGCTCGCGACACCAGCGCCATCACCCCAATCGCCACCGCCCCTTGCAGGATGTTGAAAAACCAGCCGACATAGCCGCCGAGACCCATCGCATCGAGAATCGCCACGCGCTCGGGCCCTACGGCCATGCGACTGGAAATCATGATGTCGGTAATGCCAACCAAAAACGTTAAGGTGTTTTCGAGCAATGGCCATATCGCCAGCATCACGACCTGACGCCATAAGCTCAAGGTCCCGAGCTTTCCCGCAAGAACACCCGAAGAATCTTTCTGCAACTCCACCGTTTTTTCTTCGCTCATGGCTGTTAGGACTTTTTCACCAAGCGCAAACGATCGGGCAGGATCAAAATTTTCTGTTGCTTGTAGAGCTGCCCCACGACCTGCTTGAAGGCTTTTTTGCTCATCTGCACCTTCTCTTTGATCTCTTCCGCACTGCTGCCATCATGCAGCATCAACTCGCCCTCTGGCGAAAATTTTTCTAACAACTGCTGCGCCAATGGTGCGATTTTTTTCCGCCCCGGCGGTGTGAGGGAAAGGTCGAGCTTGCCATCGTTGCGCGTCTCGCGAACATAGGCCGTGATGCTTTGCCCATAGGACAAGGGCTGAAAGACTTCGTTGGCAAAGAGCAAGCCGTTGTATTGGCCATCGACCACCACTTTGTAACCCATGTCGGTCTTGCCCCACAGCACTCCCGTGACCGCATCGCCATCGCGATACCGCGCCGCCGCACTGCGAAAGTGCCGCGAGATCCGCTGACTGCCGATCAAACGTCCGCTTTTCTCGTCGACAAGAATTTTCACAACGTAATGCCGACCCGGCACCATAGTCTTGGTCTGCTCGCGAAAGGGCACGAGCAATTCTTTCGGCAAGCCCCAGTCGAGAAAGGCGCCAACGTCGTTGGACGCCGTGCAGGTGAGCAAGGCAATCTCGCCCGGCATCGCCAGCGGCATCCGCCGCGTCGCAATCGGTCGATCGGCGGAATCCCGATACAAAAAAACGGTCACTTCCGCGCCGGGGATGTCGTCGACCAAGCACTCGTTGCCCGGCAACAGCACTTCTCCCAGCTCCCCCGCATCGAGATAACAACCCGAACTCCGCGATTTCACAATGCGCAAGGTCGCTTTTTCTCCCAATGTGGCCATGCCAAACCATGCCCACATTCGCCCACAACTAGCAATTTTTTTCCCTCTCTTCTCTCTCGCCGGAAAATTTTTTGCTCTTTTTCCCATTTTTCGCTTGTATTGAGACTGAGTCTCAATAACAATAGCGCCGCCATGTTACCGAAGAAACGAAACAAAATCGCTACCGCTCTCGGACTGACGAGCCTTTGCCTGGTGAGTTCGACCTTGACCATTTCTCTCTCTGCTCAAGAAAAGCCTACCGACACCCCCAAAAAGCAAGAGGCTGCTGCGCAAGGCACGAATCAGCTCGCTCCTGTCGTGGTGATGGCGGAGACGATGAACGATCGTGTGATTCAGGGGCCCTTTTTGCCCGAAGTTGCTGGCACGAACATTTACGCCGGAAAGAAAACATCGGTGATCGATTTCGATTCGATGCCGCAGATTCAGACCGACAACTACCGTCAAGCCTTTGCCAACACCCCCGGCCTGCTTACCAGTGAGTTGAGCAATTCTTCGCTGCTCTCGCTCAGCTATCGCGGCATCGGCGATCCGCACGAATCGCAAAATCTGATGGTGCTCAAGGATGGCATTCCCTTCGTGCTCGACCCCCTCGGCTACTCGACAGTCTATTTTGCTCCGCCTTTTGAAAGCCTCGATCGCCTCGAATTCGTCTCCGGCGGCGGCGCGCTGCTTTTCGGCGCTCAACCTTCCGGCGCGCTGAATTACATCACCCACCAGCCCGATCGCTCGAAGCCTGCCAGCCTCACCACGCAGCAAATTTTCGGCAGCGATGACCTATACTCGACCTTCAGCACGCTCGAAGGCGGTAATAAAAAATTCGGTTACTTGCTCAATCTCGATCACCGCCAAGGCGACTCTTTCCGCACGCGCAATAGCGACTTCGAGCTCACTGGCATGGAGCTGAAAATGTTCTATGACATCGATGACAACCAGCGCGTCACCGCCACCATCGAAAGCTACAATGCCGATCACGGCGAACCCGGTGGTCGGACGGTCGCGGACTTTGAGAATGACCGCAATGAAAATCTGCTCGACCACGACCGCGTGCGTCTCGACCGACTTTTTTCATCGGTCGGCTACGAGCTCGGCGATGACCATGCCAAGTGGACCACCAAAGTCTGGGCATCGGAAGTGGTGCGCTACAGCAAACGAGAAAACGGTCAGGGTTTTGGCACGGTGTCGGGCAATTTGACGATCGGCAGCGGCGATCCCCGATTGACCTTTACGGATAGCAATACCATCAACGAGCACACCTACCGCACTCTCGGCTTAGACTCACGGGTGCGCTTTGACTATGACGCATGGCAGCAAGAACATTCCGCCACTTTTGGCGTCACCGCCATGCACGTGGACGCACCAATCTGGAGTGAAGTCGGAGACACCGCTAGCTCGGACCGCGGTGATCGCTTTTTTGAAGCAGACCGCTCTTCTTCGTTCGTTGCCTTGTTCACCGAGCACTTGTTCCGCTTCGGCAAATTCTCCGTAACCCCGGGGGCTCGTGTCGAATTCACGAATCAGTCGTTTCACGAGCTCCAGAATTTGAACAAAACCCTGCGCAACACTCCCACGACTTTGATCGATGACAGCATTCAGGAGGTTGTTCCCCTCGGCGGCTTGGGGATCACGTATGAAACTAGCAAGGAGACGGAACTCTATAGCAATATCTCCAGCGCTTACAAACCCGCCACGTTCTCAGATGCCTTCCCCATCGGCGGCGCCGATACCATCAGCGAAAGCATCGAGCCCGGCGAGGTGATCAATTACGAAGTTGGCTTCCGCGGACAACCCGTCCACTGGGCGAATTTTGATGCAAGCTTGTTCTACATCGACTACGATGGCCGCTTCGGCCGCGTGGGATCGAACTTCCAAAACGTCGGACGCTCGGTCAATCAAGGCTTTAGCTTGAGCGGACAAATCGATCTCTACGACCTCATCATGGGCGAGTCGGAGTTCTCCGTCATTTGGTACTCGGCTTACCAATTCCTCGATGCCGAATTCACCGAGGGACCTCTGGAAGGCAAAAATCCCCAATACGCTCCTGATCACATGCTGCGCACGGGCTTGATTGTGCAGAAGGAAAATGAGTGGAAATTCGCTGCCCTCGTCACCCATCTATCTGATCACTGGGCCGATGACGCAAATACCGTCAACGCCACGGCGAATTGGGAAATCCCCGCCTACACCGTGCTCGACCTCACCGCCGAGTTCAAAGTCTGGTCCGGCCAAGTCGGCGGCATCGACTCCGATGTCTGGATGCTCTGCGGCCTCAACAACGCCCTCGACGAAAACTACTTCAGCCGCGTCCGCGCCAACGGCATCGACCCCGCCAATGACCGCAACTACTACGTCGGCCTCCGCGCCGAATTCTAATCGCCAGCAAAGTCCCCCTCCTAAAACCGCGCTCCCCCCAGAGCGCGGTTTTTGCGTCACTGCCCCCCAGATACGATCCCATCGCATTTTACTGTTCAATAATGCT
>JBDLWB010000065.1:0-9233 GCA_039804425.1 Verrucomicrobiota bacterium
GATGAATCGGCGACATGCGGAAAATGCGTTTGCCGCGCGACTTGAAGCTGGCGACTTGGAGGATCACCGACATCGCCTCCATCACAAAAACTCCGCCGATGATGACCAGCAGCAGCTCCTGCTTGGTGGCAATCGCTGCCGAACCCAGTGCACCGCCGATCGCTAGCGATCCGGTGTCGCCCATGAAGACTTTGGCTGGATGGCAATTGAACCACAGAAAGCCCAATCCTGCGCCGACGAGTGCCATGAGAAACACCGTCAACTCACCGAGCAGCGGGTGATGCGGAATCACCAAGTATTCCGAGGCCAAGAAAAAATGCCCAGCGAGGTAGGCGAGCGCAGCATAGGCGAGAGCCGTGGTGATGGTACAACCCGTGGCCAAGCCATCGAGACCATCGGTGAGGTTCACCGCATTCGAGCAGCCGACGATGATGAGCGCAAAAAACGGAATGACCAACCAACCGAGATGAACCAAAGGCGTCTTAAAAAGAGGAAACGCAATCGCATCGATCGACATCGGCGTTTTCCCTAACACAAAGCCCTGTGCGGCCGAGCTGAGACCTGAAATTTCCGGTTTGAAAAAAAGAAAACTCGCCGCGACCAGTGCGATCAAGAGTTGCCAACCGAGCTTCGTGCGACTGCTGATGCCATCCGACTTCTTTTCCTTCACCTTTTTGTAATCATCGCAAAAACCCAGCAAGCCACAAGCGCCCATGGTGCAAGCGCAGACTGCGACAAAGGGATTCAGTGGATTGGCGCAAAGGATGGTGGCGAGCAAAACCGATCCCAGAATCATCACGCCGCCCATCGTAGGAGTACCAATTTTTCCGCCATGCAATTCGGCAAGCTTATGCACTTCATCGGCCGTGCGAATTGGTTGGCCGACCTTGAGCGAGATCAATTTGCGAATCACGCGAGGTCCGATGACGATGCTGATGCCAAAAGCCAGCAAGCATGCGAGCGCCGCGCGGAAGGTGATGTAACGAAACAAATTCAGCACATCCAGTGCGTGCGCCCAGCCCTCGATGCCTTGTGCTTTTTCGAGCGTGAAAGCTTCTCTCCAGTATTGATAGATCCAGTATAACATGTGGTTTTAGGGAAAAATTTGATGCATCACTTGTTCCATGCGGGCACTGCGGCTGCCTTTGAAAAGCACAACGTCGCCCGAGCGTAGCTCGCTGCTGAGTGCGGCGACGGCTTGTTCTTGCGTGGCGAAGTGTCGTGCTTTTTCTCCACCATGGCGCGAGATGAGGTCGGCTTCCTCGCCCACGGTGATCAGTTCTAACGGAAGTTGTGCTGCGCATGCGCCGACGCGTCGACCGCCCTCTGCCGCGTGTTCGCCGAGTTCGCCCATACGACCAAGCACGGCAAAGCGACGCGCTCCATCGGCGACGGGTTCGCTTGCGAGCGTTTGTAGCGCCGCCATCATTGATTCGGGATTGGCGTTGTAGGTATCATCGATCACCACCATGCCTTTGCTGGTAAAACGGCGGAGTCGACCACTGGTCAGACTGGCCTGTTCCAGACCGCGTGCGATTTCTTCTGCACTCAGTCCGCAGAGGTGGCCCGCTGCAGCGGCGAGCAGGGCATTGGCGACCATGTGTCGACCTGGCACTGGGAGATTTACCCAAGCTTGTTGCTCACCAATTTCTAACAAAAACTTCGTGCCGCCGGTTTGTTCCGAGAGTTGGCTTGCCTTCACGGCATCCTGTGCGCCGCCGGTGGTGAAAATGCGTGCTTGTGTGAGGCTGACGATCAGCTCCATGAAATCGCAATCGTGCGGGAGAATTAGCACGTCATCGGCGGTGAGCTTGGCGGCGATCGATGCCTTTTCGCGGGCGATATTTTCGCGGCTTCCGAGAAACTCAATGTGACTGCTGCCGATGTTGGTAATGATCGCAATCTGAGGTCGAGCGATGGCCGCGAGCGGCGCGATTTCACCGGCGTGATTCATGCCCATTTCATAGACAGCGGCTTGGTGGTCGGCGCGCGTTTCTAACACGGTGAGCGGCAGTCCGATGTGATTGTTCAAATTCCCACGCGTCGCATGAGTGGAATATTTTTCGCGCAGCACCGCCGCGGTGAAATCCTTCGTGCTCGTTTTCCCATTCGATCCGGTGAGTCCGATGACGTGCAGCGACAACTGCGAGCGCCACCAATGGGCGAGTTGTTGCAAGGCGACTAATGTATCGGGCACCAACAACACGGCAGCAGCAGCGGGGCATGATGCTGTTGCGAGCGGCCAATCACTCACGACAGCGACGCTGGCTCCTTGTTCCAAGGCGCCGAAGGCGTAGGCATTGCCATCGAAATTTTCTCCCTTCAGCGCAAAAAAGACGCAGCCCGGCGTGAGGCGTCGTGTATCCGTGCAGACTCCGGCGTCGACACAAGCGTGTGCATCCCCGGCGACCATAGTGGCACCGATGATTTCAGCAAGTTCGCGCGCGCTCAGGGGTTTCATAGCTGTTAGAAATCTTTTTTCCGACGAAATGGTTTTTTGGGAGGAAGTGATTCACGGAATTTTGCCGCAGCAGTGACTCGTTCGCGCAATGCCTTGAGAGCTTCGCGCTTGTCATCGAAGTCGATCGTGCGGTCGGCGAATTGTTGGTAATTTTCGTGACCTTTTCCGGCGATGAGAACGATGTCTCCCGCGCGTGTTGCAGCGATGGTATCGAAAATGGCCTTCGCGCGATCGGGGATGACGACGTGAGCTTTGCCGCCCATGCCCGCAGCGATCTCGGCGATAATGGTATCGGGATTTTCACTGCGTGGATTATCCGAGGTAATGATGGTGTAATCGCTGAGGCGTGCTGCTACTTCTCCCATCAGCGGTCGTTTTTGTTTATCGCGATCGCCGCCGCAACCAAAGACCGTGAGTAGACGAGTGGGCTCGAGCTCGCGCAGCGTGCGGCAAGCATTTTCGAGAGCATCCGGCGTATGCGCGTAGTCGATGAAAACGGTAGCGCCACCCGCGTTGCCAACATTTTCCATGCGACCTGGCACCTGTGGAGCAGCGGCCATGAGCGGCACGGAGTCGCGCAGGGGGATGTCGCAAGCGACTGCTGCGGCGAGGGTGCCTGTGATGTTATAGGCATTGAAGCGACCGATGAGTGGCGTACGCACGAGGAACTGTCGACCTTTGTGATTGAGTTCAAACTCCATGCCGCGCGCGCTTTGGCGCATGTTGTTGATGCGGAAATCACAGTGCACGCCAAAGCCAAAAGTCCAGACCAGCATGCGGCCTTGCAGCGACTCGGCGAGCTCGGCGCCGTAGGGGTCATCGAGATTGATGATGGCCACGGGTTTCTTGCCCAGTGGGTCAGCGGCGAGGGCATCGAACCACGCTTTTTTCGCGGCAAAGTATTGCTCCATCGTGCCGTGATAGTCGAGATGGTCTTGCGTGAGATTGGTGAAAATGCAGGCATCAAAAGGAATGCCGGTGACGCGATGTTGATGGATGCCGTGTGACGAGACTTCCATGGCGACGCCGCGGCAATCGTGATCGCGCATGCGGCCTAACATCTCTTGCAGCGCGACCGCATCGGGCGTGGTCGCGGCGGCGGGTGTGACTTCCTCGCCATCATCGATCGCGACCGTGCCGATCATGCCCGCGCGGTGCCAAATGCTTTTCATCAAATGATGCATCAAGAACGCCGTGGTGGTTTTGCCATTCGTGCCTGTAACACCGCAGAGCTTCATCGAGGCAGCGGGATTCTTCGCGAGGGCGACCGCGCACTGGGCGAGGGCGTGTCGGGCATTCGCCACTTGAATCCAAGTACACGAGGGACTGAGATCGGCGGGCGGCGCTTTTTCCGAAATGACTGCTGCGGCTCCAGCGGCGAGAGCGGTTAAGGCAAAATCATTGCCATCGTGACTGTCGCCACGGATCGCAACAAAAATCGTGTTTTCGCCGACGCGGCGTGAATCAGCAGTCACCGAGAAAACGGGTCGATCGGAAGGACCGGCCACGATGGGGCGGAGCAAGAGTGAGATGAGGGTCGAAAGATTCATTGATTGGCGATGGATTTGGGAATTTCCTCGGTGGGTGTCAAGTGCATGTGACGAGTAATCCGAGCGGCGGCTTTGGCAAAAATGGGAGCGGCGATGGTTCCGCCGTAGCGAGTGACCTTGTTCGTTTGGGGGTCATCGATGACCACCACGCAGACAAAAGCCGGTTGATCGGCGGGGAGCATGCCGGCGAACGAGACGGTGTAGCGATTTTTTTCGTAGACTTTTCGTTCTGTATTGAACTTCCGTGCCGTGCCGGTTTTGCCCGCGACTTGGTAGCCGGGAACGGCGGCTTGCAGGGCTGTGCCTTCCTTGGTGACGACCGCTTTGAGGCATTGACGCAGCTGTGCTGCGGCTTGCGGTTTGATCACCTCGCGGATCAATTCTGGTTCCGTGCGTTGCAGTGGTGTGCCATCGTTGGTGATGACTGCTTGCAGCAATTGTGGTTTGTACAGTTTGCCACCATTAGCAATCGCGGCATAGGCGCTGGCGATTTGCAAGGGCGTGACGTTGACGGCGTAGCCGAAGGTCATGCTCGAAAACGTGGTCGGATTCTCCGAGGGTCGAAGTGCGCCATTGACCTCGCCACTGAGTGCGACACCGGTGCGGCTGCCGAATCCGAAATCGCGGGCATATTGATAAAAGCGCTGCATGCCGAGCTGCGTCGCGATTTTATAAACGCCGATGTTGCTCGATTTCGCCATGACTTGTTCGAGCGACAGCGTGCCGTAGCCGTGATGGTCCTTCAGTTCCAGCTTGCCGCTGCGGTAAAATCCATTGTGGCAATACACCGGAGTGCGGGGTGTGACCAATTTTTCATTCAACGCGGCGGCGGCGGCGATGATCTTGAATGTCGATCCCGGCTCATAGACCATTTGTGTGGCGAAATTGATGCCCTTGGTATCGATGTCCTCGAGTGTATTGAGGTGAAACGCGGGGTAATTGGCGAGTCCGAGAATGCCCCCCGTTCGTGGGTCCATGACAATGACGCAGCCGCGCGGTGCTTGATGTTCACGGATGCCGGCGAGCAGTTCTTCTTGGATGATGGTTTGAATTTCCATGTCCAAGGTGAGTTGAATGTTCATGCCTGGGCGCGGTGGTTTGATCACGCTGGGTTCGGGGCTGATCAGTAGTCCGCGGGCATTGGTCATGCTCGTGCGGTGTCCGTCTTTTCCGGCTAAAATGGCATCGAGTGCCTTTTCCACTCCGAAGGCGCCGATTTCTTTTTCGTAGACCAAATTGCCCTGTTGGATTTCTTCTACGCGGGTGTAGCCGATGACGTGACTGGCGAGATCGGGCGAGGCGTAGCGACGTCGCGCGGTTTTTTCAAGGCTGAAACCTTGGATTTTATGATCATCAATGACCTGTTGCACGCGCTCAAAAGTTTCCTCTTCCATGTTGCGTTCGATGACGAACCACATGCTTTTGGCATTTTTTTCGATGCGCTCAGTGAGTTCCTCGCGCTTGAGTCGCAACGCTGGTGCGAGGTGGCCGATGGCGTAGGCGAGGTGTTTTTGAATGATCAGATCGGCGGGCTCTTGGCGTAGCATTTTTTTCACCAAGGGTCGGATGCGATGACGTTGGCGATGCTCGGGCAAAGTCTGCCAAGCGGGGTCGATGCTGAGCTCGTCCCAAATCAGTGCGGCGGCGGCGAGCTCGGGGTTCTCGAGTGCGTAGCGATCGACGCGCAGTTTCGCGAGGGTGACGCTGCGGGCGATGAGCTCATCATTGCGATCGAGAATGTGCCCGCGCCCCCCAGGCAGATACGTTTGCGTCGCGTGAAAATGGCGCGCGGCTTCTTGGTAGCGTTTGCGGTTGAAGTATTGGATGTCGATCAATCGCCACGCGAGAAAGCTAAATCCTGTGGCAAGCAACAGGAATAGCGTCGTGCAGCGGAATTGGTAGGATCGAAACATCAAAAATCGGTCAACTTAAGGGCGCAGGGATTGCTGAGAGAGGCTGGGGTTTTGCAAACGAATCACTTGGATGTGTTCGGATGGTGTGGCGATGAGCTTGCTGCCTTGCTGGCGCAATTTTTCGCGTAGATCATAGCGCGCGAGGTGTCGATCAATCTCCGCCTCGATGCTGGGAATGCCATCTTGGCGGATGGCGGTGATGCGTTTTTCCGTGGCTTCGATTTCACGGGCCGTTTGGATTTGCTTGTTGCGGTAGGTGACGTGAGCGATGGCGCCGAAAACGACGATGCAGAAGGCAACGCAGCACGTGAGCCAGAAAAACGAATTCGTAGGTGCTTGATTTCGCGACGTATTCATGGGTTTGGAATGGGGTGGTGATTACGCAGGGCGACCCGTAGCTTTGCGCTGCGGGCCCGGGGGTTGGTGGCAAGTTCTTGTGGGGAGGCGCTGATCGCCTTGCGGGTGGGCAAATCGAGGAAATGTTCCGGATTGCTGCGCGGCGCGGGCCAGGTCGGGTCATCGATGAATGGCTTGGCGCGGTGTTGGAGGAATTGTTTGACGATGCGATCTTCGAGACTGTGGAAGGTGATCACGAGCAGTCGTCCCCCTGGAGCGAGACAGCGGAGTGAGGATTCTAGCGCCTCGTGCAGCAGGCTTAGCTCTTCATTGACCCGCATGCGAATGGCCTGAAACGTTCTTGTGGCGGGATGCGTGCGACCGTGACGACCGATGCTTTGCTCGATGCACTGCGCGAGCTCTAATGTGCGCGAGAAAGGAGATTTTTCGCGGCGATCAACAATCAAGCGTGCGATGCGGCGCGCTTGAGGTTCTTCGCCCCACTCTCGTAGGACTTGGCAGATTTCATGCTCGGTCGCTTCATTGACGAAATCGGCGGCGGTCATCACGGCATTCGGTCCCATGCGCATGTCGAGCGGGCCATCTTTTTGAAAAGAAAAGCCGCGTTCCGCGCAATCGAGCTGATGTGAGGAGACACCGAGGTCGAGCAAAATGCCTTGCACTTTTCCCGATGCGGGAAGCTGCGGGTGATCGAGCATTTGCGAGTAATTCGCCTGAAACGGGAAAAGCCGATCCGCCGCAGCGTGCAGCCGACGCGTCGCATGGGCGATCGCTTGTGGGTCGCGGTCGATGCCGAGAACCGTCGCTCCTTTTTCCAAAAACAACGCGGTGTGACCGCCGCCGCCGAGAGTGCCATCGATGATCACATCGCCGGGATGAGCATCCATCCACTGATCGACTTCTGCGGGCAGCACGGGGAGATGGTAAGGCGGGAGAGGAGCCGTCCCTTGCTCCTCCCCCTGTTCAGCCAGAGAAAAAAAAGTGCTCGCATCCGCGCTGCGTGGCAGTGGCGGCATGGGTGCGTTGTTTGCCATGGCGAATGCGGGGGTAAGCCAGCCTCGGGTGGCGATGGCAAAAAAAGAATGCGGTCGAGGAGCCGTCCCTTGCTCCTCGACCTGCTCAGCCAAAAACGTTCGTGCGCCATTTCCAGAGATGCGGCGCGGACGCAACCATTTCCCGGCCCATCGCTGCCGTGGCAGCGAGAGCATCGAAAGAAAGGGAAAAAGTGCGATCATGGGATGAATTAGAAAATGCCGAGATTGCCGAAATTTTGTGCGACGCGTGCTTTTTGATTTTCGAAGACCTTCGCGTAATCGGCGCCGTTGTAGATGTCAAAATACTCGCCGCGCCCGACCATCATCACCGTCGATTCGGCGGCCAGATGGGCGCGTTGGCTCCACTCCTTGGGAATCAGCAGCTTGCCTTGATTGTTGACGCTGACGGGAAGAATGCTGGCGTGAAGAAATTCCAATGCCTCACGGATTTCCCCCGCGCTGTGCTGCGTCGAACTACGGATGATCCCTTCCATTTCGGCAAAAGCGGCCAAGGTGAGAACGCGCACGCAGGGCACACCGTAGCGGCTCGACTCTTGCAAAATCAATTGCTGCCCTTCTTCGGGCCGCCAAGACGCAGGAATGGCTACCCGATATTTCGGGTCCATTTTGTGCTCCTGGAAGCCGTTGAATTGTGGCAGTGCAAACGACATAAACGCTAATACGCTTTGGTGCATTTCAGTACACTTGAAAAACTTTTATGGGTCAATCCTTTTTTATCCAAGAAAGTAAATTTTTTTTCGACCCCTTCTCGTCCTGCCTCGATGGAGCAAAAGCGCTGAAAATCAATGGTTTGATTCGAGATGGCACGGGTGATCAATGGTTAAGAAATATTGATCATTTTGATAGCTAAATGTTTGTTAAAATTTTTTCTTCTGAGGGTGAATCTCAGAATTTTCGCTTGCGGCGAAGTGTGGTGACTAATTCGATTTTACTTTTCATTCGCGGCAGGTGAATTATGGTAGAGGTCATGAAATGGCTTGCCGTGGCACTGATTTTGATGATTCCCGTCATGGCGCAAACCAAGCGGAATGAGAGAAAATCCTTGTTGGATAATGATCCGCGGGTGGTCTATCTGACTGAGATGCCTGACAAGCAGATCGAGTTGATGATTGTCAAAGATGCGCCGGTATTTTCCGATCCCGATGGCAAGCAGCGTTTGGGGGTGATTGTGGCGAATCAGAAAGTGAAAATCGAAGCGATTACTGATAAAGCCTACAAAGTGCGTGGCAAAGGCACGCGTCACGGCATCGCCGGTTGGGTGGGGCCGTGGGCTTTTGAGGCAAAAGATCCGAACTTTGTGGTGAACTTAAAGCATTTTTACGAACGACAGCTCGCGGTGAATCAGTTGATTGCCGAAAAAGAAGTCGCCATGGGCATGACCACGGCCGAGGTGGAGAAATCCATTAGCGCGCCGACGAAAAGCACGGTGCGCCAGACGCCTCAGGGGCAAAGTGGGACCTGGGAATTCATTGATTACGAAGATGAGCGACAGTATGCCAATGAGGTCGATCCGAGAACGGGACAAGTGTTCCGTCGATTGATCGCTATCACGCAAGTAGAAAAAAGCAAACGAGTCATCGAGTTCACCAATGGTGTGGTCAGTGCGATTGAGGACGCAAAAAACCGTCGTCGGGATCAAGTGCGTATTGTTGTTCCTCCAGTCGTCTTTGGTTGGTGACGCATCGATGAATTTTCTATCGCTTTTTTCTAACGAAATGCTAACAGCGCGCACGCAGCCTGCAGCGATGAAATCTGCTTGTTAGGGGGAGGCAGGTGAGACTGTCACGGGAATTCTGATGGTGCGGCGACCCGCATTCGCATCTGTCACGGTCAAGCTGATCGATGCGGCACTGGGTGTTGTGACCGGAGATGCTTGGAATCGTACTTTTCTGGTGTT
>JBDLWB010000066.1:0-3478 GCA_039804425.1 Verrucomicrobiota bacterium
CCACTTCGCTTTACCCTTGGGCTCGTAGTAAGTAAACAGGGTCCCTTGCTGCGGCGATGAGGGTAAAAGCCCTAGCTCACCACGACTAAGATCGCCCGAACTTCCGCAACTCCCGACGAAGAAGGCAAGAACCATAGCACCTACATAGCGCAACAACATTTGTCTCATGACTCACAAGAAACGACTTGCATCGAACATCGTCAAGGGCAAACCCTTGCGAAACACGATCGAATCACGCCCCACCGTTTCGCCATCGACAGAAGGAACTGTTTGGTCTTAGCTTCTCACTCATGCCGCATCGCTTTGTTGTTTTTTCCTTTCACCATGGCATGGCCGTGGCCGTGGGTTTGGTGATCGTCGCCTTGCTGTTGATCTCGGCACGACGCTCCGCAACAGCACGACCGCTGGTGCGTACGATCCTAGCTTTTTTTACACTCACGGCCTATGGATACTCGCAATACGCTTGGAGTCAGGTGGATCATTTGCTCACTTGGGAAAACATCTTACCCTTTCATCTCTGCGACATCACCGCATTTCTCGCAGCTTATGCCTTGATGAAAGGTCGGCCCTGGGCGCAGGAACTCACGTATTACTGGGGGCTCGCCGCGACGGTGCAGGCGATTATTACACCGGCCTTGCAGCATGATTTTCCACACATCACGTTTTTTTCGTTTTTCTTGCACCACTTTGCCATCATCGGCGCCGCGCTTTTCATTCCCCTCTGCGATGGCTGGCGTCCCGCATCGCCCTGGTGGCACAGTCCACTTCGCGCATTTGCATGGATCAATGGCTATCTGATCTTCGCTTTTGTCGTCAATCAAGCACTGGATACGAACTTTGGCTTTGTCGCTCATGCCCCTACCAATCCAAGCCTCATCGATCATCTCGGTCCTTGGCCGCTTTACCTAATCGCCTTCCAAATCATCGCCATGTGCCTGTTCATCCTGCTGACTTGGGCCGTTTCTCGGAAAAAATGAAGCTCTCGCTCATTCGCGCATTGAAATCTTTCGTAAATCGGTGAATGTTCTCCCCGCATGACACACACCACCACTCGTCCTACTGGAAAGAAAGTTCTGCTCATGGGCACTTGCCTTTGCGATGCCTTTTTCGATGACGTAGCGAAAGCAACCGTGGAGGTGCTCGAACACCTCGGCGTCGAAGTGGTTTTCCCCGAAAATCAAACGTGCTGTGGTCAACCGGCATTCAACTCGGGCGATTGGAATGCCTCGCGCAAAGTCGCACTCCACGCGGCCTCGGTCTTTGCAGGCGATCTCCCTGTCATCGTGCCGTCGGGCTCCTGCGCGGCGATGAATTTTCACGGCAATTTGCTGCAATTTGAAAGCTGCCCTGATCCTTCGATCGACTCGTTGGCAAACCGCACCTGGGAAATCATGGACTTCCTCGCCAATGGTCTCGGCCTCAAGGAATGGAAAGGTTCTCTGCCCGAGCCAACGAAGATTGCCTTCCATCGCTCTTGTCACTCGCGCGGCACTTGCTCGGGCGATGCCACACGCACTCTCCTTTCTTCGATTGGCAATGTTACTTTGCTGCCATTCGGCCAAAGTGAACAATGCTGCGGCTTCGGCGGCACCTTCTCGGTCACTTTCCCTCATATCTCTGGAAAAATGGGGACTCTGAAATTGGATCACATTCTTGAGCAGAATCCCGACATCCTCACCAGTGGCGACATGTCGTGCCTGATGCACCTCACCGGCCTCGCGACCACGCAAGGTCGCCCTGTTCCGTTCAAGCACGCCATCCAGATCCTCCGCGATACTTTGGTGAAGTAATCCACCGCCGCTCCGTTTTTTCGCCCGCTTCCCATCATCATGTTCCAGTCTCTCGCCGATTCCCTCGACAAAACCTTCCGCAACCTCCGTGGTGTCGGAAGAATTTCTGAATCGAACATCAGCGATGCCTTGCGCGAAATCCGTCTGGCACTCCTTGAGGCCGATGTCGAGTTCTCGGTGGCGCGCGATTTCATCCAGCGCATCAAGGAAAAGGCTGTCGGCGTCGATGTACTGAAGTCGGTGAAACCCGGCGAGCAAATCGTCAAGATTTTCCGCGATGAATTGGCGGACTTGCTTGGGGGCGACAATGTCCCGCTCGACCTCAATCCTCCAGCGCGCATTTTGCTTTGCGGTCTCAATGGCGCAGGAAAGACCACGACCTCGGCGAAGCTGGCGTATCGACTGAAAAAAGAAGGCCGTAAGCCCGCTTTGGTCGCCATCGACCTCTATCGTCCTGCCGCCATCGAACAATTGGCGACTCTTGCCAAGCAGGTCGATGTCCCCTGCTACACGCCCGCTGCGGGCGAAACGGATTTGCTCAAGGTCGCCAAGGACGCCTTGCAATGGGCCACTTTGCAGGATCAAAGTGTGTTGATTTTCGACACCGCAGGCCGTCAGGAGCTCGATGATCACTTGATTGGCGAGCTGAAAAAACTCCACGCATTTCTTCAGCCTAAGGAAACACTCCTTGTCGCCGATGCCGCCGCCGGTCAGCAAGCGGTTTCGGTCGCAAATCATTTCCATGAAGCCGTCGGCCTCACGGGCATCATCTTGACCAAGCTCGATGGCGATGCACGCGGCGGTGCCGCTCTCTCGATGCGCGCGGTCACCGGCAAGCCGATCAAATACATCGGCGAAGGGGAAAAAATCGATCAACTCGGCGAGTTCCACCCGACCCGCATGGCCGACCGCATTCTCGGCATGGGCGACATCGTCGGCATGGTCGAGCAAGTGGCTGATAAAATCAACGAAGCCGATGCGATGCGCAGCGCGCAGCGGATGGCCGAGGGCAAGTTCGATTTCACTGATTTCTTGGATCAAATGAAAATGATCCAAAACCTCGGGCCGCTCGAAGGTCTGTTAGGCTTGTTGCCCGGTTTCAGCAAAATCAAAAAACAACTTCCCAGCAATGCCCTTGATCCCAAGCGCATGAAGCGCACGGAAGCGATTGTGCTCAGCATGACCCCCGATGAACGGCGTCGACCTGAAATCATCCGTGGCACGCGTCGCAAGCGCATCGCCCTCGGCTCTGGCACTACCTTGATGGAAGTGAACAACTTGCTCAAACAATTCGGCCAAATGCGCGAAATGATGCGCTCACCGAACAAGATGAAAAACATGATGAAAGCCATGTCCGGCGGCGACAGCCCCATGGGCGACATCGGCAGCCTGATGCGTCAGTTGGGGAAAAAATAACCCCCTCTCGCCGTAACGAGAGAGGGTTGAGGGCAAGGGCTGTTAGACCGGTAGTTCAAAACCTTTACGATACGAGCCTTTGAGGAAGGGATTGGCTTTTTCGGCCAACTCGCCGGTGAATTTTTCTTTGATCGGGTCAAAGGTGAGGTCGACGCCCATGGTCAGCGGTGTAGCTTTGAAGTCGACTCGATTCGCTCCCAGGTGGGCCGCCATGCGCTGTGATGCTTCGCTGAGTATTTCGATTTTCTGATCGGTGATCCAGTTGACCAAAT
>JBDLWB010000067.1:0-3068 GCA_039804425.1 Verrucomicrobiota bacterium
CCGCCACTCACGGTGCTTTTGGCGCGATTGCTTTTGGCATTGGCACGACGCAGGTGCGCGATGTTCTCGCCACACAAACGATGGCTTTGGAGCCACTGAAGGTGCGCCGCATTGAAGTTTCGGGCGATCTGCGTCCGGGCGTGTATGCCAAGGATGTGATTTTGCACATCATTCGTTTGCTCGGTGCCAAAGGTGGTATCGGCTATGCCTACGAATACGCGGGCGATGTCTTTGATCGCATGTCGATGGAAGAACGCATGACCGTTTGCAACATGTCGATCGAAGGCGGTGCTCGTTGTGGTTATGTCAATCCCGATGCCAAAACGGTGGCTTACCTGCAAGGTCGTCCGTATGTCGACATGACCGACTTCGATGCCACGGCCGCACGTTGGTTGAGCTTTGCTTCCGATGCCGATGCACAGTATGACGACATCGTCCGCATCAACGCCGCCGACATCGAACCGACGGTGACTTGGGGCATTTCTCCCGATCACGGCATTGCCATCAATCAAAGCATTCCTGATCCTGCGAAAGCTTCGAGCGAATTGGAAAAGCAGTCGATCGAAGAAGCTCTCGCTTACATGAAATTGGCTCCTGGCACTCCGATCAAGGGCGTCAAAATCGATGTGGCTTTCCTAGGTTCCTGCACCAACGGTCGTCTCTCCGACTTCCGTGAAGCGGCGAAATATCTCAAAGGTCACAAAGTAGCGGCAGGCGTTCATGCGATTGCCGTTCCTGGCTCGCAGATCGTCGCGATTCAGTGCGAAAAAGAAGGGCTCGACCAAATTTTCCGCGATGCGGGCTTTGAATGGCGCGCCGCGGGTTGCTCGATGTGCCTCGCGATGAACCCTGACAAATTGGTCGGCGATCAACTCTGCGCCTCGTCTTCGAATCGCAATTTCAAAGGTCGTCAGGGCAGCTCCACGGGTCGCACCGTGCTGATGTCGCCCGTCATGGTGGTCGCTGCGGCGGTCAAAGGTCACGTGGCCGATGCCCGTGAAGTCTTCGGTCTTTCTGCCTAACAACAATTTATCTGCTACGAATATGGCTTTAGAAAAAGTAACAAAAGTAAGCGGTCGCGGGGTGTTCGTGCCTGGTGCCGACATCGATACCGACCGCATCATTCCTGCGCGTTTTATGAAATGCGTGACCTTCGATGGTCTCGGCGAATTCGCGTTTTACGACGTGCGATTTGACAGCGAAGGAAAGCGGACACAGCATCCCTTGAACGACGAGCGTTTCCAAGGAGCAAACATCCTCATTGCTGGCATCAACTTTGGCTGCGGTTCCTCTCGCGAACACGCTCCCCAATCGCTGCGCAAGTATGGCTTCGATGCCATTATTGCCGAGTCCTTTGCGGAGATTTTCAACGGCAACTGCACGACGCTCGCCATGCCCTGCGTGGTAGCTTCGGCAGCGGACATCGCGACATTGCGTGCAGCGGTAGAAGCGGATCCTCAGGTGCAAATCACCATTGACCTCGATTCCCTCACCGTCAGCACCTCGGCGGGGCATTCGATTTCGGTGACCATGCCGGAGTCGGCACGCGATGCCTTGATGGCTGGTCGCTGGGATCCGATTCAAGAGTTGCTCGACAACGACAGCAAAATCGATGAGCGCGCGAAAGCGTTAGGCTACGTCGCGTAACCCGCTTCGTTTTTATGATTCCTCGCACCTACCAAGATCGTGTGATTGCGCCGTCGTTGTTGGCGGCGGACTTTGGTCGCATTCAGGAAGAAACCAGTCGCGCCATCCATGCGGGGGCCGACTGGATGCATCTGGATGTGATGGACGGTCACTTTGTCGACAACATCTCCTTTGGACCCGCAGTGGTTCAGGCGGTGCATGAGAGCAATGACATTTTCTTGGATGTGCACTTAATGATTTCACGGCCCGATCATTACCTGCCGCGCTTTGTGGCGGCGGGGGCGGATTTGATTACGGTGCATGTCGAGGCCGACCACGATGTGGCCCAAACTCTGCGTCGGATTCGCGAGGCGGGCTGCCAAGCAGGTTTGGCGTTGAACCCCGCCACGCCGATGGAGTCGGTGCTGCCGTATCTGGATCAAATCGACTTGCTGCTTTGCATGACCGTGGTTCCAGGCTTCGGCGGTCAAGCCTTCATGGACGAAGTGCTGCCCAAAATTGCGTTAGCTGCTCAGTGGCGTCACGAGCGCGGGTTGAACTACCACATCGAAGTCGACGGCGGCATCGGTGCCGCGACGGCACCCAAAGCCCTAGCAGCAGGTGCCAATGTGCTCGTCGCTGGCTCCTCCACTTTTTCCGCGCCAGACATGGCGGCTGCGATTCAAGCACTACGCGACATTTGATTCGCTGCGTTTGATTCGCTCGATCGCGGCATCTTGGATTGGATTTTCCGGTCCGATGGCGATGCGCAGAAAACGCAATAAGGCACGAGTTCCTGGCACGACAATCCAGCGAGGCCAGACTTTCATGGCGATCATGGCTTGGTAGCGCTGCGGTAAGGTCAGATAAGCCGCCTGATAGAGCAATCGATAGACCAATCGAGCCGTCGCCGGTAGGGGAGGTCGGTGTAGCCATTGTAAGACATCTCGAGTATCGGCATTCACCACGAGCTCCTCGTGAAATTGCGCGATCGCTTTTTCCATTTCAACTTCACTCTGGGGAGCGTTGTTCAAACCGAGCGGCTGAACGGACTTGGCCCACAAGCGAATGTATTCATCGGCACCCCCTGGAATGGGAGTGCTGGAATACGTTTGGTGACAGCGCAAAAACGATTCCATGAACGCGATGTGAACCCACAGCAGCAAGTGCGGATCGGAAGCATCGTACTGCTTGGTTTGTCCCTGGGCATCGGCATAGGACCCCTTCACTTTACCGTGCATGCCCCGAACCCGCGCCGCTTCGCGCAGGATCGACTCTTGCGAGGCAAAAGTCGTCACCGTCAACCATTGGATGGTGCCAGCGAGTCGACCTAACGGATCGTTTTGATAGCGGGAATGATTTCTCACGCCTGCCAAGCTGCCGGGATGAAGAGCTTGCAACAACAGCGCGCGGACACCGCCCACCAGCGTTGCCATGTCGCC
>JBDLWB010000068.1:0-2702 GCA_039804425.1 Verrucomicrobiota bacterium
AGGGCATGGGCAATTCGGTGAGCTGCATCGCCGCCGCCATGCCTTCTGCCGATGGCGAAAATGCCCTCGAAGACATCCCCGCGTTTTACATGGAAAAGCTCGCTTACCCCGAGCCCGTGCGCCGCGCTTTTATGGCGGATCCTAGCTTGCCCATTTCCGTCGAAGCCCCCACGGAGGAAGTCATCAAAATCACCGCGCAAATTCTCGGCAAGGATGTACGTGACGTAGTCGTCATGGTACTAGATCGCCCCCGCAATGCTCCATATGTCGATGCCGTTCGCCGCATCGGCGCGAAGCTGCGCATGATCTCGGATGGCGACATTGCCGCAGCCATCGCTCCTGCCCTGCGCACGAGCAATATCGACCTCTACGTCGGCATCGGCGGCTCTCCCGAAGGCGTCCTCTCGGCCGCCGGCATGCGCTGCCTCGGCGGTGGCCTGCAAGCAAAAATCTGGCCACGCGATGCAGAGGAAAAGCAATCGCTCATTGATTGCGGTTTCGGTCCAAATCTCGATCGCGTCTATCTCTCGCGCGATTTGGCGAAGGGTGATCGCATTCTCTTCTGCGCCACCGGCATTTCTGATAGCCCACTACTGCGCGGTGTGGAAGTGAATGGCAGCGTTGCCCGCACACATTCGGTGCTCATGCGCGTGAAGAGCAAAACGGTCCGCTCGATCAAGGCGTTCCACGAACTCTCCACGAAAACATTCAGCCTCCGCTCGGCCGGTGGCGAGGTGCTCCTTCTCGATGATTGATCTTCTTTTTTGACCCATCGAAAAACTCGGCACGCTCTTTCCACAAGAAAACGGCCGATTTTTTTCGTTTTTACACTTTGCTATTTCGACCCAATTGATGAAAAATGTTACCATGCGAGGACTGACCCCCAAGTGGATTTGGGGGTTGATGATGTGGGGGATGATGGCGCAGGCGCAGGAGCTTGGGGTGGACACTTCTGCTGCGATGGTGGAGCTGATTCATCGTCCGCGACACGCACCAGCGAACTGGGCTTCTCTTTCTGGGGCGAATTCTCTCAACATTGCTTGGGAGAAGGATGGACAAGGGAAATGGTATGTGGAATTGCAGCGCGATGGCGGACGCTGGGTGCTGGCCGGGATTGCTCATCGGCAGCCTGATGCGATCGCTTGGGGCTTGAAGCAGTTGCAGTGGGGCTTTGCACAAATGGCCGATGATGGCTCTTTCTCCTGCGATGATGCCTTTCACAGCGCGAGTTTTCTGGTGGAAACGACGGCTCACTCGATTCGCTACTTGGAAGCCTCGGACTATGCCAAACAGTTCGCGCCAGAAATCGCCGATCTGAAGCCTCAGCTGCTGCGCTGCGCGCTGTGGATGATTTCTCCAAGCAATGATCGCGCGGTCAAAAATCAACGCATTTACTGCCATCGCCGTTTTCTTGTGGGCGCTGCTTTGCTGCAAACGTCAATGATTCATCGTCATGATCGTCTCAAAGCGGCGGCACATGATTTTGTGGAGGATGGCATCCGCTTGCAACGCCAAGACGGCGCTTTTCCGGAAAAAGGTGGCCATGACTCGAGCTACCACGCCGTGGCGCTGATTTATCTGCAACGCATCATCCTCGAATGCCCCACCGTTGAGCAAGATGCCTCGTGGAACGCTGCCCTTGATCGCGGCGTGCAGTGGCTTTGCCAACGCATTGATGACCAAGGCCGCGTCGATGTCCGAGGGAATACCCGCACGGGCTCTCGCCAGGAAACGGGTCGCAGTGGCAAAATCAAGGAGGTGAATTTACCAGAGGTCGCCACGGCCCTTCTCTACTCGGCCTATCGCAAGCACGATGCCGCGTATGAAGCCCTCGCCCGCAAGGTGCTGGCAAAAGCGTCCCAAAAGTGAATCAACTTTGATGAGAGACAGCGCGTTGTGCCCAACTCGCCATTCTCACTTCGCCGGTATTCTCATTTTGGCTGCGGTATGAAGGGGCGCCTCGGCGATGATTTCCCAAGCCCCACCCGCAGCACTTCCCGCCACGGCCGCAGGAAATACCAGGGTTCCTTCTGCCTTCGCTCGTGCCTCGGCCATGCCTTCGCTCAAGCCAAGTATCGCTTGAATGATCTCGTTTGCTTCGCCATCGCTCACCGCGGCTTGCGCCGGCATCGGGATTTCTCCCCATGCACCCGCACCCCCTTGTCTCAGCTTTTTGAGTAGTTGAGTCGTCACATTGGCATCACCCCGATAGCGCATCGCGACGTTCAAGTAGCTCGGCCCCACGGAATTGGCATCCACTTGATGGCAAGCGAGACATTGCTTGGATTCGATCAATTTCGCCGCCTGCGGAGAAAGAGTCGGCCCACCCGCATCATGCCCCGTCGGCGGAATGTAGCGCGCTCTCACCACGAGGTCTTTTTCTTGCTGCGCACCCACCACACGAAATGTCATGCTCTCACCGAAGCCAATGCCACTCGGCACGGCGAAGTCGAAGCGCAATTCGGGCTTTGTCGCCACGTTCAACATCAAGCGCGCGATTGCACGATGCCCCCCTTGATGCGTCACAACCGCACGCAGTTGCTCTACTCCATCGAACTTGAGCTGATAGGTCGCACCTTTGCCAAGCTCTACGTCTTTTTGACCTTTGGTGCCATACCACATGACTTCGCATTGCGCTCTATCGACATCGCTTACGCGAGCTTCGTAACTTCGATTCCCCAAATCGGCGATTTCGATTTTTG